>DATHBF010000321.1:0-10724 GCA_035296285.1 Pyrinomonadaceae bacterium | reverse complement strand
AACTAAGACGTGCACCGTCACGGTGCCTTCGACGCCCTCTGCCCTTAGGATGGGCGGGTAGGCGGGTAGCGGCTTGCTCTCGGCCTTCTCGTTCAGGATGCCGCCCGAGACCATCTTGGGTGTCGGCCCCGGCGCGGACGGCGGCGCGTCGCCCGAATCCAGAGAACGCTGCACGTCGTTGCCCCCCCCGGCCTTCTCGCGCGGCACTCCCGTCATCGTGTTGTGAGCCTGAAGCGCCGCCTCGTACTGCCGCGTGTACTCGGCCGCCCCGGCCGTGTCGCCCTCCATCTCGGAAAGCTTCGCGGCCTCGCGCAGCAGGTTCGTCTTGTAGGCCAGGGCCTGCCCGCTGTTCGGGTCGAGCCCGACGGCCAGCTCCGCCAGCCGCTGCCCCTCGGTCGCGCACGCCCGCGCCTTGTAAAAGTCGGACGAATCGGCCGGCATCTTGTATTTGATGACGACCTTGTCGGACTCGTTGACGGTCTCCTTGTTCTCCTTCTGCTCGGTGATGTCGTAGGAGCACTGCCACTGCTTGCTGGCGAGAATCGTGTAAGCCTCGGCGCGGCGCTCGGGCGGGAGCGCGTCGGTCTCGGCCCGCCGCAAGAGCACCTCGCGGACCTTCTCCTCGTTCCTCATCTGCCCGTAGAGGAAGAGGACGGCCTTGTAGGCGTCCTCGTTCAAGGGGTCCTGGCCCAGGATGTCCTGGTAGGCGGCGACGGCCCTCTCGCCTGCGGCGACGTTCTCGGGCGTCTGCGCGCCGGGCCTGTACTGCCGCTGGACCGAGCGCGCGATGTAGAGGCGCACGTCCTTGACCGAGGGGTCGAGTTCGAGCACCTTGCGGAAGTGCCGCTCGGCCGCGGCGTAGTCGCCCGCGCCGTAAGCCCGCGTGCCCGCGGCCAACTCCGCACGCGCGGCCGCCGCGTTCGTCTGAGCCCCTGCCTGTTGCGCCCACGCGCCGCCGCTCGGCGGCCAACGACAAAATGACTGCGGCCAGCGTTCTTCTCATCTCTCCTCCTCCCTACTTCCTGCCGAGCGCGACGGCGCGCTGGTAGATGATGCGACCTCATGCATCAATCCCGAGGATTAAAACCGGTATGTCGATGTCGGCGACGCCGCGCTGTCGCAAGTCCCATACAAATTGTTCAAAGTATGAGACGCCGGATGACATCTCTCGCGCCAATCGCTTAACGGGTACGATCTCGATCCCGCAATCAATGAAACCGAGGTTGTGGAAGATGGTCATCTTAGCGCAGACGTTATAGACCATGAAGGAATACTTGCCGAACTGTACCTCCACCCCGAGTCGATCCTTTATGAAGTCCATGTCACGGAATGCGCCTTTGATGGGCGAACGGTGCTCATAATCTTCGAGGTAGTATTCCGTCGGGTAGTCACAGTCAACCTTCAAATTCTTCCACCCGGCCGGGTAGAGTTGGTCTTTGAAAGCCACGTTGAGCGCCACCGGGCTGTAAAGCATCCGCCCCGGCATGCTCTGCTCTTCGCTGACCTTCGTCCGAGCCCGCGACGCGTCAATGGCGCGGACAGCGTCCAACACTTCGGCGAGCAAACGCGGGTAGCGCGCGTTAACCTCCTCAAGCCCGCCCTTGAATGAAAACTGTGCGGCAAGCCTCATCCGTTTGCCTCGCTTGATAGCCACTCCAGCGGAACCTGGGCGACCTTCTCTCGCCCTGTCGGTTGGTGGACAGGCTTACCGAGTTGCCGGTAGCGGAGCTTACCGGAAGCGAGGTCGGCTATCCGCTGCCGGCCAATGCGGATGTAGTCCTCTTCCTTCTCGCACCCGAAAGCCTTGCGTTTGTTTTTAAGCGCTGCGAGCAGGGCGGAACCGACGCCGGAGAAGGGGTCAAGGACCCAGTCGCCCTCATCCGTCAACGCGAGCACGCAGCGCTCGACCAACTCGATGGGAAACTGGCAGGGGTGAATCGTCTTTTCGGGGTGGTTTGCCTTAACATTCGGAATATTCCAGAGGGCCGTCTCAAAGTCACGGGCTACGATGTGCCAGATGTCAGACGGATTCTTACCCAGGGGATTTCCAGACGGCTGACCTTTCTTCGCGCCTTTGAAATGGGTCTTACCGGGATATTTTGAGGGCACCCTCACCGAATCGAGAGTGAAAGTATAAGCGTCGCTCTTAGTGAACCAGAGCAAAGTTTCGTAGCGTCCTGAGAATCTCCTAGAGGCGTGCAGGCCGTGCTCGAAATGCCAGATAATGCGGTTCCGCAGTTTGAAGCCACGCTCCTTGAATAGACGGTAATAGAAGATGTCCAGGGGAAAGACCTCACCCTTCTCGACGTAGTTCCCGACTTGCCAACATAGTGAACCCGCTGGCGAAAGAATGCGCACTAGCTCATCAACGACGGGGTGGAGCGCGTCCAGATAACTGTCGAGCCCCGTTGTCGTCTCATATTCCTTACCGAGATTGTAAGGGGGGGAGGTGATGATGAGCTGCGCGAACCCCTCGGGCAGCCCGCTAAGCGTCTCTAGGCAGTCGCCTGGTGCGATAACCGCGTCTGCGTCAGGACGGAATTCCGATGCAACTTCGAGAGCCCAGAGTGGCAGCGAGCTATTTGCTTCAGTCATTGTGATCCCTATCAGTGTTTATTTCCGCCCGAGCGCGACGGCGCGCTGGTAGGCGGCGTAGACGGCTTTGGAGAGGACGGTGCGAAGGCCGCCCTTCTCCATCTGGTAGATGGCCTCGGCCGAGGTGCCGCCGGGCGACGTGACCATGTTGCGCAGCTCGGCCGGGTGCTTGTGCGATTCCATGGCGAAGAGCACGGAGCCGAGCATCGTCTCGGCGACCAGCTCCTGCGAGACGTGGCGCGAGAAGCCCATGTGGACGCCCGCGTCCACCAGCGCCTCCATCATCATGAAGATGTAGGTCGGCCCCGTCGCCGAGAGCGCCGTCGCCATGTCGATCATGTTCTCGTTCTCGACCTGCATCTCGCGCCCCAGCGCCCCGAGCAGCGCGCGCACGGCCGCCAACTGCGACCCCGTCACCTGCGGCGTCGGCGTCCAGGCCGTGATGCCGCGGCCGATCTGCGCGGGCGTGTTCGGCATCGCGCGCACGACGGCGGCGTGGCCCAGCTCGTCCGCTATCGTCGCCGCGCGAAGGCCCGCGACGATTGAGAGAACGAGCCGCCCCTCGCGGCAGGCGCCCCTCAACTCTTCGAGGACGCGCGCGGCCCGCTGCGGCTTGACGGCGAGGACGACCACGTCGGCGCCCCCGGCCGCCTCGCGGTTGGACTCAAGGAGTCGGACGCCGTAGCGCGCCTTCAGCTCCTCGCGGCGCGCGGCGCGCGGGTGGCTGCCCGTCACCTGCGCGGGCGCGACGAGGCCGCGCCGCAGCAGGCCGGCCACCATCGCCTCGGCCATCGTCCCGGCGCCGACGAAGGCGAGGCGCGCGCCCGCCAGGGCGTCCTCCCCGGCCCGCGCCGCCGTCTGTTGTTCATCGGTCATCCGTGCTCCTCCCGGCGAGGCCCCGATGATAGCGGCGCGGCGGTGCGCGCGTCCATACTCACGCCCGGCGGGAGAGAATTTTACAACTCGCAATAACTTTCCCGCCCCTTTTCTGTTACCATCTCGGCCCGCAAAAGGACCTTATCTCAACCGATCAGAAGTGAGGTGTAGCGAGATGATTTACCCGAGACTATTCGCGAGGCTCGCGGCCTCGGCCGCGCTGGCGCTGTGCTGCGCCGCCGTCGCCGTGCAGGCGCAGGTGCGCACGCCGCGCCCGAGCCCGAAGGCGAGCGTCATGCAGACGCTCGGCGTCACCGACGTGACCATCACCTACAGCCGGCCCGGCGTGAAGGGGCGCAAAATCTGGGGCGACCCGCCGGCCGCCGCCGCCGCCGGCACCGCCACGCTCGACGACTCGCGCGCCCGCGCCAAGGATGCGGCAATCGTCCCTTACGGCCGCGTCTGGCGCACCGGCGCCAACGAGGCCACCACCTTCCAGGTGACGGACGACGTGCTCGTCAACGGCCAGCCGCTCAAGGCCGGCACCTACAGCCTGCACACCATCCCCGGCCCCGCCGAGTGGACCATCATCTTCAACGGCGACCCCGGCCAGTGGGGCAGCTTCGCCTACGACGAGAAGAAGGACGTGCTCCGCGTGAAGGCCAAGCCCGAGACGACGGCCGACTCGCAGGAGTTGCTCGCCTTCGGGATCGAGCCGACGGGCGAGTCTTCGGCGCAGGTCAGCATCCGCTGGGAACGCTTGCGCGTGCCCTTCACGGTCGAGGTCAAGGACGTGAAGGGGCTGACGGTCGCGAAGCTGCGCGACGCCGTCTCGCGCGCCGGGGCCGACGACTGGCGCACGCCCTTGCAGGCCGCCAACTACGTCTTCCTCAACAACCTGACGGCCAACCACGAAGAGGCCATGCAGTGGCTTGAGAAGTCCTTGAAGACGAAGGAGACCTTCGGCAACCTCTACACGAGCGCCCGCGTGTTCGGCGGCATGGGCAGGAACGCCGACGCCATCGCCGCCGCCGAGAAGGCGCTCCGGATCGCCAAGGCGCCCAACTCCGGCATTGACGCCAACACCATCGCCGACCTTGAGAAGCGCATCGCCGACTTGAAGTCGAAGCCGTAGAGTTTCTGGAAGCCTTCCGCGGGCGGGCGTGGTTTGCGTGACCGAATGCGGCGCGTAAACTTCGACCCGCCCGCCTCCTTTAGCCCTTCAAATCAACCTGACCACGCGCCGCTCTTCATTCTGACCGCCGTCGTCAAAACGCTCGAACGCCCCCGCCGCCGCCTCTTCCAGAACCCCTCATAACGTCTTCGCTTTCCACGTCTTCCGGCCCGGAAGTGCCTTTGGTACGCCGGCTGCATTGTCGGCCGCGGCGCACTTCGCCCAAGGAGCCCCGAAACGATGAAGACGAAGTCGAGAATCTTTGCCCTCGTGACCTGCGCCTCGCTGCTGCTCTCACTCTGCGGCGCGGGGGCGGTCCGCGAGGCGCGCGCCCACTCCGGCAACAGCGGCCGCGCGTCGGACGACGACCGGGGCGCGCAGCTCAACCGCAGCAAGGTCTCGGCCGCCCTCCGCGAGCGCCGCGGCCACGGCGGCGGCGAGCGCGTGCAGGTCGTCCTCCAGCTCAACGGCAAGATGAGCGGCGGCCTCAGCTCGCTGCTCAACAGGAACGGCGTGCGCGTCCGCAAGGAGCTTAAGACCCTCGGCATGGCCGTCGTCGAGCTGCCCGCCTCGGCCGTCGAGGAGCTGGCCTCGTATGACGAAGTCAGCTTCGTCTCGCCCGACCAGGAGACCCAGGTGCTCGGCCACGTCTCGCGCGCGACCGGCGCCGACGCCGCCAAGGCGCAGACCTACAGCACCATCACCCAGCTCAACGGCACGGGCGTCGGCATCGCCGTCGTTGACTCCGGCATCTACGACCAGCACGCCGCCTTCCTCGACGCCGCCGGCACCGCCAGCCGCGTCGTCTTCAACAAGAACTTCGTCACCACCGAGGCGCGCACCGACGACCCCTTCGGCCACGGCACGCACGTCGCCGGGCTCGCCGCCGGCTTCGACCGCGTCAAGGGCGGCGCTTACAGCGGCGTCGCCACCGACGCCAAGCTCGTTGACCTGCGCGTGCTCGACTCGAAGGGCAAGGGCCAGACCTCCTGGGTGCTGGCCGCCCTCGACTGGGTCGCCGCCAACCACGCCGCCTACAACATCAAGGTCGTCAACGTCTCTCTGGGCGCGCCGGCCGTCGAGTCCTACACGAACGACCCCGTCTGCAACGCCGTCCGCCGCCTCTACCACCTCGGCATCGTCGTCGTCGCCGCCGCCGGCAACAACGGCAAAACGGCCGTCGGCCAGAAGTCCTACGGCCAAATCCACTCGCCCGGCACCAGCCCGCACGCCATCACCGTCGGCGCCACGAACACCTTCGGCACCGACACGCGCGCCGACGACACCGTCGCCACCTACTCGTCGCGCGGCCCGACGCGGGGCTCCTGGACCGACGCGGCCGGCGCCAAGCGTTACGACAACCTCGTCAAGCCCGACCTCGTCGCCCCCGGCAACAAGCTCATCTCGGCCGAGGCGTACCCGAACACCCTGAAGTCGAGCTACGGCCAGGTCAACGCCTACAACGACGCGGCGCAGGAGAAGGACTTCATGTACCTGTCGGGCACCTCGATGGCGGCGCCGCAGGTGGCGGGCGCGGCCGCGCTCATGTTCGAGGTCAACCCGAAACTGACGGCCGGCATGGCCAGGGCGCTCTTGCAGTACACGGCCACGCCGCTCAAGAACTTCAACGCGCTGGAGCAGGGCGCGGGCCAGCTCAACGTGGCGGGCGCCGTCCGCCTCGCCGACCTCGTGCGCCGCGACCTCGACCAGGCCGCGGCCCCGGTCGGCGCCGCGATGCTGACGGCCGCGCTCCCCGCGGCGCAGACCTACATCGTTGACCGCAACTACGTCTGGGCGCAGGGCATCACCTTCGACTTCACCCACGGCACCGGCGCCGAGCTGGTCACGAAGTTTCAGGAGGGCTACCGCCTCGCCAACCACATCAACAACGACCTCGTCATCCAGTCGAACGGCCTCGTCGTCAAAGACTCGACGAAGCTGACGGCCGGCGTCGTGCTCGGCAAGAACATCATGACGAGCGCGGGCGGCGTGCTCGGCACCGGCACCGCAATCAGCTACTTGCTGCGCGGCAGCGGCGTGCTCCTGAGCGACGGCGTGCTGCTGGCCGACGGCGTGCTGCTGGCCGACGGCGTCATACTGTGCGACGGGGTGCTCCTGAGCGACGGGGTGTTGTTAGCCGACGGCGTCCTCCTGAGCGACACCATCACGGGCACCAACGTCCTCGTCAACGGCGACAACACGGCCTACATGGCGGCCGTGCCGTAGCCCCGGCCCCCGCCGCCGACGCACGCGAACCGTTGACGAACTTACCCGCCCCCCCGCAGCTCAGGTGAATTGATGCTCCAGACCACGCCGCCGACACACGAGACGACCGCCGAAGGCTTCTACGCCGCCTTCGCGCCGCTCCGGGTCCGCTCGACGCGGGCCGAGCCACTGGCGGCCGGGGACGAGGCCGAGGCGCGCAGCTTCCTCTCGGAGCGCCCCCTGCACGCCGTCAACCTCCTGAGCCTGATGCGCGACAACGGCCTGGAGAGCCCGCTCAACCGCGGCACCTTCTACGGCTACCGCGACGAGAGGGGCCGCCTCGAAGGCGTCGCGCTCGTCGGCCACGCCACGCTCTTCGACGCGCGCACGCCGCGGGCGCTGCGCGCGCTGGCACGCGCCGCCCAGGGCCGCGCCGGCCTCCACATGGTCCTCGGCGAGTCCGGGCCCGTAGCCGACTTCTGGGCGCACTACAGCGAGCGCGGCTCACAGCCGATGCGCCTCGCCTGCCGCGAGCTGCTCTTCCAGCTCGAACGCCCCACGCAAGGCCCGCGCGGCGAAGGCCAGGGGTTGCGCCGCGCCACGCTCGAAGACGTTGAGCTGATAATCCCCGTGCAGGCGCGGATGGCCGAGGAGGAGAGCGGCGTCAACCCGCTCGCGCGCGACCCCGAGGGCTTCCGCCGCCGCTGCGAGCGCCGCGTCGAGCGCGGCCGTTCGTGGGTGGTGACGGAAGGCGGCGGGCTGGTCTTCAAGGCCGAGGTCGAGGGCGAGACCGAGCAGGTCGTCTATCTCGAAGGCGTCTACGTCGGCGAGGGCGAGCGCGGGCGCGGCCGCGGGCTCGGTTGCCTCGCGCGGCTGACGGACGAGTTGCTGCGGCGCGTCGGCTCGGTCTGCCTCCTCGTCAACGAGCGCAACGAGGCGGCGCAGAACTTCTACCGCCGCGCCGGCTTCCAATACGTCTGCCACTACGACACCATCTTCCTGCGCCGGGACTGAGCGCAGAACGGAGCCGAGCGACGCGCGAGCGAACGCCCGTCAGGCCGCGGGGCCGGCGGGCGTTTCTTCTTTATTGTGATAGCGTTAGTGTAGTTGTTACACTTGTAATAGTTTACTTTCTGATATTCGGCAGAGGATAAGCAGATGGCGAAACTAGATGAGCGAGCATTAAAGAGTAAAGAAGGACGCCGTACTGAGGCGCGCGATGACAGCGCACACGCTCAGAAGATGGCGAGGTTCCGCGCGCGCGCGGAGCGCATCAGCCGTGAGCTTGAAGGGCGCGAGCACAGTGACAGTGCGGAACTTCTGCGTGAGAATCGCGCACGATGACTGACTACGTTATTGATGCCAGCGTAGCAATTAAGTGGTTCGTGCCAGAGATTCTTGAGGCAGAAGCTAAGCGTTGGCTTGACCCTTCACACATTCTCTACGCCCCCGAGTTACTTCTATCCGAGGTCGGAAATATCCTTTGGAAAAAGACGCGCCTGAAAGAAATAACTGAAGCGGAAGCATTTCAGATAGCGCTGGAACTAAAGCAGGCTCCGATTACTCTTATTTCTGCCCTTGACGTGTTCCCTGACGCCCTCACTCTTGCGCAGAGCACCGGGAGGACGGTTTACGATTGTATGTACCTTGCCGCCGCGATAAAACAGGGATGTCAACTCGTCACCGCCGACCGTAAGTTTTATGATGCTCTACAACTCACTTCACGAAAAACTTACGTTATTTGGGTGGCGGACTGACAACTTGGGTTAATTAGCAATTAATTCTTTCCCCCAGATGCATTTAATTTCGGGGAATTATTCTCAGCGAACTTATTCGGCTTGCCGGTGAAGGGGTTGACGGCGAGCGCGACGAGGACGACCGTGACGGCGCCGACGACGTTGTACCAGAGGAAGGCGAGCGGCGTGCGGTAGAAGCAGTAGAGGACGACCAACTCGCCCGCGAGCGCGCCGACGAAGGCGGCCGTGCCGCCGACGCGCTTGAAGTAGAAGGCGAGGAGGAAGATGCCGAGGATGGTGCCGTAGAAGAGTGAGCCGAGGCGGTTGACGGCCTCGACGAGCGAGCCGAGCTGGCCGGCGTACTGCGCGAACGCGACGGCGAAGAGGCCCCAGAAGACCGTCACCAGCTTCGACGACAAGAAGTAATAACGCTCGTCTTCGCGCGGGCGGGTCAGCCGCCGCTGCACGTCGACGACGGTCGAGGAGGCGAGCGCGCTCAGGGCCGAAGCGTTCGACGACATCGAGGCGAAGAAGACGGCCGCGAGCACCAAACCCACCACGCCGGCCGGCATGTAGTGCGTGACGAAGTTGAGGAAGACGTAGTTGGTGTCCTCCGGCTTCGGGTTCTGGTCCTTGAGCACGGCGACGGCGCGGCCGCGCACCTGCTTCGCCCTCTCGTCGGCAGCGCGAAGCCTTTCGGAAGCCTCCTGCTCGGCCCCCTCGTCCCCCGCCCTTAAAGCCCCGACGAGCGCGCGCGCCTCGGCGAGCTTGGCGTCGAAGGCGGCGGCGTACTCGCCCTCTATCGCGCGCAGCTCGTCGGCGCGCGGCCCCGCGCGCGCCCGCTCAAGCTCGACGGGGTTGAAGAAGACGGGCGGCTGCGTGAACTGGTAGAAGGCGAAGACGAGGGCGCCGAGGAAGAGGATGAAGAACTGCATCGGCACCTTGACCAGCCCGTTGAAGAGCAGCCCTAAGCGACTCTGCGTCACCGACTCGCCGGTCAGAAGGCGCTGCACCTGCGACTGGTCGGTGCCGAAGTAGGAGAGCGCGAGGAAGCAGCCGCCGATGAGGCCCGACCAGAAGTTGTACTGGTTCGTCGCGTCGAAGGAGAAGTCTATGGCGTTCAGTCGCCCGAGGCGTCCGGCGACGTGCGTCGCCTCAATGAAAGAAACGTCCGCCGGCAGCAGCGAGACGAGCGTGAAGAAGGCGATGAACATGCCGCCCATGATGATGAGGAATTGGAGGAAGTTCGTGTTGTCCACGGCCCTCGCGCCGCCCAGGGCGGTGTAGAGCGTGATGGTGCCGCCGATGATGAAGATGACGACGCGGATGTCCCAGCCCATGATGACCGAGAGGATGAGCGAGGGCGCGTAGACGGAGACGCCGGTCGAGAGGCCGCGCTGGATGAGGAAGAGGCCGGCGGCGAGCGTGCGCGTCTTCAGGTCGAAGCGCCCTTCCAGGTACTCGTAGGCCGTGTAGACCTTGAGGCGGCGGAAGGCGGGCACGGCCGTCACGGAGAGGACGACCATGGCGACGGGCAGCCCTAAGTAGAACTGGACGAAGCGCATGCCGTCGGTGAACGCCTGGCCCGGCGTGGAGAGGAAGGTGATGGCGCTGGCCTGCGTCGCCATGATGGAGAGCGCGACGTGGTGCCAGCGCATCCGGCGGTCGGCGACGAGGAAGTCTTCGAGGCCGCGCGTGCGCCGCCCCTTCCAGAGGCCGTAGAGCGTGATGCCGGCCATCGCGGCGACGAGCACCGCCCAGTCGAGCGCCCTCACCGGAAGGCCCTCGTGAAGACGTAGAAGAGGACGACCAGCGCCGCCAGCGTCAGGAGCACGACGGCGTAGAGGAACGGCCAGCTCCCGCCGAACGGGGGCGGCTCTTCAACCGGCGCTTCCTGTCGTTCCGTTTCTCGCTTCACTTTTTACCGGCCGAGATCATGTTGGCGAAGAGGCGGTAGGCGCCGGGGACGCCCGCCGGGAGTTGGCGGAAGAAGGCGAGGCCCGTGTAGACGTAGGTGCCGCGGCCGACGCGCGCGACCAGCGTCGAGCCCTTTAACTCCTTCTCGCCGGGGTCGCGCGAGGAGAAGAGCGGCGCGTAGCGCGGGTCCCACTCGCCCGCGAAGTAGAGGCCGCGCTCCT
>DATHBF010000320.1:0-12320 GCA_035296285.1 Pyrinomonadaceae bacterium | reverse complement strand
CCCCTCCGCCTACATCTTCGAGTCCGACGGCACCGTCCACCGCCAGCGCCGCCTCGAAGGCGACGACGAAGAGACGCCCGCCGAGGTCGCGCCGCTCGACGCCGAGGCCGCCGAGGCCGTCGCGGAGATTAAAGGCTGAGCCGGAGGCCGCCGCGTTAAAAATCAGGAAGGCCGCGCACGGGTTCGTGCGCGGCCTTCCTGTTTCGGTCCCGGACCCTCGTCCGGCTAAGCGGCGACTGTCTCGGACTTCAGCTTCTCGGCCTGGTAGTGCGTGACGAGGGCGTTGATGATCTCGTCGAGGGCGCCTTCCATGACGAGGTTGAGCTGGTGGATGGTGAGGCCGATGCGGTGGTCCGAGACGCGGTTCTCCTTGAAGTTGTAGGTGCGAATCTTCTCGGAGCGGTCGCCCGAGCCGACCTGCGAGCGGCGCTCGCTGGCCTGCGCCTCGTGCTGCTTCTGCTCCTCCAGCTCTTGCAGCCGCGCGCGCAAAACCCTCATCGCCTTCTCGCGGTTCTTGATCTGCGACTTCTCGTCCTGCATCGAGACGACGACGCCGGTCGGCAGGTGCGTGATGCGCACCGCCGAGTAGGTGGTGTTGACGGACTGGCCGCCGGGGCCGGAGGAGCAGAAGGTGTCGATGCGCAGGTCGTTCTGGTTGATCTTAACGTCAACCTCTTCGGCCTCGGGGAGGACGGCGACGGTGATGGCCGAGGTGTGGATGCGGCCTGAGGCTTCGGTCTGCGGGACGCGCTGGACGCGGTGGACGCCCGACTCGTGCTTGAGCCTGGAGTAGACCTTGTCGCCCTCGATGACGGCGACGGCTTCCTTGAGGCCGCCGATGCCGGACTCGGAGGCGTCGAGAATCTCCATCTTCCAGCCCTGGCGCTCGGCGTAGCGCCCGTACATCCTGAGCACCTCGGCGGCGAAGAGCGACGCCTCGTCGCCGCCCGTGCCGGCGCGGATTTCGAGGACGACGTTCTTCTCGTCGTTCGGGTCGCGCGGGAGCAGGAGGATGCGCAACTCCTCTTCCGCCCTCTCAAGGCGCTCTTCGAGGTCTGCCGTCTCGGCGCGCGCAAGCTCCCTCATCTCGTCGTCGTCGGCCGAGTCGGAAAGTTCCTTCGCGCCCGAAAGCTCGGACTTGATCTGCTTCAGCTCGCGGTACTTCTTGACGATCTCGCCGAGGGAGCGGTGCTGCTTGTTGAGCTTGGCGTAGGCCGCCTGGTCGGAGTAGACCTCGGGCGAGGAGAGCTCTTCCGTCAGTGCTTCGTAGCGCGCTTCGATGTGGTCAAGTTTCTCTAACATGGCTTTTACGAGAGGGGCGCCAGCGCCGCCTCCTCCTGTTTCGGCTCCAGCTTCAAAGCCTCCTTGAGGGCGACGAGCGCCACTTCGAGCTGCGAGTCGTCGGGCTCCTTGGTCGTGATGTTTTGCAGCCAGACGCCGGGGCGCGTGATGAGCTTGAAGATAAGGCCGCCCTCCTTCTGCGCCGAGAGCCGGATGATCTCGTAGGAGATGCCGGCGATGACGGGGATGAGCGCGACGCGCACCAGCATGTTGTAGAGCAGCGAGTCGAACTTGACGACCGAGAAGAGGACGATGGAGACGATCATGACGACCATCAGGAAACTCGTCCCGCAGCGCGGGTGCTGGCGCGGCTGCGGGCGGGCGTTCTCGACCGTCAGGGGCAGGCCGGCCTCCCACGTGAAGACCGTCTTGTGCTCGGCGCCGTGGTACTCGAAGACGCGGCGGATGTCCTTCATGAGCGAGAAGCTGAAGATCATGATGAGGAAGAAGGCCATCCTTATCATGCCGTCCACGAGGTTGAAGGCGACGGACGGGCGGACGGGCCGCAGGTACGAGCGGGCGGAGTCGTAGGCGCGCTTGTACCAGGCGTCGCCGGCCGTTGTCGTCGGGGCCGTCGCCGTCGTCGTCTGAGCTTCGGCAGTGCGCTCGACGGCGGCGGGGGCGTCCGTCGTGCTCTGCACGGGCGTCGCCCAGCCGGCGCCGATGAAGAGCGCGTTGGTCAGGACGAGCGGGGCGACGACGAAGAGCAGGACGTTGAAGAGGAGCGCGAAGGCGATGGAGCCGAAGGCGGCGGCCGTACCCTTCTTCATCTCGTCCTCGGGCCGGCGCTCGGTCGGGACGGGGATGAGGCCGGGCGTCGCGCCCGTGATTCCGGCGAAGTCCCCCTCGCCGGCCACGACCGCGGGCGTCAAAGCGACCTGCGTCTCCCTGGCCTCGGCCTCCTCGCCGAAAGCCTCGGCGGCCGAGTAGTTCAGGGCCTTGATGCCGAGCGCCATCGACTGCACGAGCACGGCCGCGCCGCGCAGCACGGGCAGCTTCAGGAAGGGGACGCGGTCGCTCCACTTCGGCAGGCGCGCGCCCGTGTACGTAATCGTCCCGTCGGGGCGGCGGACGGCGACGGCGTAGGCCGACGGCGTTCGCATCATCACGCCTTCGATGACGGCCTGGCCGCCGACAATTAAATCCTTCTCGCTGGCGCTCACGGCTTCTCCTTCAAGTAAGACGGCGGGGGTTAAAGCAAGACGCCGAACGTTCGGGGCGGCTGCCTTCCCGTGCCCCTTCAAAGCGGGGGCGCAAAGGCTCGGGCCGTGACGCGAACGGTCGGCGTCCGGATTCTGGGTAGCTAATACTGGCCGCGTTTGGGCGGTGTCATGGACGGGTTAGGGTCTCAGGCGTTGGCGCCTTCGGGCGCGGCCGGGGTCTCGGTCTTGCGGCCGTAACGCTTGTTGAAGCGGTCAACGCGGCCGGCCGTGTCAACGAGCTTCTGCTTGCCCGTGAAGAGCGGGTGGCAGGCCGAGCAGATTTCGACGTGGAGGTCGCCCTTGCGCGTCGAGCGGGTCTGGAACTGGTCGCCGCAGGCGCAGTGGACCGTGATTTCGTGGTAGGCGGGATGGATTCCTTGCTTCATTTTTGCTTCCTCTCCAATAGGTGAGCCGCGGGCGCTCTCGGGCAACGAACGATGATAGCGGGCGTGCCCCGCATCGTCAAGCCGTGCAAGCACTTGGATGCCGCGAGGGGGTGCGGAGATTGCCGGCGCGCGCGGGGCTGTCGGGAGTGTCCGGCGCCGGGCAGTAAGTTTGTTGACAGCCGCGCAAACCGCGTGTTACAAACGCGCTGTCACGCCTTTTTTCAAGCATTCTTGAAAGCACCTGGAATCGCGCACAAGTCCTAAATCCTCTGTTGAGCCGGGACGCCGCCGCCGACGCCAACCCGACCCCGTCCCGCGCCAGGAGCCGAGCCGCAGGATGCGATGACGGACGAACCCAACAACCCCTCGCCCGAGGAGCAGGAGAAGACCGGCCCCGCCGACCCATCTCCCGGCCCGGGTGTGCCTCCCGCCCCCGGAGCCGGCGCACAGAGCGCGGACGCCGGCTCGCTCCCGCCTCCCCCGGACGCCGACCAGCCCCGCCCGACACCCGAAAGCCAGGCCGCGCTGACAGGCAAAGCCCCTTCAGGCAGTTCGACTTCCGGCACGACCGTCCCGGCCGACACCGGCGCCGCGCCGCCCAAACCCAAAGCCCCGCCGGCCGCGCCCCCTTCAAACGAGACTCCCGAAGAGAAGAAGGCAAGGCTGGAGCGCATCATCGCCGAGGCCAAGGCTAAGAAGGAGGCCGCCGCCGCCGCGGCCGCCGCGGAAGGGCAGGGGGAGAGCGTCAAGGAAGTTCCCGGCGGCAAGTCGCCCGCCGTCGGCGACCCGGCTAAGAGCCCTTCGCAGGCCGACTTAGAGAAGGCCGCCAAGATTGCCGAGGCCAAGGCCCGCGCCGCCGCCCTGAAAGAAGCCGCAGGCGTCAAGACGCCCGCCGCGGCCGGCGAAGCGAAGCCCGCCCCCGCCGCCAAGCCGGCCGCCGCCGCGGGAGCCGCCGCGCCCGGCGCCCCCAAGGCTCCCGTCAAGAAGAAGGACGAAGGGCCGAAGCCGGAAGACGCCTCCGGCCACCAGCTTGTCAAACGCTTGCGAGGCCGCGCGGGCGATACGGCCGTCACGGGCGCCTTCAGCTTCCTCGGTCAGCTCTCGATTCACGTCAGCCCCGACGCGATAGTCCGGGTCTGCCGCCTCCTGCGCGACGACGCCGAGACGCCCTTCGACTACCTGAGCGACCTGACCTGCGTCCACTGGCCCGAGCGCGACGACGCGCCCTTCGAGGTCGTCTACAACCTCTACTCCATCTCGAAGAACGTCCGCGTGCGTCTGAAAGTCGGCGTCGGCGAAGAGGTCGAGAGCGTCACCTCCGTCTGGCCCGCCGCCAACTGGATGGAGCGCGAGGTCTACGACCTGTTCGGCGTCCGCTTCCGCGGCCACCCGGACCTGCGCCGCCTGCTCCTGCCCCCGGACTGGGACGGGCACCCTTTGCGCAAGGACTACCCGCTCGAATTCATGGAGAACCAGTGGACGACGCGCCACCTGCCAGAGTTCACCAACGTCCAGCAGGAGCAGTTGGTGCAGCGCCGCGCCTACGGCCTCGAAATCCTACAGACGCCCGACGAGCGGCGCATCCGCGAAATCTTCCGCGACGGGCGCGACCCGCTGCCGAAGGAGCACAAGTAGAGACGCCATGCACCCTAAAGACCTCGCCGCCAGGTACGAAGTGAAGGTCTTCGACACGCCGGCCGCCGCCGAGGCCGCCGGCTTCCAGCTCGGCCAGCGCATGAGCCCCCGCAACGTCTGGAACCGCGACAGCGCCGCCTCCGCCATCATCTACGACCTGATAGGGAAGCGTAAGCGCGGCGAAGTCTCCGAAATCGCCCTCGTCCTCGAAACAGGCAGCGTCGCCGGGGCCTTCAAGAAGGAGGAGGCGCCCGCCGCTTAAGGTTTATGCACCAGGTAGAAGTCGCCACCACGCGCGAGACGCTGCTCGACAGCCCCGAGATGGTCCTCAACATGGGGCCGCAGCACCCGTCCACGCACGGCGTCCTGCGCGTCGTCCTGCGGCTCGACGGCGAGACCGTCATCGACCTCGACTGCGACATCGGCTACCTCCACCGGGGGATGGAGAAGATCGCCGAAAACCGCCTCTACCCGATGATCGCGCCCTACTGGGACCGCCTCGACTACATCGCGGCCGTCTCGAACGGGCTCGTCTGGGTCGAGACGGTCGAGCAGGCGATGGGCCTCGAAGTCCCGCCGCGCGCGCACTACATCCGCACCATCCTGACGGAGCTGAACCGCATCTCCTCGCACCTCCTCTGGCTCGCCACGCACGGCCTCGACATCGGCTCCTTCACCGTCCTGCTGTGGGCCCTGCGCGAGCGCGAGGAGATTCTGAAAATCTTCGAGCAGCAGTTCGGCGCGCGCCTCACCTGCCACGCCTGGCGCATAGGCGGGATGCCGAACGACACCTACGAAGGCTTCACCGAAGACGTGCGCCGCTTCACCGACAACTTCCCGAAGCGCATTGACGAGTACGAGACGCTGCTCTCCGAGAACCGCATCTGGCTCGGCCGCACCGTCGGCATCGGCGTCATCTCGGCGGCCGAAGCCGTCGCCATCGGCCTCTCCGGGCCGGCGCTTCGCGGCTCGGGCGTCGCCTGGGACATCCGCAAGAGCCGGCCTTACGCGGCCTACGCCGACATCGACTTCGACATCCCCGTCGGCGAGAACGGCGACACCTACGACCGCTACCTCGTCCGCCTCGAAGAGATGCGCCAGTCGCGCCGCATCGTCCAGCAGGCGCTTGAGAAGATGCCCGACGGCCCCGTGATGGCGAAGATTCCGAAGGTCATCAAGCCGCCCGCGGGCGACTACTACCATTCCATCGAGGGGCCGAAGGGCGAGATCGGCTGCTACCTCGTCTCGGACGGCACGAGCCGCCCGCACCGCGTCCGCGTCAGGCCGCCTTGCCTGATCAACCTCCAGGCGCTCCGGCAGATGTGCGTCGGCCACCTCGTCGCCGACGTGGTCGCCATCATCGGCACGCTCGACATCGTGCTCGGCGAAATTGATAGATAAGTCATGAACCTCATCCGGCTTCCCGTGCAGAAGATGACGCGCGAGTCGTTCGCGCCGTACGGGATAGTGCTGGACAGCCGAGGGTCCGTCGAGATCGACCTCGGCCTGGGCGTGCCGTGCCTGACGGGCGCCACGTCGGAGCCGCGCCCCTTCCGCTTCGAGTTCATGGCGCGCCACCGCCACACGATGCAGGTCTTCTCGCCGCTCGCCGCCTCGCAGGCCGTCGTCTGCGTCGCGCCGCCGAACGGGCGCGAGGCCCCGGACGTGGACAAGGTGGTCGCCTTCTTCGTCGAAGGCCGGCTCCCTTACGCCTACTTCCGCGGCACCTGGCACACGCCGCCCTTCGCCCTCGGCGAGTGGTACTCCTACCTCGTCGTGGACCGCAAGGGCACGCTCGAAGACGACTACGAGCTGGTTGACCTGCGCGCCACGCGCCACTGCGTCTTCGAGATAGATGTCTGACGCTCTTTAAATTTCGACGCCGACGCGCTGCCGCCCAACCACCCTTCGAGGCGGACTTGATTTAAGCCCTGACCGACTCGAAGGAGAAAGACAGATGAGCACGGACCGCTTCACCGAAATCCTCAACTACCTGAGCGCCATGAGCCGCGAAATCGGCACGTTCAGAACAGAGACGAACAATCGCTTGGCCCAATTGGAATCGAGAATGGGTCAGCTTGAAACGAAGATGGATACGGGCTTCGAGGAAGTCAACAGGAGGATACGCCTTCTACATCACAAGTTCGAGTACGTGCACGAAGACCTGATGGAAGTAAAGGTCGAAAACCGGGATTTGAGGAAGAGGGTGGAGGTTGTCGAGAAGAAGGTTGGCATAGAAGAGATATGAGGATTTTCGCGTTATTCGCGCCGCCCAATTTCATAGACGGGTTGCTGCTGCGGTTCTTCGAGCCGGAGACGGTCAACTACGTGGTGTGGCCGTTCATACAGATCGGCGCGGTCGTGACGGCCGTGGCCGTCTGGGCGCTGTACGCCAGCTACCTCGAAAGGAAAATCTCCGCCTTCATGCAGGCGCGCCTCGGTCCGATGCGCGTCGGCAAGTGGGGGCTGTTGCAGCCCATCGCCGACGCCGTCAAGCTGCTGACGAAGGAGGACATGCTGCCCGAGAAGGCGGACCCGTACATCTTCCGCTACGCGCCCTACATCTCCGTGGCCGCCACCTTCATCACCTTCGCCGTCGTCCCGTTCGCGCCGAACTGGGGCGTCATCACGGACGTTAACATCGGGCTGCTCTTCGTCCTCTCCGTCTCCTCGGTCGGCGTGCTGGCGCTGATTCTGGCCGGCTGGTCCTCGAACTCGAAGTACGCGCTCCTGGGCGGCCTGCGCTCCTCGGCGCAGATGGTCTCCTACGAGGTGGCGATGGGCCTCTCGCTCATCGGCCCGCTGATGTTCGCGCGCACGCTCTCGCTCTCGGGCGTCGTCAACGCGCAGGCGGCCGACTCCTTCTGGTTCATCCTCTACCAGCCGCTCGCCTTCATGCTCTTCCTCGTCAGCGGCATCGCCGAGAACAACCGCGCGCCCTTCGACCTGCCGGAGGCCGAGTCGGAGCTGGTCGCAGGCTTCCACACGGAATACTCGGGGATGCGGTGGTCGCTCTTCTTCATGGCGGAGTACGCGGCGATGGTCGTCGTCTCGGCCGTGGCGGTCACGGTCTTCCTCGGCGGCTGGTACTTCCCCGGCGTGCTCCGGCTCGCCGGAGGCTACAACACGCTCTACGTCGCCCTCAGCCTCCTCGTCTTCATCGTGAAGATGGCCGTGCTGCTCTACGTCTACTTCTGGCTGCGCTGGACGTTCCCGCGCTACCGCTACGACCAGTTGATGGACCTCGGCTGGAAGTGGCTGATACCGGCTTCGCTTCTGAACATCGTGTGGACGGGCCTCTCCGTCTTCGTCGTCCAAGCGCTCGACGGCTGGAACGGGCTGGAGACGGTCGAGTCGCTGCGCCGCGGCGTCAACCTGACCGCAACGGGCAAGGCCGTCATGGTCGCCTTCGGCCTCGCCGGGGTCTTCCTGGCCGCCGCCGCGCTCTCCTTTATCAACCGCGGCTCGCGCGACTTCAATCTGAAGAAGCAGCGCAGCAAGGTGCGGCTCGTCGCGCCGCCGAGGGGGGCGACCG
The DNA here is from genome assembly GCA_035296285.1 of Pyrinomonadaceae bacterium. GTDB lineage: Bacteria > Acidobacteriota > Blastocatellia > Pyrinomonadales > Pyrinomonadaceae > QHXN01. Next base: position 4,221 of record DATHBF010000320.1, on the reverse strand, counting down.
CGGTCGCCAGTACGACCGCGGCGACGAGCGAGGGGTGAGTCTTTCTCCAGAGGTTTTCTTATGCCACTTGTATCCGTGCCGGCGCCGACGTGGAAGGAGAAGCTGAAACGCTTCTTCATGGTTGACCTCATCGAGGGGCTGAAGCTGACGCTTAAGTTCAACGTCGGGGCGCTCACAGACAAGGACTCGGTCAAGGGCTACGGCATCTACACCGAGCAGTACCCGAAGGTCCGGCCGCAGGTGGCGCCGCGCTTCCACGGCGCGCCGCGCCTGAACATGGACCCGGAGACGCACGAATCCTTGTGCATCGCCTGCAACCTCTGCGCGCTGGCCTGCCCCGAGGACTGCATCGACGTGATCCCGATGGACATCGAGGTCATGGTCGCCGGCAAGCCGCGCAAGAAGAAGGTGCTCGACGAGTTCATCTTCGACACCTCGCGCTGCATGTTCTGCGCCCTCTGCCAGGAGGCGTGCCCGACGGCCTGCCTGGAGCTGACGCAGGAGTTCGAGCTCGCGACCTACTCGCGCGCCGGCTTCGTCTGGAACCGCGAGATGCTGGAGCAGGGGCGCGAGACGAGGAAGTTTGAGGCATAGCTGATGGTCCTCTCCGGCTGGGAAAGCGTCTTCTTCTGGGTCTTCGCGCTGGCGGCGCTGGTGGCGGCGCTGCTGACGGTGATGGCGCGCAACGCCGTGCATTCGGCGCTGTTCCTGATCTCGGCGCTCGTCTCGGTGGCGGCGCTCTACGTCCTGCTGGGCGCCGAGTTCATCGCGGGCGTGCAGATACTCGTCTACGTCGGCGGCGTGATGGTGCTCTTCCTGTTCGTCATCATGCTGGTGAACGTGAGCGCGGAGGAGCGCGGGAGCGAGGAGTTGTTCAACCGGCCGGGGCAGGTCGGGGCCGCGATGGTCTTCGCGGCGCTGCTCGTCTTCGGCATCATCTACGCCGTCAACCACTCTTCGGGGCTCTTCGGCGCGGCGCCCCGTGCCGGCGTCCGGGCGGGCGCGGCGGCGAGGGGCGGCGGCGTCGCCGAGACGCGCGTCACGCGCATCTCCCAGGACACGCAGAACGTCGGCTCCAGCCTCTACCGCTACGGCGGCCTGCCCTTCGAGATCGCCAGCGTCCTGCTGCTGGTCGCCATCGTCGGCTCGGTGCTGCTCGCGCGCACGGCGAAGCAGGAGGCGGCCGCCGCAGACGTTGACCCGCACACCCTCGAAGCCGCAGAGGGGCCAGAGACCTGAGGCGCGGCCGGCCCGAGAAAGCTTATGAACCTCCAGACACCCGCGACGCTGGCGCTCGCCCTGCAAGGCTCGGCGCTGGAGAACATCAGGAACAGCATCGAGCACCCCGACCTCTCGAAGTTCCTCGTCATCGGGGCGCTGCTGTTCGCCGTCGGCGTGGCCGGCGTGCTCGTGCGCCGCAACATCATCGTCATCTTCATGTCCATCGAGCTGATCCTGAACGGCGCCAACCTGAACTTCATCGCCTTCGCGCGCCACCTCCAGGAGACGGGCTCGATGAACGCCGTCGCCGGCCACGTCTTCGCCGTCTTCGTCATCGTCGTCGCCGCCGCCGAGGCGGCCATCGGCCTCGGCCTCGTCATCGCGCTCTACCGCAACCGCGAGACGATCTTTGTTGACAAGATTGACCTCTTGAAGTGGTGAAAGTCAGGGGTCAGGAGTCAAAGACAGTTCTTGCTTCCGACTCCTGACCCCGGACTCCGGACTCGCGACTCTCCTATGTACCGATACATCTGGCTCGTCCCCCTTCTCCCGCTCCTGGGCGCGGCCGTCAACGGCCTGCTCGGGCGCAAGCTCCGCTTCTCGGAGAGGCTCGTCGGCGCGATAGGCGTCGGGTCGGTCGCGCTCGCCTTTCTGCTGAGCCTGGCGGCCGTCGTCCAGTACGGCTCGGAGGTCTGGCCGCGGGCCTACGTGACGAGCGAGGACGGCGCGTTCTCGTATACGTGGATTCCGGGCGGCGCCGTCGAGCTGACGGCGGGGCTCTCGGCGCGCGCGCACATGGAGGGCGACCGCCTGATGGACGAGGAGGTCGCGCGCAAGGCCCGGGAGCAGGGCATCGGGCCGGGGGGGGCGGTGCTGGTCATGCGGCCGAACGTCCCTGAGAAGAAGGGTCAGGGCGCGCTGCTCGACGTGGAGTGGAGCTACCAGCTCGACGCGCTCTCGTCCGTCTTCATGCTCATCATCACGGGCGTCGGCCTGTGCATCTTCGTCTTCGCCACCGGCTACATGCACGGCGACGCCGGCTTCTACCGCTTCTTCGCCTACCTCGGCCTCTTCATGTTCTCGATGCTCGTCCTCGTGATGGGCTCGAACTTCATGATGATGTTCGTCGGCTGGGAGGGCGTCGGCCTCTGCTCCTACCTGCTCATCGGCTACTACTTCGACCGCAGGGAGGCGGGCGACGCATCGCGCAAGGCTTTCATCACGAACCGCGTCGGCGACTTCGGCTTCGCCCTCGCCGTCTTCGCCGTCATCGCCACCTTCGGCACCACGCAGTACACGGCCGTCTTCGAGCAGGCCCGCGCGTTCCCCGTCGAGGTCATCGGCGGCGTCACGCCGTGGGGCATCATGTCGTGGATCGCGCTCGGCCTCTTCATCGGCGCCTGCGGCAAGTCGGCTCAGATACCGCTCTACGTCTGGCTGCCGGACGCGATGGCCGGGCCCACTCCCGTCTCCGCGCTCATCCACGCCGCCACGATGGTCACGGCCGGCCTCTACATGCTGACGCGCTGCAACGTCATCTTCCAGCACTCGCAGACGATGATGACCGTCGTGGCGATAGTCGGCGCGCTCACAGCCCTCTTCGCCGCGACCATCGGCATCACGCAGAACGACATCAAGAAGGTTTTGGCCTACTCGACCGTCTCGCAGCTCGGCTTCATGTTCCTCGCCTGCGGCGTCGGCGCGTTCGTCATCGGCATCTTCCACGTCATGACGCACGCCTTCTTCAAGGCGCTCATGTTCCTCGGCGCCGGTTCCGTCATCCACGCCATGCACCACGAGCAGGACATGCGGCGGATGGGGGGCTTGCGGAAATACATGCCGAAGACCTACTGGACGTTCTTCGCCGGGTGGCTCGCCATCTGCGGCGTCATCCCGTTCTCGGGCTTCTGGTCGAAGGACGAAATCCTGTGGAACGCGGCCTCGACCGAGTACGTCCCCGGCGGCTGGGCCTTGTGGCTGATAGCGACGCTGGCGGCCACCTGCACGGCCTTCTACATGACGCGGCTGATGGCGCTGACCTTCTGGGGCGACGAGCGTTTCCTAGAAGTACGCGCGGGCGGGCAATCAGACGAGGCGCACGCCCACGGCTACGACGAGGGCGAGACCGAGCACGTCGCGCACGACCCTTCCGTCGCGGACCGCCCGCACCACGGCCCCGAGGAGAGGGTCGGCGCGGCCCACGTCTTCGAGGCCGCCGCGAAGGGCGAGACGGAGCACGCGGGGCCGGGCGGCCAGGACGTGCACGACGTTCACGACCCGCACCACAAGGGCACGCACGGCCACGCGCACGGCTCGGTCATCCCGCACGAGTCGCCGGCCTCGATGTGGGTGCCGCTGGCGGTCCTGGCCGTGCTCGCCACCGTCGGCGGCTTCGTCGGCATCAGCCCGGCGTTCACGGGCGGCGCTCACGTCGGCGGCAAGCTAAACATCGTCAACTGGCTCGACCCCGTCATCTGGAACCCCGTCACCGGCGGCTGGGGCAAGGGGCACGCCGAGGGCGGCGAGCACGCAGCGGCTTCGGCCGGGCACGAGACGACGGCGCAGGCCGAGCACGGCGCACCGCTCCCGACGCGCAGCGAGACGGAGCAGGGGAGCGTCCGCGCTCGCTACGGCGACACCGGCTACAACCTCGCGCACTCGGTCGAGCACGCGCTGGGGGACAGCCACACGGCCGCCGAGTGGTTCTTCATCGTCGTCTCGCTCCTCGTCGCCGGCCTGGGGATACTGCTCGGCTTCCTCTTCTACGTGTGGCGGCCGCACCTGCCCGCCCTTTGGGCCGGGCGGCTGGGCGCGTTCTACCGCGCGAGCTTCAACAAGTACTGGGTGGACGAGCTGTACGGCGCGCTCGTCACGCGGCGGACGATGGACCTCGCGCGCGGCGTCTACACGGTTGACTCGAAGGGCATCGACGGCGCGGTCAACGGCGCGGCCGGCCTGACGCGGGGGCTGAGCCGGCTGACGGGCGCCGCCGACCGCCTC
>DATHBF010000319.1:0-6199 GCA_035296285.1 Pyrinomonadaceae bacterium | reverse complement strand
TATCTGGCCACCAACCGCGAGAAGGAGGCCGTTGACGCGCTCGGCCGCTGGGCGACGCTGCCGGCATCCATCGAGGGCCGCTTCTATCAGGTCGTCACCCGCGGCCGCGAGCTTTCGCCCGACACCGCGAACGCCCGCTTGGCCGAAGTTTTATTGCGCGCGGGCCGCCACGCCGAGGCGCTCGCGGCCGTCCGCCGCGCGCTCGCGACGGAGCCCGGCAACGCGCGCTATCTCGAACTCCTCGGCGAAGCCCTCGAAGCGGGCGGCGGCGCCGACGAGGGCGTGATTGAAGAGCTTCGGCGCGTCGTCGCGCAGAACCCGCAGAGCGCCGTCGCCGTCGGGATGCTCGCGCGCGCGCAGTCGCGCGCCGGCCGCGTGGACGACGCCGCCAGGACGCTGCGAGCCGGCATCGCCGCCGTCAAGCCCGGCAACGACCGCGACCGCCTCAATCTCCAACTCGTCCTCGCACAGACCTTCGAGGACGCCTCGCGCTTTGACGACGCGGCCACCATCTACGAGGACCTGCTCGCCGCGCGCAACATCAAAGACTCGCCGCTCGGCAACGACCGGGACCGCCGCTTCGCCTCCGAAGCCCTCGCGCGCATCATCAACCTCCGCCGGCAGGCAGGCCAACACGAGAAGGCGACGGCCGCCGTCGAGCGCATGCGCCTCCTGCTCGGCAGCAACGACCCCACGCCCGAGATTTACGGAGTGGACCTCCTGCTCGCGCAGGGCAAGCGGGAAGAGGCACTGGCGGCCGCCCGCGCCGCCCGCCGCCGCTTCCCCGAAGAGCCCCGGCTCTTCCAGCGCGAGACCAACACGCTCGTCGAACTGGGCCGGGTTGACGAGGCGCTGGGTCTCATCCGCCCGCGCCTGAAGGGCAACGCCAGCGACTACGGCGAATACCTCCTGATGGCGAGCCTGCTGTTAAACGCAGGGCGGGGCACAGAAGCCGTCGAGGCCGCCCGCAAGGCGCTCAACCTCGCGGGTGCCGAGGAACCCGAGAAGACGACCGGCGCCCTCCTCATGCTCTCGTCCGCGCAGGAGCGTGCCGGCGACGCGAAGGGCTCGGAAGAGTCGCTCCGCCGCATCCTCGCCAAAGACCCGAACAACGCCACCGCCCTCAACAACTTAGGTTATTTCCTCACGGAGCGGAACGAGCGCCTTCCGGAAGCCCTCGAAATGATTCAGCGCGCCGTCCGCGCCGAGCCGAGCAACCCGTCCTTCCTCGACAGCCTCGGTTGGGTTAATTTTAAACTCGGCAAATTGAAAGAGGCGGAGAAGTATCTAAGCGACGCGGCACGCCGCAACTCGACTTCGGCCACGATTCAAGAGCATTTAGGCGACCTTTTCCAACGGCTTGGTCAGCATGACAAGGCCCGCGGCGCCTGGCAAAAAGCCCTCTCCCTGGCGGTGGAAGCCGCCGACACGGCCCGGATTAGAGCCAAGTTAAACGAACAGCCCAACAAGTAAGACCGGCGGGCGATTTTCAGGTTGATAGAACTGCCCGGAGCAGGTAAAGTGTGCCCGCCTTCATAAAGGTCTGCCACACGGAGGCGCTGCAAACCCCTTGATTTCCCCAGCAGCGTTCTGATGGAAGCGGGCCTCGTCCCTACGATAAGTAGTTCATCCATAAAGCCTTAGCTGACGGCGTCGGATTTACAGCCGAACTGTAATCATTTTATCGTTGACGCCTGTTAAACTGAGTCTTACAATTGCCAACAGGTTCGGTCACTTGCCCCCAGGCTTAAGGCCGAGCCGATGGCTTCCTCGGGCCGGATTTAAGCTCAAGAGGAGATTGTTCCCCTGATGTTGACAAGGCGTTCCCCTGTGCGCGTCGCCGCGCGCGCTCTTTTACTGGTTTCATCCCTTGGACTTACGAGCACGGGCGTTTTCGCCACGGGCACCGGAAGGTCGGCTATGAAGCCTTCCCCCGAGCGCCCCGTGGCGCGTCTCGTTTCGGTCTCCAGGCAGGAGGCGCCGCAGCGCGAGCGCGCACGCATCATCGCGCGCGCCTCTCAGCCCGCCGTGAGTTCGTACGCCGCGGCGCGGCCGGCGGCCCTGGCCGTCGCCGCAAGTGGTGACGAGCAAAGGGCTTTTGAGCTTATCAACGCCGAGCGCCGCCGCCGCGGCTTGAGCCCGCTGTCGCTCGACGGGACGCTGACGCGCATGGCCCGTTACCACTCAAGCAACATGGCCGCGCACGGCTTCCTCAACCACATTGACCGTGACGGGCTCGACCTTTCGGGGCGTGCCGAACTGCTGGGCGTCCGCGGCTGGAGGGCCATCGGCGAGAACGTCGCGTATAATCAGGGCTACCCGGACCCGACCGCCTTCGCCGTCGAGCGCTGGATGATTTCGGACAAGCACCGGGCGAACATCCTGAATGGGGAGTTCACGCACGCCGGCCTCGGCATCGCGCGCGCGGCCGACGGGCGGATCTTCTTCACGCAGGTCTTCATGAAGCGCTGACCTTCCGCGAAACCCTTGATTCTAAAGGCGGCTGGCGCTTCCCACAATAGGAGGCGCCAGCCGCTCGCCGTGTCGGACGAAACTTTCACCCTCCCGGCCCACGCCAAAATCAACCTCTTCCTGTGCGTGCTGGGCCGCCGCGCGGACGGCTACCACGAGATTCGCACCCTCTTCCAGACCGTCACGCTCCACGACAGGCTCACCTTCGGACCTTCCCCCGACGACAGAATCCAACTCGAATGCGACGCGCCCGGCGTTCCTTCGGACGAGCGGAACCTCGTCCGGCGCGCGGCCGAGGCCCTGCGCGAGCGTTACGGCGTCAGGGGCGGCGCCCGCGTCCTCCTCGAAAAGACCATCCCGGCGGGCGGCGGCCTCGGGGGCGGCTCCTCGGACGCGGCCGCGGCGCTCGTCGGCCTGTCGCACCTGTGGGGGCTTGAGACGGGCGCGCGGGAGCTGTCGGAGATAGGAGCGCGGCTCGGTGCCGACGTGCCTTTCTTCCTAACGGGCGGGACGGCCCTGGGGACGGGGACTGGGACCGACGTGACGCCCGTCAAAGACTTGGCCGAGCACCACTTAGTCGTGGTGACGCCGGGCGTCGAAGTCTCGACCGCCGAGGCTTACGGGGCGCTTTCAGCTCCAGCCTTGACAAAGGAGGGGTCGGTCGCTAACCTGTCTGTTTCGCGCACAGAGGCTCGAATTTACGATTCCCTCTGTGGGATGATGTCGAACGACTTCGAGCGGGTCGTCTACGGCCTTCACCCGGCGATTGAGAGGGCGCGCGACGCGCTCCTGGGGGCGGGCGCGCGGTGCGCGATGCTCTCGGGCAGCGGCTCAAGCGTCTTCGGAGTCTTTGATACCAGGGGGGAAGCTGAGCGTGCCGGCCTCGCGTTAGAGGGGGAGGCCGGCTGGCGCGTCTTTGCCTGCGCCACGCTCTCGCGGGCCGGACACTTAAGCGGGTTCGGTCGATGCGCGGCGGTTCTCCGACACGGCCGCGGGGCTTGAAACGGTTTGGGGAGTCGCCAAGTGGTAAGGCACCGGTCTTTGGAACCGGCATTCGTAGGTTCGAGTCCTACCTCCCCAGCTACACCCCAAGTGATGAGTGATGAGTGATGAGCGATGAGTTGAACGAACTCTCCCGCGCGTCACTCATCACTCATCACTCATCACTTAAAAGATGAGCACAACCGGCGGCATCAAAGTCTTCTCGGGGAACGCGAACCGGGCGCTGACGCGGGAGATTTGCGAATACCTGGACTGCGAGACCGGCAGCGCGACGACCGACAGGTTCTCCGACGGCGAGTTCAACTTCCAGATCACGGAGAACGTCCGCGGGGCCGACGTTTTCATCGTCCAGCCGACCTGCCCGCCGACGGACGCGCACCTGATGGAGCTGCTCGTCATGCTCGACGCCTTCCGCCGCTCGTCGGCCGAGCGCGTGACGGCCGTCATCCCCTACTACGGCTACGCGCGCTCGGACAAGAAGGACCGGCCGCGCGTGTCGATTGCGGCGAAGCTGGTCTCGAACCTGATAGCGACGGCCGGGGCCGACCGCGTGCTGACGATGGACTTGCACGCGGCGCAGATTCAGGGCTTCTTTGACATCCCGGTTGACCACCTGTTCGCGGCGCCGGCCTTCATCGGCCACTACCAGACCCACACGCTGCCGAAGCTGACGGTGGTGGCGCCCGACACGGGCGGGGCGGAACGCGCGCGCGCCTACGCCAAGCGGCTGGTCTCTTCGGACGGGAGCCCGGCGACGCTCGCCCTCTGCGACAAGCGGCGCGAGAAGGCGAACGTGGCCGAGGTGATGAACGTCGTCGGCGACGTGCGGGGCCGCAACTGCCTCATCGTTGACGACATGTGCGACACGGGCGGCTCGCTGGTGAAGGTGGCGGCGGCGTTGCGCGCGGCGGGCGCCGAGCGCATCCACGCCTGCTTCACGCACCCCGTGCTCTCGGGCAAGGCGTGCGAGAAGCTGAACGAGTCAGAGATCGAGCGCGTGGTGACGACGAACACGATACCGCTGCGCGACGACGCGTGCCGGCTCGACAACATTAGCGTCTTAAGCATCGCCCCGCTTTTGGCGGAGGCGATCAGGTCGATCCACGAGGAGACGAGCGTCTCCTCGCTCTTCGTCTGAAGCTTTACCGGAGGCGCGAAGGGCAAACACTTTGCGCGGCGCCATCAGAGGCGCCGCGGCTTAAACGGGAGACACGAATGGCAGAGAGACAAGAGATCACGGTGCGCGCCGAGCGGCGCGCGGGGCGCGGCAAGAACGACGCGCGGCGCCTGCGCGCACGCGGCCTCGTGCCTTTAACGGTTTACGGCAGCGAGGGCGAGGCCGTCTCGGCCGCGGCCCCTTTGCGCGAGCTGGCCGCCATCCTCCGCTCCGAGACCGGCCACAACACCATCTTCACCCTCGACATCGAAGGCGTCGGCCCGAGCGAGGTGCTGTTCCTCGACCGCCAGCTCGACCCCGTCAAGAGCCGGCTCATCCACGCCGACCTGCGCCGCCTCGTGCGCGGGGAAGAGGTCGAGGTCACGGTGCCGCTCCATCTCGAAGGCGAGCCGGAGGGCGCCAAGGAAGAGGGCGGCGTCCTCGAACAGGTCTTGCGCGAGGTCTCGATTCGCTGCCAGCCGCGCGCCATCCCCGACGCGCTCCACCACGACGTTTCGGCCCTGCGCGTCCACGACGTGCTGCACGTCTCCGACCTCCAGGCGCCCGAGGGCGTGACCTTCGTGACCGAGCCCGAGACGGTCGTCGCGACGGTCGCCGTCGTCCGCGAGGAGCAGGTCGAGGAGCGCACGCCCGAGGAAGAGGTCTCCGAGCCCGAAGTCATCGGCAAGGGCAAGAAGGAAGAGGAGTAAGCTCCTCCTTCTATCATGCTCATCGTCGGCCTCGGCAATCCGGGCGAGCGGTACGAGACGACGCGCCACAACCTCGGCTTCATGCTCGTCGAGCGGGTGGCGCGCGAGTCGAACTGCCTCGTCAAGCGGGCCGAGTGCAGGGCGCTCGTCGGGCGCTGCGAGGTCGAGGGCCGTACGGTCGAGCTGGTCAAGCCGCAGACCTACATGAACCTGAGCGGCGAGTCGGTCGCGTGCCTGCTGGCGAAGCGCAGAGAGTTGAAGCCGGCGGCCGACCTGCTCGTCATCAGCGACGACATCGCGCTCCCCTTCGGGACGACGCGGCTGCGCGCGCGCGGCTCCAGCGGCGGCCAGAAGGGCCTGAAGAACATCATCGAAGTGCTCGGCACGGACGAGTTCATGCGCCTGCGCATCGGCATCATGCCCGAGCACCCCGTCCGGGACACGGCCGCCTTCGTGCTCGAACGTTTTACCAAAGCGCAGCACGCCGCTTTGGAAGAGATTCTGGGGCGCGCGTCGGACGCGCTCCGCGCCGTCATCCGTGACGGCATTGAAAAGGCAATGTCGCAGTACAACAGTTCTCAGTAACCGACTTGCTGAGGACCATTTCTTCCTTGCTTCAACCAGAGGGGTTGAGGCTAGACATCCAGAAGGAGGATGCATTTTGGCAGAGAAGAGAGTTTACGAAGTCATCTTCATCGTCGACCCGGACACGCCCGAGGATGAAGCCACCCGCCTGTCGGAGAATTTCCGCACCATCATCACGGATCAGGGCGGCACCGTCACGCGCAACGAAGTCATGGGGCGCCGCCAGCTCGCCTACCGCATCGGCCGCAAGAACGAGGGCGTCTACCACCTCTTC
>DATHBF010000318.1:0-3072 GCA_035296285.1 Pyrinomonadaceae bacterium | reverse complement strand
GGCTCGCCGCGCCGCACGGCCGCGGGCGACCTCGTCTTCTCGGTCCGCTCGGCGGACGGACGGCCGGCCGGCATGGCGGTGCTCGCGCCCGTCTCCCTCAAGGGCTCGGACCTGACGGCCGCGCCCGCGCCTGCCAGGTCGAAGACGGTCGGCGGCGCCCCCGTGGCCGCGCTGCGCCGCACGGTGATTGACCGCATGGTGGCCGAGGGCGGCTGGGTGACGAACGACATGGTGCAGGATATTCGCGGCCGGCGCGTCTTCGTCGTCGTCGCGCAGACGGGCGCGCCCGGCGCCCCGACGAAGTCCTGGGCTTTCTACTTCACGGAGCTGGACGGCCGCGTCTACAGCCTCGCGACGACGGCGCCCGTCGAGTTCGGGGCGCCGGTCGCCGCCGCCTCCGAGCAGTTCATGGCCTCGCTCCGCGCGGCCTCCGACTCGAACGCAGCGCAGAAGTAACAACCAAGCTCGAACGATACTGACCGGACGACCGAAGGAAAGGGTTTATGACAGGCCAAGAACAGACTCAGGAGCAGCTTTCGCTCTCGGACCTGCTGAAGAAGCTGATCGAGCTGGGCGGCTCGGACCTCCACCTGACGACGAACACGGCGCCGCAGGTGAGGGTTGACGGCCACCTGCGCCCGCTCGAAGAGTTCCGCACGCTCACGTCGGCCGACACCAAGTCGCTCGCCTACAGCGTGCTCACCGACGCGCAGAAGCACCGCTTCGAGGAGAACCTGGAGCTGGACTTCTCCTTCGGCGTGCGGGGGCTCTCGCGCTTCCGCGCCAACCTCTTCAACCAGCGCGGGGCCGTCGGCGCGGTCTTCCGCGCCATCCCCTACGAGATCAAGTCCTTCGACGACCTCGGCCTCCCGCCCGTCGTCTCGAACCTCTGCGACCGCCCCCGCGGCCTCATCCTCGTCACAGGCCCCACGGGGTCCGGCAAGTCGACGACGCTGGCCGCCATGCTCGACAAGATCAACCGCGAGCGGCACGAGCACATCGTCACCATCGAGGACCCCATCGAGTTCCTCCACTCGCACAAGTCCTGCATCGTCAACCAGCGCGAGGTCGGCGCCGACACGCGCGGCTTCGCCGACGCCCTGCGCACGGCGCTGCGCCAGGACCCGGACGTGGTGCTCGTCGGCGAAATGCGCGACCTCGAAACCATCGAGTCGGCGCTCCGCATCGCCGAGACGGGCCACCTCACCTTCGCCACCCTCCACACGAACTCCGCGGCCTCGACCATCAACCGCATCATCGACGTGTTCCCCTCCTCGCAGCAGGCGCAGATTCGCGCGCAGCTCTCGCTCGTCCTCGAAGGCATACTCTGCCAGTCGCTCATCGCGCGCGCCGACGGCCGGGGCCGCGCGATGGCCCTGGAGATCCTCGTCCCCAACGCGGCCATCCGCAACCTGATCCGCGAGGACAAGGTCCACCAGATTTACTCGATGATGCAGACCGGCCAAGGCAAGCACGGCATGCAGACCTTCAACCAGTCGCTCGCCACGCTCTACCACAAGCGGCTCATCACGATGGACGTGGCCGTGCAGCGTAGCTCTAACCCCGATGAGCTGCGCGAGCTGATCGAACACGGCGCCGGCATCAACACCGGCGGCGCCGGCCCCGCCGCGCGCCCCGCGGGCTCGCACCCCTCCCCCTACGCCCAGCCGCGCCCCGTCGGCGCCCGCCCCAACGTCAGGTAATTGCGGATTGGCGATTGCGGATTGCGGATTCAACGACCCAAGAGTGGCTGACCCCGCAATCCGCAATCCGACATCCGAAACTCGGAGCTTTCACAGATGCCTACATACGTCTTCAAAGGTCGCAACCGGCTCGGCGAGGTGATCGTCGGCGAGCGCATGGCCGACAGCCGCGATGTCCTGCGCCAGCTCCTGCGGCGCGAGCAGGTGATGCTCACATCCGTCAAGGAGAAGGGGCGCGAGTTCGCGGTCCCGAAGCTCCGCGGCCGCAAGAAGGTCAACGCCAAGGAGCTGTCCATCTTCACGCGCCAGTTCTCCGTGATGATCGACGCCGGCCTCCCGCTCGTCCAGTGCCTCGAAATCCTCGCGCAGCAGCAGGAGAACAAGCACTTCGCGCAGGTGCTCACGCAGGTCCGCCAGGACGTTGAAGAAGGCTCGACGCTGGCGGCCGCCATGCAGCGCCACACGAAGGTCTTCGACCAGCTCTTCATCAACATGATTGACGCCGGAGAGACGGGCGGCATCCTCGACCTCATCCTCCAGCGCCTTTCCACCTACATCGAGAAGATCGTCAAGCTGCGGCGCGACGTGATGTCGGCCATGATCTACCCGTCGGCCGTCATCGTCATCGCCCTCGCGGTCATCGCGGTCATCATGGTCTTCGTCATCCCCTCGTTCCAGAGCATCTTCCAGGGTCTGCTCGGGCCGAACGAGCCGCTGCCGCTGCCGACCCGCATCGTCGTCGGCATCAGCGAGTTCCTGGCCGGCATCGGCGGCCTCATCATCCTCGCGTGTATCGCCGCCGCGGTCGTCGCCATCCGCTCCTACTACAAGACGACGCAGGGCCACAAGCAGATAGACGGGCTGCTCCTCAAGGTGCCGCTCATCGGCATGATCCTGCGCAAGATCGCGGTCGCGCGCTTCTCGCGCACGCTCTCGACGCTCCTCTCCTCCGGCGTCCCCATCCTCCAGTCACTCGACATCACGGCGCGCACTTCCGGCAACGTCGTCCTCGAAGAAGCCATCGGCAAGATACGCCTCGGCGTCGAGCGCGGCGAGTCGGTCGTCGAGCCCCTGAAGGCGTGCGACGTGTTCCCCAACATGGTCTCGCAGATGGTCGGCATCGGCGAGCAGACGGGCGCCCTCGACGCCATGCTCGGCAAGATCGCCGACTTCTACGAGCAGGAAGTGGACGCCGCCATCGCCAACCTCCTGACCATGATCGAGCCCATCATGATCGGCTTCCTCGGCGTCACCATCGGCTCCATCGTCATCGCCATGTACCTCCCCCTCTTCACCCTCATCGGTAAAATGGCCGGCGGCGGCGGCTGATGACAGTCTCTGTTGTAGATGTGCGAAAGCAATAAAGTTT
>DATHBF010000317.1:0-5148 GCA_035296285.1 Pyrinomonadaceae bacterium | reverse complement strand
GTCGGCTCAAGGGCGCGGACGTAGTGCCACCAGCGGACCGGGATGAAAAGGATTTCGCCCGGCCCGAGCAGCACCTCCAGCGGCGCGACCCCCTCGTAGCGCGGGAACCTGTCGAGGTCGGGCGCCTCCACGTCTACGGGGCTGTAGTTGACGTGCCCGAGTTCGGGCGCCGGGTAGTAGAGTTTTCCGGACTGCTCGGGCGGGATGAGGAGGAGCCTCTTGCAGCCGTGAATCTGCGCCAGCAGGTTGTGCGCCGCGTCGAAGTGGACCGGGGTGACGGTTTGGGCCGGCCCCAGCCAGAGGGTCGGCTCCTTCTTCAACCTCCGGCGCACCGAGGGCGGGTAGTGGCGCGGGATGTTCATGTAGGCGTCCGGGGGCTCGATGTCTTCGCGGAGCTGGGGCAGCGCGCGGAAGATGGGGAACTGGGTGACGTAGCTCCTCGAAGAGTCCTCGCCGGAACGCATGAGGTCGATGAAGGCGCCGAGGCTCGTGCCCCGCTTTTTCCTGTGCGCGTAATAATCGGTCGGGTCGTTCGTCGGGGCGTCGCTCTCCCAGGCCGTGAAGGACACCCTGGCGTCGGCGAAGTGCGAGCGAAAGTAGTCGGGCGTCCAGAGCCCCGTCGCCCTCCACCCGTCGGCGACGCCCGTGATGACGACCGGCCTGTTCGCCCTGACGTAGCGCCGGTAGAACTCCCGCGGGGCGGGCCGCTCCACACGTTCGACGACCTCGGGCTTCTCACTCATGCGCGTATCTTCGCACAGAATCCCGAAACCATTTTAGAGCCCCTTCGACTGTCTCCACTCGCGGGCCACGTCGGCGGGCGCGCGCTTGCGGCCGTCCACCTCGTAGTTGAGGCGGCGCATGTCGTCGGTCGTGATGGAGCCGGCGAGGCGGGCGAGGACTTCGCGGGCGGCGGGCAGGCGCGCGAGCCGGTCGCGGCGGACGAGGAGGACGGCCTCGTAGGGCGGGAAGTAGCGGCGGTCGTCTTCGAGCTGGAAGAGCTTGAGCGTGGGAATCATGCCGTCGGTCGAGTTGCCGGCGATGATGTCCACCTCGCCGTCGTGCAGGGCGCGGTAGCTGAGCGACAAATCCATCTCGCGCGGCCGCCCCGAGAAGTTGAGCCCGTAGGCGCGCGCCAGTCCCTCGTAGCCGTCCTTGCGCGACATGAAGTCCTGGCCGAAGCCCGCGCGCCAGCGGGGCGCGTGCGGCGCGGCGTCCGAGACGGTGCGGAGGCCCAGGCGGCGCGCGTCCGCCTCGCGCACGAGCACGGCGAACGTGTCCTCGAAGCCGAGCGGCGGGCCGACCTCCACGTCGAACCGCTCGGCGTAGTCCGACTTCACGCGCTCGTAGACGGCGCGCGTGTCCGTGCTCGGCGGGTGCTTGAGGATTTCGATGAAGGAGGTGCCCGTGTACTCCGGGTAAGCGTCGAGGCGCCCGCCGACTAAGGATTCGTGCGGGAGGGTGCCGCCAAGCTCGTAGCGCCTCTCCACCTTCAGCCCGCGCGCTTCGAGCGACTGCGCGAAGATTTCGGCGAGGATGACGGACTCCGTGAAGTCCTTCGAGCCGACGACCACGTCGGCGCGGCCCGCGCGCATCCAGACGGCGTAAGCGCCGCCCGCGACGACGGCGAGCGCCAGCGCCGCCGCCGCGAAACGCAACGCGCGCGCCCCCTTCCCGGCCCCCGCCCGGCCTCTCCTCTTTCTCACGTCGAGGCGAGACTCCAGAAGGCCGAGCCCCGCGTCGGCCGCGAGCGCGAGCAGCGCGGCCGGGACGGCGCCCGCTAAAAGAAGGTTGTTGTCGTACTGCCGCAGGCCGCGGAAGATGTAGGTGCCGAGCCCGCCCGCGCCGACCGCCGCCGCAATCGTCGCCACCCCGACGCAGATGACCGTCGCCACGCGCACGCCCGCGAGGATGACGGGCGCCGCCAGCGGCAGCTCGACTTGTCTCAGGATTTGCGCGTCCGTCATCCCCATCGCCAACGCCGCCTCGCGCACGCTGCGGTCAACGCCCTCGACGCCCGTCACCGTGTTTCGTATCACAGGCAGCAGCGCGTAGAGGACGAGCGCGACGACGGCCGTGCGCGCGCCGATGCCGCCGACCAAGGGGAGCGGGATGAGCAGGCCGAAGAGCGCGAGGCTCGGCACCGTCTGGAGGACGTTGGCGACGGCGAGCACGGGCCGCTTTAGCGTCGCGCGGCGCGTGAGCAGGAGTCCGACCGGGAGGCCAATCGCAACGGCCACGGCCGTCGAAATGAGGACGAGCAGGAGGTGCTCGCCCGTCAGCCCGAGCACCTCGTGCCAGTTCTTCGAGATGAATTCGAGCGCGTTCATGCTTCGGCGGAATCCGCCTCGGCGGGCGGCAGCAGCGTCTCGATGTAGGCACGCGCGTGCGGCTCCGCGGAGCGGCGGAAGTTTTCGGGGGTCTCAAGGAGGAGGATGCGGCCGGCGCTCATCAGGGCGATGCGCGTGCCTAAGAGCAGGGCCTCGCGCACGTCGTGCGTGACGAAGATGACGGTCTTGCCGAGTCGCTTTTGCAGGGCGGCGAACTCGCGCTGGAGGGCGGCGCGCGTCAGCGGGTCGAGCGCGCCGAAGGGCTCGTCCATCAGGAGCAGCGGCGGGTCGGCCGCCAGCGCCCTCGCCACGCCGACGCGCTGCCGCTGCCCGCCCGAAAGCTCCCAAGGGTATCGCCCCGCGAACTGCACCGGGTCGAGCCCGACGAGCCGCAGCAACTCGTGAACGCGCCCCCTCACGCGCTGCGTTTCCCAGCCTTCGAGCGCGGGGACGAGCCCGACGTTGCGCTCGACGGTGAAGTGCGGGAAGAGGCCCGCGTCCTGTATCACGTAGCCCGTGCGGCGGCGAAGCACGACGGCGTCCCACTCGCGCGTGTCGCGCCCCTCGACGCGGACCGCGCCCGCCGTCGGGTCTAACAGACGGTTGACGAGCCTGAGCGTCGTCGTCTTGCCCCAGCCCGACTCGCCGAGGAGCACGAGCGTCTCGCCGCGCCGCACGTCGAGACTCAGGTCGTCTATGATCGGCGCGGGCACCCCCGGCGGCGCGAAACTGACGGCGCGGAAGCTGACGGCCGCCGCGTCCGTTTCTGCTCGTGTGTCGCTCACGTTCATCGGGAAGGTCAGGCGACGCGAAGGCTTTCGACGACGCGCTCGGCCGAGCCGCGCCGCGCGCCCTCGTAGTCGCGCAGGAGAAGGTCGGCCGGGCACACGCCGTCGGCGACGACGAGCTGGCGGAGCGGGTCGAGGTACGAGACCTCTTCGGGCGCGACGCGGCTTAACCCTTCAGTCGCCAGCCGGACCACCTCGCGCGCGAGGCCGAGCACGTCCACGCCCGCGCACCTCGCGGCCAGCGCGTCGCGCGCGACCTGTTCGCGCAGGGCGTGCGCGTCCCGGGCGTCGAGCCGCGGCGCGAGCCGCAATGCTTCGTCGAGCGAGGCGGCGTCGTAGGCCAACCCCTTCCAGAAGGCTTGCAGCGCGAGGGCCAGCTCGGGGCCGACGCAGTCGGCGCTGCGAAACTCGATGTGCTGCTTGAGGCGCACGTCCGTGAAGATGGTCGTCAGGTGGTCGGCCCAGTCGCCGAAGACGGGGCTGACGCCTTCGCCGCCGCGCTCAAGGAACTCGTCGAAGCGCAGGCCAGAGACGGAGCCGAGGTAGCGCCCGCCGCGCTGCGCGAAGACCATCGGCACGCCGAGCGCGTAGGCGACGTAGTCGGCGGGCGCGAAGTCGTCCGAGAGCGCGGGCGGCGGCATGCAGCTGCGGTCGGGGTCGGTGTCGAGCCAGGCGGCGGCGCGCGTGGACTTGTAGCCGGAGGGGCGCCCGCGCTCGAAGGGCGAGTTGGCGAACATGGCCGTCACGACGGGCGCCAGCCGGCTGCTCATCAGGAATTTCTTCCGCAAGTCTTCCGGCCCGCCGTAGTCCAGGTTCGCTTGCACCGAGCAGGTGCGCGCCATCATGTCCCACGCGCGCCGGCCGCGCGTGGCCATGTAAGGGCGCATCACGTCGTAGCGCATCTTCGGGAACCACTTCTGCTCTTCGGAAGAGCGCAGCGGGTCGAAGCCGGCGGCGAGGAAGACGAGGCCGTTCGCGTCGGCCACTTCGCGCAGGCGCGCGAGGTAGCGGCGCAGGCCCGCCTCGACTTCGGCGAGCCGGCGGTGCGGCGCGCCCGAGAATTCGATCTGCCCGCCCGGCTCAATCGTCAGGCGGTTCATCTGCCCGTCGCTCACCTCCACGAGCGTTTCGCCTTCGCGGACCAGGTCGTTCGACGAGGGCGCGAAGCCCGCGAGCACGCGCTGGACCTGCGCGGGGTCTATGCGTGCAAAGTCGCGCGCGCGGTCGTAGCCGAACAGCTCGAACTCGACGCCGCACCTCCACTCGGCCGCCGGCTTCTCGCCGCGCAGCAGGTTCTCGACGAAGAGCGGCACCGACGCGGGCGAGATCGCGTCGGTCAAAAGCGGGAAGCCCTCGCGGCCGCTCTTAGTGCCTGTAGGCGTCTGGGCCATAGCTCACTCGGCGATGAGAAGGTTGCTGCTGAAGAGTTCGCCCGCGTCGAGCCAGGTGCGGGTGAGTGTGAAGCCGGCGGAGCGGGCGAGTTCGGACAGCTCCGCCGCGCTGTACTTGTAAGAGTTCTCCGTGTGTATGCGCTCGCCCGCGCCGAAGGGGACGGCGAGGCCGAGGGCGCCTACCCGGACGGTCTGTTCACGCGCGCTCTCAAGATGCATCTCGACGCGCCCCTCGCGCGCGTCGTAGAGGGCGACGTGGCGGAAGGCGCGCAGGTCGAAGTCGGCTCCGAGCTCGCGGTTCGCGCGCCCGAGGACGTTCAAGTTGAAGGCGGCGGTGACGCCGAGCGGGTCGTCGTAGGCGGCTTCGAGCGCGGCCGGGTCTTTCTTGAGGTCGGCGCCGAGCAGGAGCGCGTCGCCCGCGCGCAGCGCCGAGCGCACGCGCCGGAGGAAGTCGCGCGCCTCCCCGCGGTCGAAGTTGCCGACGTTCGAGCCGAGGAAGAGGACGAGCGCGCGGCCGCCGGCCTCGAAGTTCTCGCTCAGGCGCGGGAGCGCCGTGTCGTAGTCGGCGGCGTAGGCCGTCACGCTCAGGCCGTCGTAGTCGCCGAGCAGGGCGCTCGCGCTCTCTTCGAGCGCGGCCGT
>DATHBF010000316.1:0-10330 GCA_035296285.1 Pyrinomonadaceae bacterium | reverse complement strand
AGCGACTTGACCGTGGCGCTCAGGAAATCCCGCGAGCCGGGGTAGACCTCCACGATGCGCGACAGAGCCTCGCTGCCGGCGGCGACGCGGTTGCCGATGACGAGCATGACGAGCAGGGCGGGGAAGAGCGTCAGCAGGCCGAAGTAGCTCATGGCCGCGGCGGGCGTGAAGAGGTCGTTTTCGTGGAACTGGTGCGCGGTGTGCTGGAAGATGGTGGGCCAGGGCGCGTGGTTTTTGACGCCCCAGCGCCTCCGCGAGAAGAAGGAAAAAGGCCGTCGCCGCACGGTGTCCATTCGCACCCGCCCGCCCGAAGGTTTCTGTAACAACCGCGCCTATTCTCTGACACTTCGCGCCGGATTCAAAATCTAGCGCGCGCCGGCCGTCTTCTGCGTCGGGCGCAGCACGGCGCGCGCCGCCTCGACCAGCGCGCGTGCGCGCGTCTCTTCGTCTTCGAGCCGGCGGGCCTCCCCGAACGCCTTCGCGGCGTCGAGCGGGGCGGCGGCGGCGAAAACGTCCGCGAGCGAGAAGGGTTCGGACGGGGCGGCGAACTCCGTGCGCTGCTTCTCGGGGCCGAGCGTGAACCAGAAGGCGAGCGCGCCGGAGGGGAAGTCTTCGTTCTCGTTGTCGGCGCGCACGAGCGCCGGCAGTACCTCCCAGAGTCGCGGCGACGCCGAGCGCGCGGCCGAGAGGGCGACGAGGGCGAGCGCCGTCAGCCGCCGACCCTGTTCGCGCTCGGCCTGCGCGGCGTGGCCCGCGGCCTCCGAGATGAGCTGGTCGGCGCGAGCGCGCCCGCCCCGCCTGGCCGCAAGCTCGGCCGCCTGCGCGAGCCCCGCGGCGCGCACCTCCGGCGGCACGTCCGCCCCCCGCGCGAAGTCTGCGGCGCGTTCGACGGCCCCGGCGTCCTCGTCGTCGTATGAATCGGAAATGCGGAGCAACTGGTGGACGGCGATGACGAGGCGCGCGTCGCGCTGCGCCTCGGCGGCCTCCATCTCGGCGGCGAGCGTGCGCGCGCGTTCCCAGAGGGTGCGGCGCGAGGCCGTGATGACGGCCCCGAGACGCACGGAGTCGCGCGCCTCCGCGTCGCGCGCGTCTTTGAGACGCGAGAGTTGCGAGGCGATGGGGTCCACGGGATTCTTCGCGGCGAGGTCGCGCACCTCCATGCTGGCCGACAGCCGCTCACGGCGCGCCGGGTCAAGCGACGCGGCGAGCGCGGTCATGCGCGCGTGCAGTTGCGGCGCGTACTGCGGCGCCTCGCGCTCGAAGAAGGGGAGCAGGCGGCCGGCGGCGAAGTACTGGGCGGCGGCCGCGTCGGGCTGCTCCGGCGTGCCCGCGCGCAGGAGGACGGCCGCGGCCGTCTCGTAGAAGGCGCGGCGAATCTCGGCGGGCGGCGTCTCGCCGCGCGAGGTGGAGGAGTTGCCGACGCGCGCGAAGGAGGGCGTGCCGTAGTCGTCGAGGAAGACGGCGAAGCCGGGCGAGACGACGGGGGCCGAAAGGCTCAGCACGTCGTTGGCGTCCGCGGAAGCGTCGGCGCGCACCCTTGCGAGCAGGCGCAGGTAGAGCGCGTCCGCATCGCGCGCCGAGTGCGTGCGGAGCGAGGCGACGAAGTTGACGAGCGGGTCAACGGGGCGCGGCACGGCCTCTATGACGGGGGCCATCAGCTCTGCGGCCCGCTTCGCGTCGCCGTCGCCGAGGAGGCGGTAGGCGAGCGAGAGCCTTTCGCCCGCGCCCGCGCTCAAGCGCCCGCGTCGCGTCTTCGCGGAAGTCGAGACGGCAGAGGTGTCATCCGCCTCGGCCGTGCGCTGGAACTCCTGAAGGAAGGTTTCGGCGAGGCGCGCGTCGTGCTTCGCGGCGGCCGTGATGACGGCGCGGCGGGCGATGCCGACGGTCTCGCGCCGGTCCTCGTCCGGGTCTTCGGAGACGCCGACGCCTTCGACTTTAGTCGCGGCGTTGGGGTCGTTGACGGCCTCCCAGGCGCGGCGGAGGACGGCGCGCGCGGCCTGCTCGTCGTGGGGCCAGAGGGCGTCGGCGGCGCGGGCCTGGATGTCAACGCTCTGGTAGAGGTCGTCGAAGCCGCGCGCGAGTTCGGCGGCCTCGCGCAGCGCGGCGACGGCCTCGCGCGCGTCGCGTCGGTGCCGCGCCTCTCCCGCCGCGGCTTTGCGGCGCGTGCCCTGTCCGGCCTTCGACTGCGGGACGGCGAAGGAGGTTTGGGCGAGCGCGCAGGCGAGCGCGGCGGCGGTCAGGAGTTGACGAGGGGAATGCTTCAAGGCAGCTATTCCGTGTCGAAGAGGCCGGGACGTTGCGGGGGGAGTCGGGGAGGTTCGATGCCGAAGTGTTCGTAGGCGAGCCGGGTCGCCGTGCGGCCGCGGGGCGTGCGGTTGATGAAGCCTATCTGGATGAGGTAGGGCTCGATGATCTCTTCGATGGAGTCCTTCTCCTCCTGGAGCGCGGCCGACATGTGGTTGAGTCCGACGGGGCCGCCCGCGTGCTGCTGGATAATCATCAGCAGGAGCTTGCGGTCCATCTCGTCGAGGCCGTAGGTGTCAACCTCCATGCGGTTGAGCGCGTCGCCGGCCACGTCGCGCGTGATGCGGCCGTCGTGCTCGACCTCGGCGAAGTCGCGGACGCGGCGCAGCAGGCGGTTGGCGATGCGCGGTGTGCCGCGGGCGCGGCGGGCTATCTCGCGGGCGCCGCCCTCGTCGACTTCGGTGCCGAGGATGTCGGCGGAGCGGCGGACGATCAGCTCGAGCTCGTCGTAGGTGTAGAAGTTGAGGTGGAAGACGATGCCGAAGCGGCCGCGCAAGGGCGCGGTGAGAAGGCCGGGCCGCGTCGTCGCGCCTATCAGGGTGAACTTCGGCAACTCCAGTTTGATGGAGCGCGCGGCCGTGCCCTGGCCGATCATGATGTCGAGCTGGTAGTCCTCCATCGCGGGGTAGAGGACTTCCTCGATGGCGGGGTTGAGGCGGTGAATCTCGTCGATGAAGAGCACGTCGCCTTCCTGCAAGTTGGTCAGGAGGGCGGCGAGGTCGCCGGGCTTCTCGATGACGGGGCCGGCCGTCGAGCGAAGCTCCGCGCCCATCTCGTTGGCGACGATGTTGGAGAGCGTCGTCTTGCCGAGGCCGGGCGGCCCCGTCAGCAAGACGTGGTCGAGTGCTTCGCGGCGCTGCTTCGCGGCGCGGATGAAGACGCGCAGGTTCTCGGTCGCCTTCTTCTGGCCGATGTACTCGGCCAGGCGCGCCGGCCGCAGCGACAGCTCGAACTGCTTCTCGTCGTCCATCGCGCCGCCCTCGCGCACGCTGACGGGATCGTGCTCGGCCATTGTTAACCTTTAGAAAGGTGTCGGAGGCTGCGCCGCAGGAGCACTTCGACCGAGAGGTCGCCGCCGTCGCTCAGCGCGTGCGTGATGGCCTTCTCGGCGGCGGCCTTCTGGTAGCCGAGGTTGAGGAGCGCCGAGAGCGTGTCCTCGCGCAGGGCGTCCTCGGTGGGCGCGGCCCCGGCCGACGCGCCCGCCGCCAGCTCTTCATCCAGCGCGGGTGAAGAGAGCTTGGGCATCTTGTCGCGCAGCTCGATGACGAGGCGCTCGGCCGTCTTGCGCCCGACGCCGGGGATGGAGGTCAGGCGCGCGAGGTTGTTGCTGCGGATGGCCGAGACGATCTCGTCGGCGCTCAAGCCCGAGAGCATGGCGACGCCGGACTTGGGGCCGATGCCGCTCACGGAGATGAGCATGGTGAACAGCTCCCTCTCGCGCTCGGTGCGGAAGCCGAAGAGCTGGAGGGCGTCCTCGCGGACGTGCGTGTAGACGCGGAGCTTGACGGGGCCGCCCGTGTCGCCCAGGTCGTAAAAGGTCGAGACGGGTATCGTCACCTCGTAGCCGACGCCGCCGACTTCGACGACGACGCTGGTGGCGTGCTTGGCGAGTAGGGTTCCGGACAGGTGCGCAATCATTCTTCGGTAGTTGGCTTTTAAACGAGAGAAGGATTTCGGGAGCGCCTCGTGTTTGCAGACGAATTTTAGATGAACGGGGGCGGAAAAGGAAATGAGGGTGGTTAGTGATTTCCGCCGTCCGTCATCGCCTCTTGCGCGCGAGCTTGCGGCGGTAGACGCCGTCGAAGGTGACGTTGAGGCCGCCGCATTGCCTGTTGTCTGCGGCGAGCAGGTAGGGGCCGACGAGGCGCAACGTCACCTCGCACTCGTCGTTCTTGAGCCTGAGCACGTTGCCTTCGGGCGTGCCCTTCGCTTCTATCTCGCCGACGTGGACTTGGCCGGGGTTGGCGCCCGTCCAGGATGCGGCGCCCTTGACGCTCAGCCGTCCCGTGCGCCGGTCGCGCGTGACCTTAAGCCCGTTGTCGTAAAACTCCCACTCGCCCTCCCAGCTCGCGGCCGCGGGCTTCGGCGCGGGCGGGCCGAGGCTCAGCTCGTGCGCCATGATCCAGCCAACCGTCTCGGAGCCTCGCGCCGGCTGATACCACGCGCAGGCCCAGTCGCCGAGCGTGCGCGAGACGATGACCTCGTCGCCCGGGACGACGTACGACTTCAGCCTGCACTTCGGGCTCGGGCAGCCTTCGTCGTCGCCGTGGAAGTAGACGCGCGCGCCCTTGCGCCCGACGACGCGGGCGAGGCGGTAGTCGGCCTCTTCGGCGGCGAACGGCCCGTTGCGGCACCAGTTGGGCGGATTCCCTTCGACCTGCGCGCGGGCCTCGGGCGCGCACGCGAGCGCGAGCAGCAAGAACGCGAGGCCGCGAAGCTTTCCCTTCATCTTCCGTCGGTGCTCCTACTTTAGACGGTTGTACTTTCTCAGAACTTCCCTGAGCCGTTCGTGCGGGAGGGCGTGGACGACGTTGCCGCCGATGCCCTTCGTCGTCTCGGCGGCCACCAACGCGTTGACGATTGATTCCTCGGTCGCCTCGACGGTGGCGCGCAGGAGCGGGTTGATGCGCTCGTTCGGGAGCATCGAGAGCTGCGCGACGCCCTCCGCCTTGCTCGCCTCCGGGTTGGCGGTCGAGAAGGCGATGAAGATGTCGCCCGACGAGTTCTCGCCGCGCCCGCCGACGATGCCGACGCCGAGCGAGACGCGGCGCGCGAGCCGCTTCAACTGGTGCGGCAGGAGCGGCGCGTCCGTCGCCACGACGACGATGATGGAGCCCTGGCCGTCTTCGTCGCGCTTGCCCGGCTCGGGCCGCAGGTCCGTTATCTCCCTGCCGACCGGCACGCCCGCGATGCTCAGCAGGTCGCGCCGCCCGTAGTTGGCCTGCACGAGCACGCCGACGGTGTAGCCGCCTTCGTCCTTCGCGAGCACCCTCGAAGAAGTGCCCGTGCCGCCCTTGAAGCCGTGCGCGACCATGCCCGTTCCGCCGCCGACGTTGCCCTCCGGGACCGGCCCGGCCTTCGCGCCGTCGAGCGCCTGGAAGGCGTGCTCCTTTCGGACGTGGAAGCCGTTGATGTCGTTCAGAAACCCGTCCCACGTCTCCGTGACGACGGGCAGGCTGAAGTCGCCCGAGTAGCCCTCGCCGCCGCCGCGCCGCGCGTTCCACTCGATGACGGCGTCGCGCACGACGCCGACGCTGTGCGTGTTCGTGATGAGAATGGGGGTGCCGAGCGAGCCCGACTCTTCGAGCCAAGTCGTCCCCGTCATCTCGCCGTTCCCGTTCAGCGTGTGCCACGCCGCGAAGACGCGCCCGCGGAACTCCTTCCCCTGCGGCAGCACCGCCGTCACGCCCGTCCTCACCACCCCGCGCACCGTGCCGGCTCGGCCCTCGCCCGCGACCAGCGTCACGAAGCCGACCTCAACGCCCTTTACATCCGTGATGGCGTTGAGCGGCCCCGGCGTCCCGTCGAAAGGAACCCCGAGGTCGCGCGCCCGCGCACGCCCTTGCGCGCGACCGAGCGGCGGCGCGATAAGGAAGATGCCGAAGGCGACGAGGGCGACCGCGATGAAGGGGACGGAGGAATCTATTTTCATCTGCTTCAAACTTCCGCTGACTTCACGAGCCGTTCTTACGCGCGTGGACGACGAGCGTGTTGCCGCCGAGCAGGACCGCGTCCGACTGTAGCTCGGCCGCCCAGCGCTCGCGCCGCCTCTGCTCGGACTGGAGGCGGTTGAGCGCGCGAATCAGGCCGACCAAAGGCCAGTAGGCCCAGGAGTTCTTCTTCGGCCGGTCGCGGTACACGCCGCGAAGCTCGAAGCCGCTCTTCTCCAGGACGTACCTGAGTTCCGTGTAGGCGATGGGGTTGATGTGCAGGCCCACCTCGTCGCGTCCGCCGCACTCCTCGCTCACCCTCTCAAGGTGCGCGCGCGAGAGCGGCTTGAAGTGCGAGGTGTAGCCGAAGAGCAGCCACTTCAGCCGCTCCTCGACGTTGAGGATGTTCGGGACGCTGACGACGAGGTGGCCGCCGGGGCGGACGACGCGCCCGAACTCGCGCACCGCCTGGTGCGGGTTCTCGATGTGCTCAAGCCCTTCGACGCAGACGACGTAGTCGAAGCTGTCGTCTTCGTACGGGAGCGTCGAAGACAGGTCGCCGCGTCTAATCTCGACCTCGGGGAGCCGAAATATCTCCGGGTACAGGTCGCAGCAGCGCACGTCGAACCCGAGGCCGAGCAGGCGAAGGGCCATCGCGCCCTCGCCCGCCGGCACGTCGAGCAGGCTGCCGCGCGGCAGCGGGCCGAGTATCCCGGCAACGGCGTCGTAGATGGCCTCGTGGGCTAACGACTTGACCATAGTTTCATGCGGAAGGGGCGAATGACCGACACATAGTAGGCGGCGGCGGCCGGGGCCGTCCACAACTTTTTGGGCGCTCTTTCCGCGGCCGCGCCGGACGGGGTATACTGGTCGCGCTCTCCTCAGAAGAAAAGGCGCGCGATGAAGTCGGAGAAAATCTCGGAGCTGACGACGAGCCGCTTGAGCGTCTACCTGCGCTGCCTGAATCTGTTGGCCGGCGCCGGCATCAAGACCATCTCGTCGCAGGCGCTGGCAGACCAGTTCAACATGAACTCGGCGCAGATCCGCAAGGACCTCGCGCACTTCGGCGAGTTCGGCACGCGCGGCGTCGGCTACTCGGTTGACGACCTGCGCCGCCACCTGACGCAGATACTCGGGCTCGACCGCCCGCACCGCGTCGGCATCGTCGGCGCCGGCAACCTCGGCACCGCGCTCGCCAACTACAACGGCTTCCGCGAGTCGAACTTCGAGGTCGTCGCCCTCTTCGACAACGACCGCGAGAAGATCGGGCGCAAAGTCGGCCCGGCCGAGGTCCCCGTCCACGACGTGCGGAAGCTCGGGCGCGTGGTGAAGGACGCGGGCGTGGACGTGGCCGTCATCGCCGTGCCGGCGCGCGTCGCGCAGAGGGTTCTCAATCAGGTGATGTCGGCCGGCGTCAAGGCCGTTCTGAATTTCGCGCCCGTCCGCCTGCACGCGCGCCTGGGCGTCAAGGTGAAGACGGTGGACTTGACGATTTCGCTGGAATCGCTATCGTACTTCTTAGCACGACCACAGATCACTTGCGTCACCAACCCGCGCGCGCTGCTGCCCTTCGAGGAGATCGCGCAGCGCGAGGAGCGGGAGTTGCAGAGCTAGCCACCGACAAGGAGTTCGGGTTATGACGACCAGCTTGCTAAAGAGAGTGCTGCCCTTCACGTTGACCTTCATCCTCGGCGCCGCCGTCGCCGGCTTCGCCGGGCTCCTGACGCGCGGCGGCGGCGCGGGCCTGTTCAAGCGCGACCGCTACGGCCACGGCCCCAAGCGCGGCGGCTGCGGCTCGGCCTACCGCCACAAGCTGCTCGCCGAGTCGAAGTCGCTCTCGATAAATTACCAGCCGACGGCCGTCTACACCCGCGAGGCGCGCAAGCGTGACCACACGGGCACCGTCCGCCTGCGCGTGACCTTCGGCGCCGACGGCGCGGTCAAGGCCGTCGAGACCTTGCAGGGCCAGCCCTACGGCCTGACGCAGTCGGCCGAGCGCGCGGCCTGGCGTACCAGCTTCACGCCGGCCCTGGAGAACGGCCTGCCCATCTCGGTGACGCGCGTCATCGAGTACGACTTCCCGAGCGAGCAGACGGTGGACGAGTAATAGAAGGCCGGCGGAGGCGGATGGACGAGCAGACGGCCCGGCGCGAGATCGTGCGCGTCGGGAAACTCATGTACGAACGCTCCTACGTTGTCTCCTCGGACGGCAACATCAGCGTGCGCCTGGACGACGGCCGCGTCGTCGCCACGCCGACGCAGACGGGCAAGGGGCGCATGACCGAGGAGATGCTCGCCGTCACCGACCTCGAAGGCAAGCCGCTCAACGACCGCCGCGCATCAAGCGAGCTGGCCATGCACCTGCTCATCTACCGCGAGCGCGAGGACGTGCGCGCCGTCTGCCACGCCCACCCGCCGCACGGCTCGGCCTTCGCCGTGGCGGGGCTCGCGATAGACGAGCCCATCCTCTCCGAAGTCATCCTGACCCTGGGCTGCGTGCCGCTCGCCGAGTACGGCACGCCCTCGACCGACGAGCTGACGGAGAAGATGCTCCCGCTCGTCAAGAACCACAACGCGCTTCTGATGGCGAACCACGGCGCGGTCGCCTACGGCGCGGACGTGTGGCAGGCTTTCGACCGCCTGGAGACGCTGGAGCACACGGCGAAGATAGCAATACTCGCGCGCGCCCTCGGCGGCCCGCGCGACCTGCCGCCCGACTCCATCGAGAAGCTCATCGACGTGCGCGAGCGCGCCGGCTACCTCGACGAGCGCGCCCGCTGCCAGTCGTGCGGCTACCTGCACGAGACGCGCATCACCTGCCCGACGGGCGAGCGCGACGCGGCGCCCCATACGATGAGGCCCGCGGCGAACGGCAGCGGCAAAATCTCTCTGACGCGCGAGGAGCTGATAGAGCTTTTGAGCCAGGCGGCGCAGTTGAAGGCGAACTGATAAGGTTTCAAATCCGGTAAGAGGAGTGATTAGAGAATGCCTCAAGAAGCACTGGGCATGGTCGAGACGAAGGGGCTGGTGGCGATGATCGAGGCGGCCGACGCGATGGTGAAGGCCGCCAACGTCACGCTCGTCGGCTACGAGAAGATAGGGGCCGGGTTCGTGACGGCCATCGTGCGCGGAGACGTGGCGGCCGTCAAGGCGGCGACCGACGCGGGCGCGGCCGCCGCCCGAAGGGTCGGCGAGCTCGTCAGCGTCCACGTCATCGCCCGCCCCCACGGCAGCGTTGACGACGCCCTGCCCGTCGGCTCGGACAGGTAAGAAAGGTGCGGGTGCCGGGTGCCGGGCGTCAGGTGAAAGCCTGTCTTCTTCCTGACACCCGGCACCCGACACCCGACACCCGCTTATGATTATCGCGCGCATCCTCGGCACGGTCGTCTCGACGCAGAAGGACGAGCGGCTCAAGGGCAGCAAGCTCCTGCTCGTCCGCCCCTTGAACCTCGACGGCTCGGACGCCTCCGGCTACGTCGTCGCCGTTGACACCGTCGGCGCCGACTACCACGAGCGCGTCCTCGTCGTCGCCGGCTCCAGCGCCCGCCTCGCCGAAGGCCAGAAGGACCGCCCCATCGACGCGGCCATCGTCGGCGTCATAGACGAGGTCGATTTCGTCAACGACTGAGGCAGTAGTGATGCAGCTGGCGCGAGTCATCGGGAACGTGGTGGCGACGGTGAAGAACGATTCGCTGGAGGGGCGGAAGCTTCTGGTCGTGCAGTCTTTGAACGCGGAGCTGAGGCCGCAGGGGGCGCCGCTGGTGGCGCTCGACGCGGTGGGCGCGGGCGTGGGCGAGCTGGTCTTCTGGTGCCGCGGCAAGGAGGCGAGCTTCCCGTTCCGGCGCGAGGACACGCCGACCGACTGCACCATCGTCGGCATCGTGGACTCGGACGCGCACGTCTCGAAGGGGAGGCGGCGGGCGTGATACTGGCGCGCGTGCTCGGGAGCGTCGTGGCGACGCAGAAGAACGAGCGGTACGCGGGCGCGCGCGTGATGCTCTGCCAGCCCGTCACGCCGTCGGGCGAAGAGTTCGGCGCGACGATACTCGCGCTCGACTCGGTGGACTCGGGCGAGGGCGACCTCGTGCTCGTCGTGCAGGAGGGCTGGGGCGCCTCGACGGCCGCCACGGGCGAGCCGGGCGCGGCGATAGACTCGGCCATCGTCGGCGTCGTGGACCGCGTTGACCTCCTGGCCGACGACGCCGGGTGAGGCGAAATTGACGACCCTTTAATGAGCAGCGAACAGGACAGGATACGAGAGTTGGCCGAGCGCGTGGCGCGGCGGCTCGGCGACGAAGGGGCCAACGCGGGCGCGGCCGGCGGCGACTCGGGCGCCGACCTCTCGGACTTGCGCGCCAGCCTCTCGGAGATTCAGC
>DATHBF010000315.1:0-7331 GCA_035296285.1 Pyrinomonadaceae bacterium | reverse complement strand
CCCTCGACATCGGAGGCGATGACGGCCTGGCCGACCGAGTCGGAGAGCAGCGCCGGCAGCCGCGCCGACTCGAAGGCACGCCCCAGGGCGTCGAGGCGCGCGCGGGCGTCGGCCAGCTCCGCGAGCAACTGCTCACGACTCTTATCCTGGTCGGGGGGGGAAGCCATCCTACTTACCTTCGGGTCTGTACCTTCGAGTGAACTGACGAGTGCCGGAAACTTCCTTGGGCGGGAAGGCGCCATTATCAACCGGCGGTGCCGCCCGCGCAAACCGAGTCGGCGTGGCTTACGTCGTGAAGTGGAAGAACACGTCCTCGAAGGGCGCGTCCGGCATCGCGGCCTGCTCGCGCAAGTGCGCGGGCGGCCCCTCGGCGACGACCACCCCGGCGCGCATCACGCCGACGCGGTCGGCCACGCGCTCGACGAAGCTCATCACGTGCGACGAGACGAGGAAGGCGCGGCCCGCGTCCCTCTCGCGCTCGATGCGCAGGCGGAGCTTGCGCATCATCTCCACGTCGAGGCCGTTCAAAGGCTCGTCCAAAACGAGCACGCGGGGCGAGCCGGCGAAGGCCGCCGCCAGCCCCAGCTTCTTCCTCATCCCGAGCGAGTAGCCGCCGACCCACTTGTCGGCGACCGCCCCCAGCTCGAAGAACTCGGCCTCGCCTTCCGCGCCCGCCGGGTCGCAATTCTTCAGCCCGGCGACGAGGCGCAGATACTCGCGCCCCGTCAGGCGTTGATAAAGGTAGAGCTCCTCGGGCAAGTATCCCAGGTGCCGCTTGGCCTCGACGGGTCGCCTGCCCATCTCGTCGCCGCACACGACGACGCGGCCCGCGTCCGGCTCCGTCAACCCCACCATCATCCGTATCAGCGTGGACTTCCCGGCCCCGTTCGCCCCCACCAGCGCGTACACCTCGCCACCGGCCACCGCCAGGCTCACGCCCGCCACGGCCCGCGTCTCGCCGTAACGCTTCGACACTTCCTCGATGATTACAAGGGACATAAAAAAAATCGGTCGCCCCCGCGACGGGGCTACTCCCGGCCTCCCCCGCCGGTCTTCTCGAACAACTTCTGATTAACGTCCGCGCCCTTCATGAACGAGTGCGCCTGCTCGGCGCCGCGCATGAGCAACTGCTGCACGCCTAAGCCGTAGAGCGCCAACCCCATCGGCCAGAGGAACGCCGTGAAGCCGCCGGCCGCCACCGCCGCGCACGTCATCACGACGAGGGCGAGGCCCGGCTGCTCCGGCATCTCGAAGGCGAGCCCGCCCACCAGCGTGCTCATCAGCCACCACAGCCAAATGCACTCGGCCAAAAGCGGCACCACGTAGAAGGCCGGCGACGCCCCGCACGCGACCCCGACCGCCCAAGCCGCGACCGCGCCCGGCAGCATCAAGATTCTCGCCAGCAAAAGTTTCGCCCGCCACGCGTCGGCGCCGCGCACGCCCGTAGCCCGTTCGAGCCAGAGGTGCGGCCCCTGGTGCGCGACCAGCACGGGCACGACCGCCCCGAGCGCCGCCGACGCCAGCACGCACGCGAACTTCACCACGAGCACGCGCGGCCTCAGCGTCGCCTCGTACCACGCGTCGCCCATGCCCGCCCACGCGCCGCCCGCGGCCCCGTCCGGCGGCCACCCCGAGCCGAGCAGCGCCGCCAGCGACAACACGAAGAGCGCCGCCAGGCCCGCCGACGTGTAGACGGCCGAGGAGAAGCCGCGCAGCGTCAACTGTAGGTCGCGCGCCAGTTGGGCCTTGACCGACGGCGGCTCGCGCCGCACGACCCACGCCGCGCGCCCCCACACGCCGCCACGCCGCGCCCCCGCGCCCAAACGCTTCGCGTACTCGGCGTCCGCCGCCCTCCAACGCCTGTGCAGCACGATTGAGAGCCCAGACAGCAACGCGGCCGTCAAAGCCCCGCCCGCCAACACGCCCGCCCTCGCCGCGTCGGTCCACTTCCACGGCGCGAGCACGAGCCACAACAGCAGCCCCCCCGCCAGAGCCCCGACGGCGACGAGCGTCAGCCCCGCGGCGGCATTCACCCTTCCCCCCGTGTGCCCCCAGTGAATCCACTGGAGCGACGCCAACACCTCCGCCGCCGAAGTGACCCACACGAACAGCGCGAGCGGCGGCAGGAGGTCCGCTTCCCACACGGCCCCGCCCGCGAGCCCGCGCAGCACGACGGCCGCAACGGCGACCGCGAAAGTGCGCGCCGCGCGCCGCGCGAGGGCCGCGAGCAGGTGCGCTTCGGGCGCGACCGGCAGCGCGTCGAGCATCGCCTCCGGCCTCCGCAGGTGATAAACCTCCGCGCTCGCCCGCGACATGCTGACCACTATCAGGCACGCCGCCGCCGCCACCGACAGCGCCGCGCCCTCGAAGGCCGACGGGCTCCACTCCGCCTCTCCGAGCGCGCGCCCGACGCCCAGATACGTCATGCCGAGCACCAGCGGCCCGAGCACGCACACCGCGTACAAGTGCTCGCGCACCCAACGCACGCCCTCCAGCAGAGAGGCGCCGAGAATCAGTTGAAGATGTCTAAGCAAGTTACCCATCAAGCTCCTTCCGCCCCTTGCGGCGGAGGGCGGCGGCGATGCGGTTTTCGAGGACGAGGTCGGGCGAGTAGTTTTCGAGCATCAGGAAGTGAGCGGCGGCGCGGTCGAGCGCGGCCTGCGGCACGAGCCCCACTATCTCGCTCCCCAGGACTTCGACGCCTAACGCTTCGGCCTCGCGCCTCACGGCCTCGAACGCCTGGTGCAGGTTCGTCCGCTCGTAGCTCGTCAGGTTCATCGAGACCTGCACGACCCCGCGGCTCACCAGCTCGAACCCCAAAGCCTTCAGGTGTGCCAGGCCCCCGCCGCGCTCGCGCACCGCCGCCGCGATGCGCTTGGCCGCCGCCAGGTCGTTCGTCTTCAGGTTGACGTTGTAGGCGATGAGGAGCGGGCGGACGCCGACGATGCACGCGCCGGCCGAAGGATGCACGCGGGGCTCGCCCACGTCGGGCGCGCGCGCCGGGTCGGTCGCTATCTGTTCGCGCAGCAGCTCGAAGCCGCCGCGCCTCACGTCCGCGAGGTTCCGCCGCTCGGGCCTCGTGGCCGCGCTCTCGTAGAAGTAGACGGGAATCTGCAACTCCCGCCAGATGCGCCGCCCCGCCTCGTGCGCGAGCGCCACGCACTCCTCGACGCCGAGGCCCCGCACGGGGATGAAGGGCAGCACGTCGCAGGCTCCCATCCGCGGGTGCTCGCCCGCGTGCGCGCGCAGGTCGATCAACTCGGCCGCGCGCGCCACGACCCGCACCGCCGCCTCGACTATCACTTCGGGCGGCGCGACGAGCGTCACGACCGAGCGGTTATGGTCGGCGTCCACGTGCGTGCCCAGGACGAGCGCGCCCTCGACCGACTCCACCGCCTCGACCAGCGCTGCCACCACGCGCCCGTCGCGCCCCTCGCTGAAGTTCGGCACACACTCGACGATGCGGTCCATGAAAGACGGATGTCAGACGGCGGATGTTAAATGTTAGACTAGCAGGCGGATTCTAACATCTGGCGTCCGACATCCACATCTTCCTTTATGCCCCAGGACCGTTTCATCAATGAGCGCAAGGGCGCGTGGCAGCGGCTCGAAGACCTGCTCAAGCTCCTGGACCGCTCGACGCTCAGGCGGCTCCACCGCGAGGAGGTCAGAGAACTCGGGCGCATCTACCGCCGCACGGCCTCGGACCTCGCCGTCGCCCGCGCCGAGAGCCGCGACCCCCGCCTCGTCAACTACCTCAACAGCCTCGTCATCCGCGCCCACGGCCGCATCTACCGGGCCGGCGCCTCCGAGGGCCGCCACCGCCTGCGCCGCTTCTTCACGCGCGACTTCCCCCGGACCTTCCGCCGCCGCTGGCGCTACACGGCGTTGGCCTTCGCCACCTACGTGGCCTTCGCCGCGCTCTCCTTCGCGGCGACGTGGCGCGACCCCGAGTTCTCGGAGTTCGCGGGCGTGCCGCCCCACTTCAGGCAGGAGATTCTGGAGCGCCGGCCTCACTGGTGGGAGGGCGCCAACGAGGCCAACCAGATAGCCGCCACATCTATTGCCACGCACAACATCCAGGTCACGTTCTACGCCTTCGCCTTCGGCGCCCTGCTCGGCGTCGGCACGCTCTACTACATGGCTATCAACGGGCTGGCCCACGCCTCGGTGCTGGCGCTCACCTACCGCGCCGGCTACGGCGGGGAGCTTGCGACCTTCATGGCCGGCCACGGCGTCGTCGAGCTCTCGTGCATCTTCATCGCGGGCGGCGCCGGAATACTGTTCGGCACGGCCGTCCTCTTCCCCGGCGACATCTCGCGCTTCGACAACCTGCGGCTCCGGGGCCGCGAGGCCATCCAGCTCGTGGCGGGGTGCGTCCCCCTGCTCGCCGTCGCCGGCACCATCGAGGGCTTCATCTCACCCGCCCACATCCCGCCCGCCATGAAGTACACCGTCGCCGCCGTCACCGGCCTCACCCTCTACGCCTACCTCCTCCTCGCCGGCCGCGGCGACGAGGCGCAAGCGGCTCCGCCTTGATGAAGGATTCCGAAACGTGGAGAATGCCCGGCAAAGGAGGACCCTTCGAAGATGACCAGCGACGAGTTAGAACGCGCCATAGACTTCCTGCTCAAAAGCGGCGCCCACTGCGACGCACGCCTGGCGCAGCTCAGCGAAGAGGTGACACGGATCTCCGGGGTGGTTGACCGGCTCTCTGAGAAGGTTGACCGAATCTCTGAGAAGGTTGACCGGCAGTCGGATGACTTCGCGCAACTCTCCGCGCGACAGGATTCGTACGCCGACACGCAAGCCCACATCATGCAGGTGATGATGCAAACGTACGAGAGGCAGGCCGAGATTAACAAGTCTCTGCGGGAGTCAATGCGAAAGGAGGACAACGAGCTGCGGGAATATATCCGTGGGGTCGCGGCGGCAGGCGCGGCGACGGACCGGCGGCTGAACGCGTTGATAGAGGCGATGGACCGGGGGCGCGACGCCGGCCGGTGAGGAAGTTTGGTTAAGCGTCGCGGCCTCAATCCCACCCGGCCGCGGCCTTCAGAGAAGCCCGCGCTCCTTCACCCTGATATAAGTCTCCAGCAGAGAAGGCACCAGCGCCGCGGTCGTCACGTCGAGCGCCAGGCCCCCTTGCGCTTCGACGAGGCGGAGCGCCGACTCGCGCTGGAGCATGATCTCCTCGGCCACCGACTGCGCGAAGAGGTCCGGGAGGCGCTCGGGCGCGTCGCGCACGGAGGCCCGCAGGTCGCGGTCGGCGATGGTGACGACGAGCGGCAGGTGCCGGGGCCGCAGGATGCGCAAAGAGGTCAGAAGCTCGCGCGAGCCCTCCTCGTCCACGAGGTCCGTCAGCAGCACGACGAAGGAGCGGCGCTTGCAGTTGGCCGCGACGAACTCGAAGGCCCGCGTGTAGGAGGGCTCGATCAGTTCGGGCTCGACGGCGTGCAAGGCTTCGAGGACGGCGTCGCGCTGCTCGCGCCCCTTGGCCGGCGGCACGTACGCCTTGATGCGGCGGCCGAAGACGACGAGGCCGGCGTGGTCGCCCGCCCTCCCCGCCGCGCTCATCAGCGCCAGCGCCGCGTGGATGGCCGAGTCGAACTTCGTCTCGGACTCCACCAGCGCCGTCATCAGGCGGCCCGCGTCGAGCGCGATGAGCACGGTCTGGTCGCGCTCTATCTGGTACTGCCTCGTCGTCAACCTCCCGCGCCGCGCCGTCGCGCTCCACGAGACGTGGCGCAGCTCGTCGCCCGGCACGTACTCGCGCAGGGATTCAAAGTCGCGCCCCTCGCCGCGCCACGCCGCGCGCCGCTGCGCCGCGACCAGCGAGCGGGCGCCCAAAGCCTTCAGCTCCGCCTCGCGCGCGCGCCTGATGTTCGGGTAGACCTTGACGAACGACTCGGCGCCGAGCCGCTCCTCGCGCCACACGAGCCCGAGGCGCGAGACGTAGCGCACGCCCACCAGCCCGAACTCGTAGCGCCCGCGCCGCGGCGGCCGGAGCTGATAGACGAGCGCCGACGATTCCAGCGGCCCGACCCTCATCTCCGCCTCGCGCGGCGAGAGCAGCACGAGCTCGGGCGGGTACTCGTCCTTCACCTTCAGGCGCAGGCGCCGCCCCGTGCGATTGAGGACGTGGACTCTCACCTCGGTCTCGGCCCCGATGTGGAATCGGCCGCCAAACTCGCGCCTCACCTCAAGGCCCTCGCGCAGCCGGCTCGTGCGGCTGTCGAGCACGGCGACCAGAAGCAACCCCACGTCGAACGCCACCGTCACCCAGCGCAGCCACGGCCGCCCCCACGACAGCGACAGCGGCACGAAGCCGACGGCGAGCAGCGCGTAGAAGAGTTTTGTGAAGACGAATCGCATACTTTAGCGCGGCACTTCGACCGTGCTCAGGATGTCGTCGATGACGCTGTCGGTGGTGGCGCCGTCGAGTTCGGCCTCGGCGCGCAGCGAGACGCGGTGGCGCAGGACGGGGCGGGCGATGTCGCGCACGTCGTCGGGCGTGGCGAAGTCGCGGCCGCGCATGGCCGAGAGCGCCTTCGAGCAGAGGAGGAGCGCCACGCTCGCGCGCGGGCTCGCGCCGTAGGCGACCGAGGGGTGCTCGCGCGTGCGGCGGACGAGGTCCACCAGATACCTCTGCACGCCCGGCTCCATCCGCGCGCGGCGGACTTCGGCGCGGCAGGCGAGGAGCGCGTCCGGCTCGGGCAGCGGGCGGATGTCTATCTGGTCGAGGCGTCGCGCGTTGAAGCCGGCGTCCCAGTTCGCGACGACCGCCGCCTCCTCGTCGGCCGACGGGTAGCCGACGTGAATCTTCAAGAGGAAGCGGTCGAGCTGGGCCTCGGGCAAGGGGTACGTGCCCTCGTACTCGATGGGGTTCTCGGTGGCGAAGACGGTGAAGACGGGCGAGAGCGGGTGCAGCTCGCCGTCAATCGTCACCTGCCGCTCCTCCATCGCCTCCAGCAGCGCGGCCTGCGTCTTCGGCGGCGTGCGGTTGATCTCGTCGGCCAGCAGGATGTCCGTGAAGACGGGGCCGCGGCGTAAGGAGAAGGAGGCCATCGCCGTGTTGAAGACGTTCGTGCCAGTGATGTCCGAAGGCATCAGGTCGGGAGTGAACTGGATGCGGCTGAAGCCGGCGCCGACGATGCGCGCCAGCGTCTTGACGAGCAGGGTCTTGGCCGTGCCGGGCACGCCCTCGATGAGCGCGTGCCCCTCGGCCAGGAGCGCCACGAGCGCCTGCTCGGTGACGGCGTCCTGCCCGACGATGACCTTGCGCAGCTCGGTCTGAATCAGCTCGACGGTTGCGGGTACGTATTGGAGCA
>DATHBF010000314.1:0-10633 GCA_035296285.1 Pyrinomonadaceae bacterium | reverse complement strand
GCGCATCGAGACGCAGCTCGTCTCGGTCCCGACGGTCGTGACGGACAAGACGGGCCGGCCGCTGACGGGACTCAAGGCCGACGACTTCCTCGTCTTCGAGGACGGCCGCCAGCAGCGCATCGCCAACTTCGCCACCACCGAGGCGCCCTTCGAGGTCGCGCTCCTCCTGGACACCTCGGGCTCGACGCGCGCCGAGGTCGGCCTCATCCGCCGCGCCGCCCTCGCCTTCATCGAGGCGCTCAGGCCCGGCGACCGCGTCGCCGTCCTCGCCTTCCAGACGAAGACCGAGGGCGACGACCGGCTGGCGGCCGTCGAGGTCAAGGCGAGGATGACGGACGACCGCGAGGAGTTGACCGCGGCCGTCGAAAGCATCGGCGCCTCGAACGGCACGCCCTTCTACGACGGGCTGGAGAAGGTCGCCAGGGATATCTTCCGCGACCCGCCGGACGAGAAGGCGCGCGGCCGGCGCGCTCTCGTCGCCCTGACCGACGGCGTTGACTCCACGAGCGAGTCCGACTTCGACGAGGCGCGCGAGCGCCTGCGCCGCGCCGACGTGGTGGCCTACTTCGTGCAGGTCAACACCGAAGATTTCGTCGAGGACCGACTGATGCAGGACTGCCAGGACGACGGCGCGCTCAGGCTTTCGCGCGCGCAGCTCCAACGCTACCGCCGCCTCGTCGCGCCCGGCGCCGACGCCGCCGACTTCGCGAACTTCTGCCAGATGGGTCCCTTCGAGCGGATGCACATCAGCCGCACGCTCTACCAACTGGCGCGGCAGGAGATGAACCGCCTCGCCCGCGAGACCGGCGGCAAGACCTTCCCCGTCGGCGACCTGCGCGAAGCCCGCAGCGCCTTCCGCCAGGTGGCCGAGGAGATCGGCACCCAGTACAGCCTCGGCTACTACTCGACGAACACGGCCCGCGACGGGCGCTACCGCACCATCCGCGTCCAGGTCCGCAACCCCCGCGACGCACAGGTCCGCGCCCGCGAAGGCTACCAGGCCCCGAGGAGTTAAGCCCAAAACCGACTCGGACCACCCTCCGACCTTGAAGGAGGAACACGAGAGATGACCAACGACGAGTTCGAGAGGAAGATGGAGTTCATCGTCAATCAGCAGGCGCAGTTTTCCGCCGGCATGGAGCAGTTGCGCGAGGCGCAGGCGCAGACCGAAGGGCGCGTCACACAGATCGAGCAGTTGGTCGCGCAGACGCATCAACTCGTCAACCGCTTGGCGGCCGCCACGTACGAAGGTTTTAAGGACTTGAATGCGAAGATAGACGCGCTCGTTGACTCGCACATAAGGTTGCAAGAAGCGCAGGGGCGCACGGATGAGAGCCTTAGAAACCTGATCGCCGTGGTGGACCGTTACTTCGAGAGGAGAAACGGTGGGACGGGTGAGTCCCCCGGCTAGTGCCTCATCCGCTCGCTGGTGGCCGTGTTAAGATGCGGGCCACACTAAACAAACTTTGGAAAGGTGGCTTCGGGAAGGATGACGCAAACGGGCCGCGCCTTCGAGCGCATCACGCTGATTGTGTTGGACAGTTTGGGCATGGGTGAGATGCCGGACGCGGCCGCGTGGGGCGACGCCGGCTCCGACACGC
The DNA here is from genome assembly GCA_035296285.1 of Pyrinomonadaceae bacterium. Classification (GTDB taxonomy): domain Bacteria; phylum Acidobacteriota; class Blastocatellia; order Pyrinomonadales; family Pyrinomonadaceae; genus QHXN01. Next base: position 9,032 of record DATHBF010000314.1, on the reverse strand, counting down.
TCGGCCACATCTGCGCGTCGCGCGAGGTGAAGTTGCCGAACCTGCAATCCTGGGGTCTCGGCAACGTCCGCCCGCTGGCGGGCGTGCCCCCGGTCGAGAGCCCGCGCGGCTCTTTCGGCCGCTGCGCCTTAAGCTCGAACGGCAAGGACACGACGACGGGCCACTGGGAGATGGCCGGCATCATCCTCGAAGAAGCCTTCCCGACCTACCCCGAAGGGTTCCCGCCCGAGGTCATCCAAAGGTTCATCACGGAGACGGGCGTGCCCGGCGTGCTCGGCAACTTCCCGGCCTCCGGCACCGAGATCATCAAGGAACTCGGCGACGAGCACGTCCGCACGGGCAAGCCCATCGTCTACACCTCGGCCGACTCCGTCTTCCAGATCGCCGCGCACGAGGAGATTATCTCCGTGCCGCGGCTCTACGAGATTTGCGAGGCGGCGCGGCGCATCCTGAGCGGCGAGCACGAGGTCGGCCGCGTCATCGCGCGCCCCTTCGTAGGCGACCCCGGCTCCTTCAAGCGCACCGAGAACCGCCACGACTACGCCGTGCCCCCGCCGCCCGAGATGCTCCTGCCGCTCGTCTCCGGCGCCGGGCTGGATGTCGTGGCCGTCGGCAAAATCTCCTCCATCTACGACGCCGTCGGCGTGACGAAGGAGCTGCCCGGCAAGAACAACGACCAGTCCATCGACAAGACCATCGAGGCGCTCGGAGACGACACGCGCGGGCTCATCTTCTCGAACCTCGTGGACTTCGACATGCTCTACGGACACCGACGCGACGTTGAAGGCTACGCGCGCGCCCTCGAACACTTCGACTCGCGCCTGCCCGAGATCGAGCGGGCGATGCGGGAAGGCGACCTTCTCATCATCACCGCCGACCACGGCAACGACCCGACCTTCCCCGGCTCCGACCACACGCGCGAATACGCGCCGCTGCTCGTCTACGGCAGGCAGGCCCGCGCCGGAGTAAATTTCGGCGACCGCGCCTCGCTCGCCGACATCGGCCAGACCATCGCCGACAATTTCGGCCTCACGCTCGGCGCCGGAGAAAGCTTCTTAAATCTAATCAGCTAAGGCCAGGGGCGGGAGCGCCGAGCGCCACCCACGCTGCTGGCGGTCGAAGAGGCGCGGGGCCGCGCCCGTCTTCTTGTCAGCGCCGCCCGCCCGGCTCAGGCTGCGGTGGACGGTCTCGACCCAGCGGTCCGTGCTGATGAAGCCCGTGCCCCACGCCTTCCACTTCTCGGGCAGCCCCTCGGCCTTGATCTGTTCGAGGGTCTTGCCCTGCCGCATGCGCTCGCGGATGAGCCCGGTCGTCTCCTGCAACATGCCGTGATACGTGCGCAGGTCTTCGATCGTCGAGAGCGGGCCGTGGCCGGGGATGATCTTCACGCCGGCCGGCGCCTGCTCGATGACCTGGCCGATGTTGCGGGTGAGGCCCTCGACGCTGCCGCCGCTGTCGATGTCCACGAAGGGGAAGCGGCCGGCGAAGAAGTCGTCGCCCATGTGGATGACGTTCGAGCCGGTGAAGAAGATGACGCTGTCGCCGTCGGTGTGGCCGGCGGGGAAGTGGACGACGCGGACCTCCTCGCCGTTGAAGTGAATCTGCACGCCCTCGTTGTAGGTGATGACGGGCAGCGCCTCCTTCGGCGCGGGCGGGACCGGCTGCCCGGCGACGTTGGCGGCGCCCGCGGCGAGGCGGCGGCGGACGTTGGCGTGGGCGACGAGCGTGCCCTCGCGGCCGAAGGCGGCGTTGCCGCCCGTGTGGTCGAAGTGCCAGTGGGTGTTGAGGATGAACTTGAGCGGGCCGGGGTTGATGGCCTTGAGCGCCGCGCGAATCTTCTCGGCCAGCGGCGCGAACTGGTCGTCCACGATGAGCAGGCCGTCGGGGCCGGCGATGACGCCGATGTTGCCGCCCGCGCCTTCGAGCATGTAAACGTTGCCGGCGGCCTTCGTCGTCTTAATCTCGACGCCCGCGAAGCGGTCCTGCTGACTCATGTGGCCGTGCCCGTGCGCCGCGGCCTGCGCCGCGCACAGTGAAGTCGCGGCGAGCAGCGCGAAAAATTTCCTCATGCTTCGGTCTCCTTAGTTTACAGGTTCGGGTCCTTGATGACCGCGATGAAGGGCAGGTTGCGGTAGCGCTCGGCGTAGTCGAGGCCGTAGCCGACGACGAAGGCGTCCGGGATGCGGAAGCCGCAGTAGTCAATCCGGACCTCGCGCTCGCGCCGCTCCCACTTGTCTAAGAGGGCGGCCAGCCGGACGCTCCTGGCGCCGCGCTGGTGGAGGATGTTGATGAGGAAGGAGAGGGTGAGCCCCGTGTCCACGATGTCCTCGACGATGAGGATGTCGCGCCCCTCGACGGGCACGTCCAAATCCTTCACGATGCGGACCTCGCCCGACGAGCGCATCCCCGAGCCGTAGCTTGAGATCGCCATGAACTCGACGCCGAGCCGCAGGTCGGTGGCGCGCGCCAGGTCGCTCATGAAGATGTAGGCGCCCTTCAGGACGCCGACGAGCAGCGGCGTGCGGCCGCTGTAGTCGCGCGCGATCTCGGCGCCCAGCTCGGAGATGCGCGCCTGAATCTGCTCGGCGCTGAAGAGCGGTTCGAGGTTGGTGTTGCTGAACTCCGACGCGGCCTGTGCGGATGATGACACGGAAAGCGCCTCCTGTGGCGGAGCGGTTAGACTGAATTACTGGAGCGCGTATAATACAAAACATGGCAGACGAGATGTCAACGCGCGACCGCGTCCGCGCCCTCGTGCGCGAGGTGCTTGAGAACGCCGCCCCGGCCGAAGAGGCGCCCGCGCCCGAGGTCGAAAACGAGCCCGCGCGGGCGCGCGTCGTGGGCGTGGCGCCGCAGACGGCCTCGCCCCCCGCCGACGAGCGCGACTACACGCACGACGAATCTTCCAAGACCGTCATCACCGAGACGGACGTGCGCTCCTTACCCGAAGGCGCCCGCCTGCGCGTGGCCGAGTCGGCGCGCCTGACGCCGCTCGCGGCCGACATCGTGCGCGAGCGCCGCGTCCAGCTCGTGCGACGCGTCCCGCGCCGGGGGCCGCGCGCCGAGAAGATAGTCGCCGTCGGCGCCGACCACGGCGGCTACCCGCTGAAGGAGGAGCTGAAGGCTTTCCTCTCGGAGCTGGGCCACCGCGTCCGCGACTTCGGGACGGACTCCAAAGAGGCGGTTGACTACCCGGACTTCGCGCACGCCGTCGCGCGCGCCGTCTCGGAGGGCGAGGCCGAGGTCGGCATCGTCATCGACGGCGCCGGGGTCGGCTCCGCCATGACCGCCAACAAGGTGCCCGGCGTGCGCGCAGCCGCCTGCTACTCCGTCAAAGTCGCCGTCAACTCCCGCGAGCACAACGGCGCCAACGTCCTCACCCTGGGGAGCGGCACCATCACCTCCCGGGAGATGCGCGACATCGTCGCCGCCTGGCTCTCCGCCGACATCACCGAGGAGCGCCACAAGCGCCGCGTCGCCAAGATAGACGCCGTCGAGCGTCAATACAGGTGATAAGATTGTATCGCGCCACCCCGCAGTGCAGCTTGGCTTCAACGAGCACATCAGCGGAGGGCACCACAATTTTAGACGAGCGGGCGTGCGGGAGGTAGTGACACTTCACCCCCAAGGCAACAAGGCCAAGCGGTATCAGGTGCGCCAAGTGCGTGAACTCATTCTACAATACGACCTCGGAGGCGAGAGATAATGCATAAATACAGAATCGTTGTTTATTGGAGCGAAGAAGATAGTGTTTTCATCGCCGAAGTTCCGGAATTGCCGGGGTGTATGACGCACGGAGATACACAGGCCGCCGCCTTAACTAATGCTAACGAGGCAATTCAGGGTTGGATTGACACTGCGAAATACTTCGGTGATCCGATTCCTCAACCAACGGAAGAGGGTACTGTTCTCAAGAGAGTTTCGTAGGGGTGAAGAATAGAGATGCCATATTCACACAACGGCGACTACGAGCGGCTGGTCGAGCAGATTACGGACGCCATCGTGGCGCGGCTCGACGGGGAGGCGGGCGCGGGCGACGGGGCGTGCGGGTGCTCGAACGCGTGCTTCGGGAGGTGCCCGGAGCGGATGCAGCGGGTGGTGGACGCGGGGGCGGCGCGCATCGGGCTGGTGCTGGGCGAGGCGGCGTCGGCGCGCGACTGGGCCGGGTTCGTTGACCACACGCTCCTGAAGCCGGAGGCGAGCGAGGCCGACATCCGGCGCTTGTGCGAGGAGGCGGCCGAGTACCGCTTCGCGAGCGTCTGCGTGAACCCTTCGTGGGTGAAGGTCTCGGCGTGCGTGCTGAAGGGGACGGGCGTCCCCGTGTGCACCGTGGTCGGCTTCCCCTTGGGCGCGACGCTGGCGGACGTGAAGGCGTACGAGACGCGGCGGGCCATCTTCGACGGCGCGCGCGAGATTGACATGGTCATCAACATCGGCGCGCTCAAGAGCGGCGACGACTGCGCCGTCGAGTACGACATCCGCGCCGTCGTCGAGGCCGCGCACGCCGAGGGCGTGCTGGTGAAGACCATCATCGAGGCGGCGCTCCTCACCGACGAGGAGAAGGTGCGCGCGTGCCTGGCGGCCAAGCGCGCGGGCGCCGACTTCGTGAAGACTTCGACCGGCTTCGCCAAGTCGGGCGCGACCGTGGCCGACGTGGCGCTCATGCGCCGCACGGTCGGGCAGGAGATGGGCGTCAAGGCCGCGGGCGGCGTCAAGGGCATCACGGACGCCCGCGCGATGCTTGAGGCCGGGGCCACCCGCATCGGCGCCTCCGTCGGCGTCAAGATAGCGCAGGAGGCCGCGGGCGTGAAGACTACGGCGTCGGCCGCCGCGTACTAAAAGCTTATGAGACCTTACAGGCCGAAGACGAGACGGGCCGCCGGCCTCCTCCTATGTCTGCTCTTCGCGCTCGCCGCGACGCGGCCCGCGCCGTCGCAGACGAGCGCCCCGCCGCCGCAGCCTCCGGCCGGCCGCGCCGTCAACGTCACGCTCACGGCCGTGGACAAGCAAGGCAAGTTCGTGACGACGCTCAAGGCCGAAGACCTGCGCGTCGAGGAGGACGGGGCCGAGCGCGCCGTGACCGCGCTCGAAAGGCGCGACGCCCTGCCGCTGCTGCTCGCCTTCGGCATCGACAACAGCGCGTCGCAGGAGCGCGTCCTCGACGCCGTGAAGATGGCCGCCGCGGAGCTTGTGAAGAGCGTCATGCGCCCTGGCACGGACTACGCCGCCGTCTTCTCCTTCACGAACGAGGCGACGCTCGAACAGGGGCTGACGGCCGACACGGCGAGGGTGCTCGGCGCCGTGTCGAAGATCAGGGTGGAGACCGCTGCGGGCTACGTCGCGGGCGTCCTCGTCGGGCGCACGCCTCCGCAGACGGCCGTCGGCGCGACCGCGCTCTGGGACGCCGTCTTCGCCGTCTCCGAAGACCTGATGGCGGACTCGTCCGAGCCCGGCCGCCGCGCCATCATCCTCATCAGCGACGGCGTGGACACCACCAGCCGCATGAAGCCCGAGGAGGCCATCAAGAGCGCGCTCAGGGCCGGCGCCGCCGTCTACGCCATCGGCATCGGCGACGACGAGTACGGCGGCGTGGACCGCGACGCCCTACGCAAGCTGGCCGAGCGGACGGGCGGCCGCGCCTTCTTCCCGGAGAAGGTGAAGGAGCTGCCGGCCGTCTTCGCGCGGCTCCGGGAGGAGTTGACCTCGCAGTACGCCCTCACCTTCACGTCGCCGAAGGCGAAGCCGGGCGCCTTCCGCAAGATAAAGATCAAGGTCGTCGGCGCCGAGGCGCGGGGGCGCGGCGTCGAGGTCTCGTACCCTTTCGGGCACTTCGCCGGCCACTCGCCGAAGGACTGACGGGCGCGCGAGCCCCTCTGCTTGAAAGCGGGCGGCTTCTCGTCTATCCTCGTCCCACAAGCAATCAGAACAAGTGAATAGGTGGAGGGGGACGATGGCGCCGAAGAAACCCAACATCCTGGCTGTTATCCTGGGCGGCGGCGCGGGCACGCGCCTGTCGCCTCTGACGCTGACGCGCTCGAAGCCGGCCGTGCCCCTGGGCGGCAAGTACAGGCTCGTTGACATCCCCATCTCGAACTGCATCAACTCCGACATCCAGCGCATCTTCGTGCTGACGCAGTACAACTCCGCGTCGCTCAACAAGCACATCTCGCAGACCTACCGCTTCTCGCAGTTCTCGAACGGCTTCGTCGAGATTCTCGCCGCCGAGCAGACGCCGACCAGCCCCGAGTGGTTCCAGGGCACGGCCGACGCCGTCCGCCAGGTGCTCCCGCACATCCGCGACTGGGGCATCGACAACTTGCTCATCCTCTCGGGCGACCACCTCTACCGGATGGACTACCGCAAGTTCCTCGCGCGCCACGTCGAGACCGAGGCCGACGTGACCATCTCGGTCATCCCGTTCGTGCGCGAGCAGGCCGAGGACTTCGGGCTGCTGAAGGCGGAGGCTACGGGCCGCATCCTTGAGTTCAGGGAGAAGCCGAAGGGGCAGGCGCTCGAAGAGATGAGGGTGGACACTTCGGCCTTCGGCCTGTCGCCGGAGGAGGCGGAGCGGCGCCCGTTCCTCGCCTCGATGGGCATCTACATCTTCAAGTATTCGCTGCTCGAAGAGTTCCTGGCGCGCGACAGCGCGTGGGTGGACTTCGGCAAGCAGGTCATCCCCGCGGCCATCTCCTGCTGCAACGTGCAGGCTTACATGTTCGACGGCTACTGGGAGGACATCGGGACCATCTCGGCCTTCCACCAGGCGAACCTCGACCTGACGGCGACGCTCCCGAAGTTCAACCTCTTCGACACCGAGGCGCCAATCTACACGCGCGCTCGCTACCTGCCGCCGTCGAAGGTCAACAACTGCCAGGTCACGGAGTCCATCGTCGCCGAGGGCTGCATCCTGACGCGCGCGCAGATTCGCCGCTCCATCATCGGCATCCGCACGCGCATAGACTTCGGCGCGCAGATCGAGGACACCTACGTGATGGGCGCCGACTACTACCAGCCGCTCGAAGCCATGCAGGAGGACGCGCGCGAGGGCCGGCCCCGCGTCGGCATCGGCGAGGGCACGGTCATCCGCAACGCCATCATCGACAAGAACGCGCGCATCGGGGCGGGCGTCCGCCTCGTCAACGAACGCCGCGCGCAGGATGACACCGCGCCCGACGGGAGCTGGTTCATCAGAGACGGCATCATCCTCGTCCCCAAGAACGCCGTCATCCCGGACCGCACGGTCGTGTGAGGCGGTAGGCAGGATTTAACACAGAGGGCACAGAGAAGAAGAAAGTCTTTCTCTGTGCCCTCTGTGTTGAAACGGCCGTGCGCCTGTCTTCTATCTGGTGACGGGTACGGTCTGACGGCTGAGGTTCTGGCGGCGCAGGACGGGGGCGTTGCCGGTGTTGCCCTGGGCGGTCGAGTCGGCGGGCGCGGCGCCGGTCGGCCTGTAGACGTAGCTGTCGCGGGCGCGGACGACGAGGTTGGGCCGCTTGACGCGGACCTTGATCTGGCGTCGCTCGGCCGCCTGCGACTGGCGCGAAGGGTAGTAGCCGAGGCTGTACTGCCGCCGCAACTCCTCGGCGATGTTCGTGAAAGCCTGCTCCAGATAACGCAGGTCGGCGGCGTTGTGGTGCCGCCCGCCGGTCAGGGCCGCCAGCTCGTGCAGGTAGCGGTCGCCGCGCTCGTAGTCGGCCCGCGAGGTGCCGGCACCCCCGCCGCCACCGCTGCCGCCGCCGATGGTGACGTTGCCGCCGCCGAGTATGTCAGAGAGGATGCCGCCCCAGCCGCCGCGCCGTCGCTGCGGGTACTGAGGGGGCGGCCAGTTGCCCCCGCCGCCGCCGCCGCCCCCCGTGTAAGTGTCGTACTGAATCGGGTAGACGAGCGCGTCCAGCTCCTCGGCCTCGGCCAGCGTGCTCTGGTAGCTCGCCTGCTTGCTGGTCGTGTCCACGCCGTCGGTGAAGAGGACCATCGCCTTGCGGCCCCGGACCTGCGAGAGCTGCTGGCGGATGGCGAGGTCCACGGCGTCGTAGAGGCGCGTGCCGTTGCCGGTGCGCGTGCGTCGGATGGCGTCGCGGAGCTGGCCGCGGTCGTTCGTGATGCCGGAGAGGACGCGGACGCTGTCGTCGAAGGAGATGACGACGACGCGGTCTTCGGGCCGAAGCTGGTCGAGGAAGGCGATGGCCGCGTTGTGTATGTCTTCGAGGCGGAAGCTGGTCGAGCGCGAGGTGTCTATGAGGAGCGCGACGGTGAAGGGCTGCTCGACGGAGGCGAAGTAGGCGACCTGCTGCTCGGCGCCGTCCTCGAAGATGCGGAAGTCCTGCTGGCGGAGGCCAGAGATGAAGCGGCCGTCGCGGTCGAGCACGGTGACGGGGACGGTCACGAGCGACGCGCTGACTCTGACGACCTCGTCCTCGCCGACCTCCTCGGCCACCTCGTCCCGAGCCTGCGGCGCGCGGCCGGCCTGCGGGGGCGCCGAAGGCACGGACGAACGCGGGAAGGGCGTCGGCGCCGTCGCCGGCCTCGCGGGCGCGGGGCCGACCGGAGCCGGGGCGCCGCCGCCGACTCGGCGCGGGCGCGTCTGCCCGAAGACGAACGAGGGCGCCAGGACGGCGAGGAGGAGCACGAAAACAACGGATTTTTTCATCTTCTAAGCCCCCGGTGGCGACGGAAAGACTTCGACGGGCGAGGCCGAACACCCTTTGATTGCCGCCCGCCGGGTATAGATGCCCGAAAAGTGTGGCGGCTACTGCCCGCCGCGCTCCAACGCGTTGAAGACGAAGGGGAAGGTGCCCCAGGTCTGCGCGCGGTGCTGGGGGCGGAAGCCGTAGAGGACGACGCGGCCGCGGCCGTGGTCGGCCTCGACGGCGGCGGCGCGGCCGGCGATGTGCTGGACGCCGAGCAGCCAGCCCGAGCGCAAAACGTCTTCGCGGCGCTCGGCGTAGCGCGCCACGACGCGGGCGCGCCGCGCGTCCGTCACCTCGAAGGCCGCGCCGTGGACGAAGTACGCGTCGGTCTCGCGCGAGAGGCCG
>DATHBF010000313.1:0-2224 GCA_035296285.1 Pyrinomonadaceae bacterium | reverse complement strand
CCGCTCGCCCCGCAGGACGAGCCACGCGCCCGCGAGCGACAGCGCGAAGGTCGCCGCCGGCACGAGCGGCGTCCCGAGTATGTTCGCAATCTGGTCCGGGTTCGGGTCGCCCGTCACGAGCATCCACCACGGGCTCAGGTTGGCGGCGTAGTGCCCGGCGAACTCCCACGCGCCCGCGAGGTAAGAACTGTCAGCCGTCACGTAGACGAGCGCGCGGAAGCGTGCCGTGAGCGCGTCCGGGTGCTCCCACACGTAGACGAGAAGGGGGACGAGCGTGACGGCGTAGAGCGCCCACGTCTTAAGGACCGGGAGGCGACGCCCGCGCCGCGCGAACAGCGCGAGCCCGAGCGCGAGCAGCGGCCCGAGCAGTCGCCCTATCGAATAGGTGTAGGTGACGAGCGCGAGCGCCGTCGCCACGAGCGCGGCGTCCGCCCACGACCAGCTCTCTTTGAGCGACGCGCGGTGGACGAAGAGGAGGAGGAGCGAGACGGCAAGCGGGTAGGCGGCGACCTCGACGACCACGCGGCTCAGCTCGAAGAGCCAGGGCGTGACGAGCGCCGACGCGAGCACGAAGAGCCCCGCCCCGCGCCGCCCCGAGACGCGCGCCGCCAGCACGCCCAACAGCACGGCCGCCATCAACCCGAGCGCGGCGCTCGTGAGGCGGGCCGCGAGGATGCTCGGCCCCGTCGCGCCGAAGACGGCGGCCAGCAGGTAGACGTAGACCGGGTTCTTATAGTCGCCGAAGCAGCGGAAGAAGAGCGGCCACCGCTCGCCGTGCTCGTCGCGGCCCGTCTCCGCGATGAGGTGCGCGTTGTACGCGACCGACGACTCGTCTATGTAGAAGCCCGGCGGGTTCGAGCCGGCGCGCGCCCCGTACATCAGGGCGCCGAGGGCGAGCACGGCGAGCGGCAGCAGCACCCTTCGCGCCTTCATCCTTACCGCCCGTCCTCGCGGTAGACGTAGACGCCGCCGATGACGACCTCGGGCTCGCGGCGGCGGTAAGCCTCGAAGAAGTTGGCCCGCTGCTCCTCCGGCATCCCTTCGCGGCCGGGGACGGTCGAGCCGTTGAGGAAGCTTGCGCCGATGGCGGAGTAGCGCGTCGGCGGGTTCACGGAAGGTTTCTGGTCGAGCAGGTTCACGGCGCTGATGCCGTTGTGGTAGAGCGTGCGCGCGTTGCCGAGCAGCGCGACCGACACGCTCGTCTCCCCGCGCCCGCGCAGGAACTCGGCCAGCTCTTGCAGGTCGTCGCCCCACTCGACGTTCGAGTCCGACAGGTACCACCAGTGCGGTCGCCCCGAGGCGAGCTGGTTCATGTAGGTCATGTAGTCGGGGAAGGCGCGCGCCGCCTCGAACGCCGCGAGGCCCAACACCGCGACCACGCACGCCAGCGCCAGCCCCCGCCGCCGCCCGCGGCGCAGCAGCCGGTCCAGGAGCGCCCCGCCCCCGATGAAGAGGAACGGGTAGGCCGGCAGGTAGTAGCGGACGCCGATGTTGATGGTGCTCAGCATCACGAAGGCCGTGTAGAGCGCGAAGGGGACGAGCACGAAGAGGTGGCGGCCCTCGCGCGTCTTGAAGTAGCGGTAGGCGGCCCAGCCGAGCGCCGCGAGCGAGAGCAGGAGGATGGGCAGCGTCGTCTTCAAAGCGAAGGCGACGGGGAAGTAGTACCACCAGCCCTTCGTGCTCTGCATCCCGAGGAAGCCCGCCGTGTGGCCGATGTGCCCGTGCCACGCCTGCCAGACGACGCCGAGGACGAAGTCGGTCGGCAGGACGTAGGAGAAGGCCCGCTCAAGGGACAGGACGAGGTCGTCGTGCGGGGCGAAGACCGCCCTCGCCCAGATGGCGTCGCCCTCCTTGATGGGCCGGCTGTCGAAGAAGTAAGCGGCGTTAACGACGAGAAGGAGGGAGGCGAGCGCGACGGCGGTCTGTGCCGCCGCCGCGCGCCGCGTGAGCCCGCGGCGCGCGGCCCGCGCGAAGAGCGCGACGAAGTGGAAGGCGAGGACGGGGCCGACCAGCAGCATCGAGTACTTGCCGAGCAGCGCGACGCCCGCCGCCGCGCCTACCCACGCGGCGCGCTTCCACGTCGGGCCGCGCCCGTGGCGCCAGAGCGCGTAGAAGGTGAGCAGGTAGCCGAAGGCCGCGGGGATGTCCGTCTGCACGACGCGGCCGTGCGCGAGCACCGTCGGCTCGACCGTGAAGAGGAAGACGGCGAACAGGGCCGCGCGCC
>DATHBF010000312.1:0-2335 GCA_035296285.1 Pyrinomonadaceae bacterium | reverse complement strand
AGGTGAGCAGTTGGCGGCCGTCCTGCGACTCCTCCTTCGCCACCAGCGCCTTCTCCGTAATCACGGGCGCCTTGATGATGTCCCAGACTGTTCTCATCTCTTACGCCGCCTCCTCTGTCTGCGTGTCCTCTTCGCCGCCGGCCTCTTCTTCGGCCGCGGCCGTCGTCCCGCCCCTCTTCGGCGCGAGCAGCTGCTCGATTTGCGAGGCGGCCGAGCGCGAGAGCACGAGCCGCTCGTGGTAGAGCACGTCGTAGATGTTCAGGCCGCCGCTGCCGACCACCTTCGCCTGCCGGACGTTGCGCGAGGCGAGCAGGAGCGTCTCGTTGTCGAGCGTATCAACGATGAGCGTCCGGCCGCCGCCGAAGCCGAGCGCGGCCAGCGCCGAGATGAACTCCTTCGTCTTCGGCCCGCCGAGCGCGAACTCTTCGACGACGACGAGGTTGCCCTCCCGCAAGCGTTCGGAGAGGGCCGAGCGCAGGGCGCCGCGGCGCATCTTCTTGGGCAAATTCTGCGACCAGTCGCGCGACTGCGGGCCGTGGACGTTGCCGCCGCCCTTCCAGAGCGGCGAGCGGATCGAGGCGATGCGCGCGCGGCCGGTGCCCTTCTGCTTCCAGAGCTTCTTGCCGGAGCCGGACACGTCGCCGCGGGTCTTCGTCCCGACGGTGCCCTGGCGGGCGTTCGCCATGTGGGCCTTGACGGCCGCGTGGATCAGCCCCTCGTTCAGCTCGGCGCCGAAGACGGCGTCCGAGAGTTCGAGGTCGCCGACCTCTTCGTTCTTCAGGTTGCGCACCTTCACGGTAGGCATAAACTCACTCCGTTCGAGTCGTCGGCCCTCGGGCCTGCGACTATTTCTGTCCCGACTTGCGGACGACGACGACGCTGCCGTTGGCGCCGGGGACGGCCCCGCGGACCATCAGCAGGTTGTTCTCCACGTCCACGCGCGCCACCGTCAGGCCCTTGACCGTGACGCGGCGGTCGCCCATGTGCCCCGACGAGCGCGTGCCCTTGAGGACGCGCGATGGGTAGGCCGACTGGCCGATGGAGCCCGGCTTGCGGACGTTCATCGAGCCGTGCGACTCGGGGCCGCGGTTGAAGTTGTGGCGCTTGATCGTGCCCTGGAAGCCGCGCCCCTTCGACTGGCCGACGACCTCTATGGAGTCGCCCTCGGCGAACTGGTCCACGAGCACCTTGTCGCCGACGTTGACCTCGCCGTCGCCGCCGCCCACGCGGACTTCCTTCAAGACGCGCGTCGGGGGCGTGCCCCCGCCAGTCTTCTCGAAGTGGCCGCGCATCGGCTTCGTCACGTTCTTCGGCTTGACGGCGCGCTCTTCGACGAGGCCCAGCTGCACGGCGTCGTAGCCGTCGCGGCCCGCGGCCGACTTCTTCTGCACGACCACGCAGGGGCCGGCCTTGATGACCGTCACGGGGGTGACGGTGCCGTCGGCGGCGAACACCTGCGTCATGCCGACCTTCTTACCGATGATTCCGTTAATCATCACAACAACCTCGGCGGCGGGCGGCGAGCGGGGACAAGGTTCACCTCGTCAGCCGCCGCCCGCCGCTGCTCTCTTCTAGCTCCTGCCGAACGCCTTGATCTCGACATCCACGCCCGCGGGCAGGTCGAGTTTCATGAGCGCGTCCACGGTCTGCGGCGTCGGGTCGAGGATGTCCATCAAACGCTTGTGCGTGCGGATCTCGAACTGCTCGCGCGACTTCTTATCCACGTGCGGCGACCTGAGGACGGTCCACTTGTTCTTCGACGTGGGGAGCGGGATCGGCCCCGCCACGCGGGCGCCCGTGCGCTTCGCCGTCTCGACGATCTCCGTCGTGGACTGGTCGAGCACGCGGTGGTCGTACGCCTTGAGTCTGATCCTGATCTTCTCGTTCAGCATAATTTTTAAGTTCCCGAAAGCCCTCGGACTGGCACTACTCGATGATGTCGGAGATGGTGCCGGCCCCCACCGTCCGCCCGCCCTCGCGGATGGCGAACCGCAAACCCTTCTCCATCGCGATCGGCGTGATCAGCTCCACCTCCATCGCCACGTTGTCGCCAGGCATCACCATCTCCACCCCCTCGGGCAGCTGCGCCACCCCCGTCACGTCCGTCGTCCGGAAGTAGAACTGCGGCCGGTAGCCCGTGAAGAACGGCGTGTGCCGGCCCCCCTCCTCCTTCGTCAGGATGTAGGCCTCCGCTCGGAACTTCGTGTGCGGCGTGATGCTCCCGGGCTTCGCTATCACCTGCCCCCGCTCGATGTCCTTGCGCTCCACGCCCCGGAGCAGCAGCCCCACGTTGTCGCCCGCCACCCCCGAGTCCAAAAGCTTCTTGAACATCTCG
>DATHBF010000311.1:0-10076 GCA_035296285.1 Pyrinomonadaceae bacterium | reverse complement strand
ACGCGCAGGGGCGCGGACGCCACCGCGGCTGGACGCAGGGGCGCCACCGCGGCTGGGACCACAGCCGCTCGCGCCACGTCCGCGACGACGACAACCGCTGGTCTCGCAGGGACCGGCGGCGCGCGCTGCGCAGGCACCGCCGGCTGGAGCGCCGCGAGCGTCGGCTCGTGCGGCGCGCGCAGTTCAGAGACACCCGCTGGTGGCGCTAAACTTTCCGACGCCTTGATGAGCAAGAGGGGCGCGGGCGGCTTCGTTATGACGAGGCCGCCCGCGCCCCTCTTCACTTACACCCGGCCCCGCCCGCCAATCCCGCCCCTCATTTCCCTGACTTTCGTTTCGCCGCGCGCGTCCAAACGGGTGACCGCCTTCGGGCGGCGAAATGTCATGAAAGAGAGGAGAAGAAAATGATTACGACTTTGAAGAGATTGGCGGCGGCCGCGCTCGCCTGCGCGGCGCTGGCGGCCGTGCCCGCGCAGGCCTAGTGTAAGCACCCGCGCTCGATCAACGCGCGCGAGCGGCATCAGCAGCATCGCATCCGCCAGGGCCTCCGCAGCGGCGAACTGACGCGCCGCGAGGCCGCGCGGCTCGAAGCCCAGCAGGCGAGGATTAGGGTAGCCGAGGCTTACGCGCGACGCTCGGGCAGCAGGCTCACGGCGCAAGAGCACGCTCGGCTTGACCGCGCGTTGAACAGGTCGAGCCGGGACATCTACCGGCAGAAGCACGACAGGCAGGACCGCAACTAACGACCCCTGCCGACGGACGCGCGGGCGCAAATTCTCCTCTACGCCCGCGCCCCCCGAATCTAAGCACCTCCGACAATGCCCGGCTTCAGATGCTTTCTTGCATCGAAACTGGAGGCTTGATTTATAATGCTCCTGCCTAACCAGTGGAGGATTGAAGTGAACGCGCATCGAGTGGAGACGATTATAGATCAAGATGGCACTTTGACCCTCAACGGCCTTCCTTTCCAGGCCGGCGCCGAGGTTGAAGTCATCATCTTAGAACGCCCCGCGACACAGAGCGGGGACAACCCCTATCCCCTGCGTGACCAGCCCGTGGAGTATGACGCACCCGCCGAGCCTGTAGCGGAAAACGAGTGGGACGCTCTGCAATGATCGTCCTCGACACGCATATCTGGGTGTGGTGGGTGCATGGCGATCCGCGTTTAAGTAATCAGCAGAATCAATGGTTGCAGCAATATGAACCCCAGGGTTTGGGGTGAGCGCGATTTCGTGTTGGGAAGTGGCGAAGTTAGTGGAGTACAGGCGACTTACGCTGCCTTGCCCGGTTGGACACTGGCTGAAGCAGGCTCTGGCTTATCCCGGCGTTCGATTACTTGAGTTGACGCCGGAAATAGCTGTCGAATCAACGCAATTGCCCGGAACATTTCATCGTGACCCGGCGGACCAGATCATTATAGCGACGGCGCGAATTTATAATTGTGCGCTGCTGACATCGGATACAAAGATTCTCTTCTACCCGCACGTAAATGTCTTGAAATAGGCCCCGCTTCACCGCCCACCTGACGCGACCTCCCTGGCTTAAAATCTTCATGGCATTGTCTCAAACAAACCCGCCGGCCGTTTTATACGTATAAGCGTGTGATGAAGAAGAAGAAGAAAGAGAAGGTTGCGGAAGACTGGCCTGAAGTCTTTAACACCTCCGAAGGAGAATCAATGAACAGTAAATACACGCTGGCCGTCGTGGCGCTGCTCGTGGTGCTGCTGCTCGTCGGGGCCGGCATCGCCTACGCCAACATCAAGTACACGCAGGAGGGCACGGTCAACGTCGTCACCAGTTTCGGTCGCATTGAGCGCGTCTACCGACCCGAGGACGGCTGGTTCACGACCATTCGGCCGGGCCGCGAGGCTTACGGCGTCAACATCAAGTCGTTCACCGAGAAGACCCCCGTGCGCGTCACCAGCAAGGACAACGCCGCCCTCCAGGTCGAGATCGCCGTCACGGCCTACACCGACCCGCGCCACGTCGAAGACTATGTTCGCAAGTACGGCTTCGACGAGGCGACGCGCCACGAGCGGCGTAACGAGATTCTGCACGGCCTCATCCAGACCGAGGCGCGCAACGCCTTCGCCGAGTACGGCGCCTACGAGATTTACGCCAACCAGGAGGCCATCCAGAAGCGCATCCTCGAAACGCTCAGGCCGCAGCTCGCCGGGCAGCTCCAGCAGACGCTCGAATCCGTCCAGATCGGCAACCCCGACTTCCTCGACGACCGCATCGAGGCCGCGGCCTCCGGCGTCGTCGCCAACGAGAAGCAGAAGCAGGCCGAGGAGGCGCGGCTCGAAGCGGCCAAGATCGCCGCCCAGACCAAGCAGATCGAGGCGGCGACCTTCGCCAACCCCGCGCTGCTCGAAATCAAGAAGCTCGAACTGCAACTCGAAATCGAGCGCGCCCGCGCCGAAGGCATCCGCAGCCACCAGGGCCCGCTCACCATCATGTACGGCGCGGGCAGCGGCGCCGGCGTGCAGGTGCAGGTGCCGGCCGGGAGGTGAGCCATGAGATTTCTCGTCTTCGTCCTGGTCGCGGTCGAGCTCTTGCAGATCGCCGTCATCGCCGTCCTCGTCGTCGGCTACCGCAACCTTGAGGGGCAGCTCCGCCAACTGCGCGGCTTCGAGCAAGGCCCTCCGCGCTCCGTCACCGACGACTAGCGCGGCCCCCGCCTCCAACTCGCCGACCACCTCACCGTCGCCGGCTGGTCGCACCGCTTCCGGGGCTTTCAGCCGGCCTTCTCGGAGATGGAGACTGGCTTCGCCTTCAGGCGTTTGGAGTAGGAGGCGAAGAGGCGGTAGCCGAGCAGGAGCGCGACCGCCGCGGCGAAGACGAGCGGCTTGCGCGCGTCGGATTTGACGAGCAGGTAGTAGTGGAGGGCGCCGGCGGCGGCCGAGACGTAGGCGAGGCGATGGAGCTTTTGCCAACGCTTGCCGCCGAGGCGCTTTATCATCTTGTCCGTCGAGGTCAGGGCGAGCGGCACCATGAGGAAGAAGGCGAGCATTCCGACGGTGATGAACTGGCGGCGGTAAACGTCCTGCGCGATGGCCGAGAAGTCGAAAGCCTTGTCGAACCAGACGTAGGTCAGCAGGTGCAGCGCGCCGTAGAAGAAGGCGTAGAGGCCGAGCATCCGTCGGAAGCGCACGAGCCATTGGAAGCCCGTCAGCCGTCGGGCCGGCGACACCGCCAGCGTCAGCACGAGGAAGACGAGCGTCAGCGTTCCCGTCGTCCTCGTCACGAAGTCCAGAGGGCTCGCCCCCACGCGCCCGCCCCACCAGTCCCACCCCAGCAGCGCGAGCGGCACGAGGCTGTTGACGAAGACGACGAGCTTGTAGAACTTGATGTCTTTCACCTGACCCGCCGCCTTCCTCAAAAGTAGTATTTCAAATCCATGCCTGAGTACATCTGCGCGACCTGGTCGGCGTAGCCGTTGAAGGGGAGCGTCTGGCGGCGCGAGAACTCGCCGATGCGGCGCTCGGTGGCCTGGCTCCAGCGCGGGTGCGGCACTTCGGGGTTGACGTTCGAGAAGAAGCCGTACTCGTCGGACGCTTGCAGGTTCCATGTCGTCGGCGGCACCTGCGCGACGAGGCGAATGCGGACGACCGACTTGATGCTCTTGAAGCCGTACTTCCACGGGACGACGAGGCGGATGGGCGCGCCGTTCTGCGGCGGCAGGGGCTCGCCGTAGATGCCCGTGGCGAGGAGAGTTAAGGGGTGCATCGCCTCGTCCAGCCGCAGTCCTTCGACGTAGGGCCAGTCGAGCGCGTCGGTCTGCGGAATCTTGTGGCCGCGCGGGTCGTTGGCCGTCTCGAAGGCGACGAAGGCGGCGTTGCCCAGCGGCTCGGCGAGTTTTAGAAGCTCGGCCAGGGGGAAGCCGAGCCAGGGGATGACCATTGACCAGCCCTCGACGCAGCGGAAGCGGTAGACGCGGTCCTCCTGCGCGAAGAGGCGTTGCAACTCGTCCACGTCGTAGACCTTCGGCCGATTGACGAGCCCTTCGACGGCGACGGTCCAGGGGCGCGTCACAAGCTCCTGCGCGCGGCGCGCGGGGCTGTACTTGTCCGTGCCGAACTCGTAGAAGTTGTTGTAGTGCGTGATGTCCTGGTAGGCGGTGGCCTCCTCGCCGGGCAGGCCCCACTGTTTGACGGCGGCCTGCGCGCCGGGCGCGAGCTTGCCTTCGGGGTTCGCCACGACGGGGTCGGGCGCGAGCAGTCGCCGGTAGGCGAAGCCTGTGGCCGCGGCCGAGGCGGCGAGCGCCGCGCCGCGCATGAAGTTGCGGCGGCTCAGGTAAACACGCTCGTCCGTAATCTCGCCGCTCTTGATGTCAGGGGCTTTCTTAATCAGCATACGACACGCCCTCGGATGCCCAATTTACGCGGCGCGGCCCGCTCTCGGATTCGTCTGTGGTCAAGGTGGAAATTACACCCGCGCGCCGTTTTATACCAGCCGTGACCCTTTCATTCCCGCCCGCCGTAACGCCCGCCCGGCGAGCCCCGCGGGGCCAACCCGCGGAGGCCGCCCGGCATCATAGTAGACGCCAAAATCAAGGGGTTTTAAGCCGCATCGCGGCTCGAAAGAGGAATGATTATGAAGAGAGTTAACACCGCATTCATCGCGTTTGTTCTAACAATTGCCGCCGCGTTCGGCGTGGCGGTCGTGCCGGCGTCGGCGCAGTCGGCGAAGGCGGGCGGAGCCGCCTCCGAGCAGCGCGTGCGCACGTCGCTGAACCTGGCCGTGCTCGTGCAGGACGACCTGGAATCGAGGGTCGGCAACGAGCTGAAGGTGACCCGCGAGTTCATCGCGTCGCTGCCCCAGGGCTCGCGCGTGATGGTCGGCTACATCCGCTCGGGCTCGCTCCAGGTGCGCCAGCCCTTCACGGAAGACCTGACGCTCGCCGGGCGCGCTCTGCGCATGCCCGTCGGCTCCTCGGCCGTCGCTCCCTACAATCCTTACGTGCAGGTGCGCGACGCGCTGAAGCAGTTCCCCGAGGGCGGCGGGAATCGTAACGCCATCCTGCTCATCTCGGACGGGCTCGACACCTCGCGCGGCTTCGACTACTCCTCGACGGTCCACTCGCTGGACCTCGACCGCGCCGCGCGGCTGGCGAAGGAGAAGAACGTAGAGGTCTACTCGTTCTACGCCCCGACGGCGGGCCTGACGACCTGGAACCGCACGGCCATGCATTACGGGCAGAGCGCGCTCAACCGCCTCTCGAACGAGACCGGCGGCCGGGCCTTCTTCCAGGGCACGTCGTTCGTCACCTTCGACTCGTACTTCGAGCGCCTCCGCCGGACGCTCAACGAGAAGGGCGTGGCCTACTAAGGCCGGCACGCCACCTGAACCGACTCTAACCACCGGGCCGCCGCCGAGATTCTTCGTCTCGGCGGCGGCCCTTCGTTTCGGCGAAAAAGTTTTTGCGGCGCGGCGGCGGGCGATGGTAAAGTGCGTGGCGGAGCCGGCGGCCCCTCGCCCCGCCCGGCCTTTACGTTTGGGAGCTGCGAACGCCGTCTCACCGCGATGAAGGAAAGCAAGCCTAGCGAATTTTGCCTGATAGTCGAGGGCGCCTACCTCGACGTTTCCGAGGCCGAGCACGCGCTGCGCGACCCCTTCATAGAAGACTGGGTCGAGCAGACGGGCCGCTTCCGCATACATAACCTGCACGAGATGGAGATCGTCCCCGGCGTCGTGCTCGGCCAGCTCGGCGTCGAGATGATTGACGACGAGCTTTTCGAGATAGCCAGCAACGACCCCGAGCACCCGCTTACCGAGCACAAGGCCCAAGGCGTCGCCACCGCCCTGCGCCGCCAGGGCATGTTCGACGAGATCAGCGTCGAGCCCCGCGAAGACTTCTCCGGCGAGCTGGAAGACGAAGCCGTCGGCTAGATTTTCCCGCGCCCTTCAGCCTAAATTCCCCCGAAACTGCACGCACGCGCCCCGCGGCCCCCTTTGCCGGCTTGCCCCGCCCCGACTCCGCCGTGTATCTTCTTGCGCTTCGGTGGTAGACTTCGTTGCACGAACAAACTAAGAAAGTCTTGCTCGCCGGGCGGGTTGAAGTAAAGCTCGGCGACATCACGCGTGAGGCCGTTGACGCGGTCGTCAACGCGGCCAACAGCGGTCTGCTCGGCGGCGCGGGCGTTGACGGCGCCATCCACCGGGCGGGCGGCCCGCGCATCCTGGAAGAGTGCAGGGAGATACGCCGTACCCTTTACCCCGAAGGCTTGCCGACCGGTGAAGCGGTTTCCTCGACCGCGGGCGGGCTTCCCTGCCGGCGCGTCATCCACACGGTCGGCCCCGTCTGGGGCAGGGAAGGCGGGCGGGAGGCGGAACTGCTCGCGGCCTGTTACCGCAACTCGCTGGCGCTCGCCGTGCGCGAGGGGCTTGAGACGATAGCCTTCCCTTCGATCTCGACGGGCGCGTACGGCTACCCGCGCGAAGAGGCCGCGCGCGTCTCGTCGGCGGCGGTCAGGGAGTTCCTGCTGGCCGAGCCGGCGATAAAGGAAGTCCGGCTGGTCTTCTTCTCAAGGGGTGACTGGGAAGTGTTCCTCAGCAATCATCAACTCGGGGCCTGACGGGCAGGACGGGGCCGGCGGGTTTGCAACCGAACTCACCCGCCGGCCTTCGTGTGTCGCGGGCGCGGAAAGCGGAAGTTAAATGACGACTCAAACGGTTGGAGAGACTGTGGACGAGGCGAACAGGGAAGCGGACGGGCGCGCGCTGCCCGAGACCATCGAGGCGCTTGAGCGCATCTCCTGGAACTACTGGTGGAGCTGGACGCCGGACGGCACGGCCGTCTTCCGCGACCTCGACCAGGGGCTCTGGAGCGACAGCGAGCACAACCCGCGCAAGCTCCTGCGCTCGGTCTCCGGCTACAGCCTGATGCGGATGGCGACCGACCCCGTCTACGTCGAGCGCGTGCGCCGGCTGGCCGAGGGCTTCGACGCCTACATGTCCGACTCGGCGCGCACCTGGGCCGCGGGGAACATGCCTTCCATCAAGAAGGAGCGCCCGGTCGCATACTTCTGCGCCGAGTTCGGCGTCCACCACTCCCTGCCGCTCTACTCGGGCGGCCTCGGCATCCTCGCCGGCGATCATTTGAAGTCGGCCAGCGACCTCGGCCTGCCGCTCGTCGGCGTCGGCCTGCTCTACCACCACGGCTACTTCCGCCAGCGCATCCGCCGCGACGGCTGGCAGGAGGAGGCGTACCAGCAGATTACGGTCGAAGACCTGCCGCTCCGGCCCGTGCTCGACGATGAAGGCGAGCCCGTCCGCATCGAGATACGGATGCGCGGCCGGCGCGTGCTCGTGCAGGCGTGGAGCGTGCAGGTGGGTCGCGTGACGCTCTACCTGCTCGACACCAACCTGGACGAGAACGACCGCATCGACCGCCTCATCTCGGGCCACCTCTACGGCGGCGACCGCGAGACGCGCTGCGTGCAGGAGATGGTCTTGGGCATCGTCGGCGTCCGCCTGCTGCGCCGCCTCGGGATAGAGCCGCACGTCTTCCACCTCAACGAAGGCCACTCGGCGTTTCTCACTCTGGAGTTGGCGCGCGAGCTGGTCGAGGCGGGCGAGGGGTTCGAGGCGGCGGCCGAGCAGGTCCGCTCGCGCTGCGCGTTTACGACGCACACGCCCGTCGCCGCCGGCCACGACGAGTTCGTCGCCCCGCTCATCGAGTTCTGCTTCGGCCGCGACTACTGGGGCGCGCTCGGGCTGTCGCGCGAAGAGTTCCTCGACCTCGGGCGCGTGACGGCGGGCGACGAGGAGGAGCTGTTCGGGCTGACGCCGCTCGCGCTCAGGATGTGCCGCTCGACGAACGGCGTCAGCAGGAAGCACGGCGAGGTGTCGCGCGAGCTTTGGAACAAGATTTGGCCCGACCGCCACGTCGAAGAGGTGCCCGTCACGTCCCTGACGAACGGCGTTCACGCGCCGACGTGGGTCTCGCCGCTGCTGACCTCGGTCTTCCGCGCGCGCGTCGGCGACGACTGGGCGACGGTCTTGCAGGACCCGCAGGCGTGGGCGGGCGCCCTGGAGGCGATACCGGACGAGGAGCTTTGGAAGGTTCGCAGCCTCCTCAAGCGCCGCCTCGTCGCCTTCGTCCGCGAGCGACTTTATCAGGTGCGCATCAGCAGGCGCGACGAGGCGGGCGACGCCAGGGCGGCCCTCTCGCTGCTCGACCCCGACGCGCTGACCATCGGCTTCGCGCGCAGGGTCGCGGCGTATAAGCGTTGGGGTCTGCTGCTGACCGACCCCGAACGCCTGCGGCGGCTGATGACGGAGGGGGGGCGGCCCGTGCAGTTCGTCTTCGCGGGCAAGGCGCACCCGCAGGACCAGGGCGCGAAGGTCATCCTCCAGCAGATCGCGCAGTGGAAGCTGGACCCGCGCGTCCGGCAGAGCGCCGTCTTCATACAGGACTACGACCAGGAGATAGCGCGCCACCTCGTGCAGGGCGTGGACGTGTGGCTGAACGTGCCGCGCCGGCCGCTGGAAGCCTCGGGCACGAGCGGCGAGAAGGTGGCGCTCAACGGCGGGCTGAACCTGTCGGTGCTGGACGGCTGGTGGCTCGAAGGCTACGACGGCCGCAACGGTTGGGCCGTCGGCGGCTCGGGCCTCGCCGAGACGACCGACGAGATGGACCGCGACGACGCCGAATCGCTCTACAAAGTGCTTGAGACGGAGGTGGTGCCGACCTTCTACGACCGCGACGGGGACAACCTGCCGCGCCGCTGGATAGAGATGATGCGCCACGCCATCCGCACCCTCGCGCCCGCTTTCAACAGCGACCGCATGGTGTGCGAGTACGCCGAGCGCATCTACGCCCCCGGCGAGTAGTAACGGCGAAAAGGGTTTTGGGTGTTAGGTTCTGGTTGTTGGGTAAAGGCAAGTCGCTTTCACCCGGTACCTAAAACCCAACACCCAAAACCCTTTTTTAGAACCTGAACGGCCCCTCACAAACTATTTCCGAAAGCTCCTTCCGGCCGCTCGGCTCCTCACGCTGTTGAAGCCCCTCGGGCAGCGTCTCCTTCGGCGCGGGCCGGCCGACGGCCGCCATCGCCTCGACGCGAAAGCCCTCGGGGATGGAAAGCTCCGAACGCGCCCGCTCGTAGTCGAAGCCCTGCATGCCGTGAACGACGTAGCCCTTGAGCCAGCCCTGAAGCGCGAAGTTCTCCCAAGCCGCGCCCACGTCGTACGAGTGCGTCGGGTAAGGCTGGCCGTTGAAGTCGAACGTCTCCTTCGACGCGAAGAGGACGAGCGCCGCCGCGTTCTGCACCCACGCCCGGTTCCCCTCGACGAGCAGGCCGAAGAACTTGTCCCAGTGCTCCGTCCCGCGCCGTGCGTACATGATGCGCCACGGCTGGTTGTTGTAAGAGGACGGCGCCCACCGCGCCGCCTCGAAGAGCGTCATCAAGTCTTCTTCCGCGATCTCCTCGCCCGACATCGCGCGCGGCGACCAGCGGTCTACAAACAACTGCTCCACGGGCCGGCCTGCCCGCCTCACTTCGCTTCCTTTAATCATGGCGTCATCATCGCACAGGCGGGCGTGAGGCGTGTAGCGACGGGCGCACACGTCGGGGCGGGGGCCTGAGTTTTCAGGCGGCGTTGGCGGACACGTGGCTGGATGAGTGGCGGACGGAGTTCTTGCCGCCGCGCTTGGCGGCGTACATCAGCTCGTCGGCGCGGCGCAGCACCTCGTCCACGGACGGGGGCGGCTCGTCCCATGTGGCGACGCCGATGCTGAAGGTGACGGGCCAGCCCTGCTGCCGCGCGGCGAACGCGAGCCGGTCGCGCAGGCGTTCGACCGCCGCGCGGGCCGCGCGCCCGTCCGTCTCGGGCATGAGGACGGCGAACTCGTCGCCGCCGAGCCGCGCCACCACGTCAATCGAGCGCACGTCGCGGCGGATGGTCTCGGCGACGGACTTGAGCAGCCGGTCGCCGGCGCTGTGGCCGAGGTGGTCGTTGACGAGCTTGAAGTCGTCCACGTCCATGTAGGCGACGCTGAAGGGGTGGCCGTGGCGGCGCGCGCGCCCCAGCTCGGCCTCGGCCAGCTCCACGAAGTGACGCTTGTTGGC
>DATHBF010000310.1:0-7942 GCA_035296285.1 Pyrinomonadaceae bacterium | reverse complement strand
AGCGCACCGGCTCGGGCAGCGCCGAGTCGATGACCCGCATCGTCTTCGGCTCCCGCAAAAGCTCGACGACGGCCGGGAAGGCCGAGATGTCAAACGATTTGCCGTGCGTCTCGATCAGCTCGCGCACGCGCGAGGTCGAGACGTGCGGCGCGGCCTTGAAGGCGGCGAGGCTGATGGAGCTGCCCGAAGGCTCAAGCACGCCGAGCGCGCAGTAGTCGGCGCCGACCAGCTCGTTCGCTCGCTCAAGGACGTGCGAGGTCAGCTCGCCGAAGTCGGAGCGCGAGTTGAGGAGGTTGGCGATTTCGAGCAGGGCGCGCGTGCGGTGCGCCTCGCGCTGGCTCTCCGTGTAGAGGCGCGCGTACTGGTAGCCGACGGCGATCTGGCGCGCGATGGACTGGAGGAAGGCCACCTCCTCGTCCTCCCAGCGCCGCGAGGAGCGCGTCATGTGCAGGCCGACGAGGCCGAGCACGCTGCCGTCCAGGACGACGGGGACGATGAGCAGCGAGCGCGTGCCGAGGCTTTTGGGCAGCAGGGCGATGCGCGGGTCGAGGCCGAGCGCGGCCGTGTCGTCAATGCGGATGGGGCGCGCGAGGTCGAAGCGTTGCGCGAGCTGGCGGAGGTCTACTGGGAACGAGGTGCCGAGCGAGGAGGGGACTTCCGGGGCGGCCCGCCACTCGTGGCTGATGCGGAGTTCGCCTTCGGGGAGGAGCTGGAGAACGTCGCAGCGGTCCGCCTCCATCATCCGGCCGAGTTCCGAGATGACGGCGTGGAGGAACTTGTCGAGGTCGATCTCCGAATGGATGGAGGGGGCGAGGCGGTTGAAGATGGCCTCGCGCGCCTCGTGCATCTTCATCCGGCGTTCGGGCGAGAGCGCCTCGGCGGACGGGGTCGGACGCAGCAGACTCAAAGGCGGACAACGCTCCTTACATCCTTCTTGATTCGGGCGCGCATGATAACAAGGCGGGGGAGTGAAGGCAAAAGAAGAAAGGGTGAGAGGGGCTGTATTCCCCTCTCACCCTTTCACTCTCTCTTACTACTTGAGGCCGAAGAAGGCGACCGCGTCTTCGGGGGTGAGGGTGGGGTGGTAGTTCTTGCCGTAGCGGCCGGTGATGATGCGGACGTAGTTCTGCGTCTCGTCGAAGGGCGGGACGCCGTCGTGCTTGTCCACGTTGCCCTCGCCGGCGTTGTAGCCCGCGAGCGCGAGCGTCACGTTGCCCTCGAACCGCTTGAGCAGCCAGCGCAGGTAGGTCGTGCCGGCCTCGACGTTCGCCACGGGGTCGTTGCGGTCGTCGCACTTGAAGCGCTTGGCCGTCGCCGGCATGAGCTGCATCAGACCTTGCGCGCCCGCGTGAGAGACGGCCGCGGGCTTGTACTTCGACTCCTGCCAGATGACGGCGTGGATGAGCCGGGGGTCAACGCCGTGGCGCTCGCCCGCGCGGTAGATGACGAGGTCGAGTGCGGCGTCGCCCGACGAGGGGATGTCCGAGGGGATGACGAACTCTTCGGCGGCGACGGTCTTGGCGGCGACGGGCGCGAGCACGCGCGTGAAAGGGCTGTCGGCGAAGTTCGTCAGAATGAAAAGAGCGAAAAGGGCGGCTGAGAAGTTCCTGAAAAACTGGAAACGAGGAAACAGACGGGTAATGGGCATTCTCGGTCGTTCTCCATGTGAGCTAGTGGACCTCTGCGTTCGCTATCGAGGTCGGCGACTACTTGCTTGCACATCGCCTGCGATGCACGGGGCTTGGGGGCTACGCATGGTGGAAACGAGTCGGGCTTGCATCATCTAAAGAGCAGCCTATCGAAACCGAGAGTAAGATGGGTGAGGTGCTTTGCCAGTTGCTTAGGGCGCATCGAAACTTTGCATCTAAGTGCTTGAAACGTATGCATTTAAATCAAACAAGTCTAAGTCACTGAGGGCCTTCCGTTTGCCCGCCGCGTCTCTCATCATGAGAGGCGCTTTTATCTCTCATTCGCAAGAAAGACGTACCGAAGGCAGACAAAAAAGTTCGTTTTCGGCGAAGTTTTTTTTCGGGTCAGATTGGTGTAGCAGACGCGAACGCCGAAGCCTGCATCGAAGAAATTCGGGCGGTTGCAAGGCTCACTTTTGTCCGTATAATTTCGGCGGGAGTTTTCGATAAAAATTTAGGGCGACGAGAAGGGGTTTCAAGAGATGCCTATTTACGAGTACAGCTGTCAGAAGTGTGGGGCGCAGGTCGAGGCGTTGCAGAAGATTTCGGACAAGCCGCTCACGCGCCACGAGAAGTGCGGCGGCAAGCTCTCGAAGGAGTGGTCGCGGACGGGCTTTCAGTTCAAGGGCTCGGGCTGGTACGTGACCGACTACGCGGGCAAGAAGACTGACGCCGCCGAAGGCAAGTCGTCGGACTCGGCCGAGTCGAAGCCGGCGGCCGAGGCGAAGGATACGAAGGATACTAACGAGACGAAGCCGGCCAAGGAGTCGAAGAAGGCGAAGGAGCCGAAAGCTTCTGCGGCGGCGGCGGGCGACTGAGAAGGGCCGGGGTTCAAGGATGCGTGCTCACTTTAAGATTGTCGCGGGGCTCCTGTCGGCCCTCGCCCTCTTCGCGGCGCTCGCCGCGGGCCAGGCGGGCCGCAGGCCGGGCTCCGGCTCCGACGAGCCGAGGGAGCGCGGCGTCTTCCTGAACGTCTCGGCCGCGCGCGCCAACGGCTCCGAAGAGCGCATCACGTCAAACGAGCTTGCCGTCTACGACGCCGGCATGGAGCAGAAGATACAAGCCTTCACGCCCGACCCCGGCCCGGCGCGCATCGTGATTCTGGTTGACAACTCTCTGGGGCTGCGCGCGGACGTGGAGAAGTTGCAGAAGGCGGCGCGCGAGTTCGCCTACGAGATTTACGAAGGCGACCGCGTCATGGTCATCGGCTACGACCAGAACGCTGAGATCATCACCGACTGGACCGACGACGCGAAGAAGGTCGAGGCGGCCCTGCCCACGTTCCGCAAGCGAGGCGAGCCGCACCTGTTCGACGCCCTCTCGGCCGTCATGACGGACGCGCTCGGGCAGTTCACGGGCTCGAACCGCAAGCGCGCCATCGTGCTCGTCGCCGACGGCCTCGACCGCGGCAGCAAGACCACCTTCGACCGGGTCTTCGACGAGCTGCTGCGCCAGGACATCACCGTCTACGCCTTACAGCTCCCCGACCGCACGGGCGGCGCGCTCAGGCGCGACCGGCTCAAGCCCGCGCAGGTCATACAGAGGTTGACCGAAGGCACGGGCGGCCGAGTCCTCTCGGCCAACGAGCCGCGCGAGGCCGCGCAGGCCATCTGCGACGAGCTGCGCAAGAACCGCTACGTCCTCGCCTACACGCCTTCGAGCCCTTCGCTCACGGACCGGCGACGCCTCCTCGTCGTCCCCGAAGAAGGGATAGTCGTCCGGCACAAGCTGCAACAGCCGGGCAACTGAAGAAGTGACGAGTGACAAGAGACGGGTGACGAGAAGAAGCATTCTTCTCGTCACCCGTCATTGTTTTCGGGAGTAGACGTAGAACATGACGGCGATGACGATGAGGAGGAGCGTTTCCAGCTGGAGGAAGTAAGGCCAGTCGGTGCGGCCGTCCTCGTCGCGGGCGAGCGGGTAGAGGAAGAAGGAGCCGAAGAGCAGGCCGGCGCCGAGCCAGACGAGTTGGCGCTTGCGGTCCCACATCTCCGGCCTTAAGACCTCGTGAGCTTTCGGAGGCGCTCGGCCGCGGCGTTGAGCGTCTCGTCCTTCTTACAGAAGCAGAAGCGGACCTGTTTGGCGCCCAGCTCGCGGCGGCTGTAGAAGCTTGAGCCCGGCACGCAGGCGACGCCTATTTCGCGGACGAGGTGGCGGGCGAACTCCTCGTCGTCGGGGAAGCCGAAGGCCGAGATGTCCGTCATCACGTAGTAGGCGCCGTCGGGGCGGAAGACCTTGAAGCCGGCCTCTTCGAGCACTGGCAGCAGCATGTCGCGGCGCCGCTCGTACTCGCGCGCGAGCCCCTCGTAGTAAGAAGCGGGAAGCTCGCGCAGGGCGAAGGCGCCGGCCTCCTGCAAGGGCGCGGCGGCGCCGACCGTCAGGAAGTCGTGGACCTTGCGCACGGCCGAGGTGATCTCGGGCGGGGCGAGCACGTAGCCGACGCGCCAGCCCGTCACCGAGTAGGTCTTCGACATCGAGTTGACGACGACGGTCCTCTCGCGCATCCCTTCGAGCTGCGCCACCGAGACGTGCGCGACCTCGCGGCCTTCGCGCGGGTAGATGATGTGCTCGTAAATCTCGTCGGTGAAGCAGAGCGCGTCGAACTCCTTGCAGAGCGAGGCGACGAACTCCAGCTCCTCCCTCGTGAAGACCTTGCCCGTCGGGTTGTTCGGGTTGCAGATGATGACGGCCTTCGTCTTCGGGTTGAAGGCGGCGCGCAGCTCTTCGGGGTCGAAGGTCCAGTCGGGCGCGCGCAGCGGCACGTAGCGCGGCGTGGCGCCGGAGAGCACGGCGTCGGGCGCGTAGTTCTCGTAGAAGGGCTCGAAGACAACGACCTCCTCGCCGGGGTCCACGGTCGCCATCATGGCGGCGATCATGCCCTCGGTCGAGCCGCAGGTGACGGTGATCTCTCGCTCCGGGTCGTAGTCGAGGCCGAGATGCCAGCGGGTCTTGGCGGCGATGGCGTCGCGGAAGTTCTTCGAGCCCCAGGTGATGGCGTACTGGTTCACGTCGCGCTCGATGGCGGCGGCGGCGGCGCGCTTTATCTCTTCGGGCGCGGGGAAGTCTGGGAAGCCTTGCGAGAGGTTGACGGCGCCGTGGCGGAGGGCCTGGCGCGTCATCTCGCGGATGACGGACTCGGTGAAGCGGCCCGCCTTCTCCGAGACGTGGCGGCGTTTACGCGGCGCGGCTGGTGTGGTCATCTTCGTCTCGCCCGGGGTGTGTTCCAAGGTCTCTTTCTCGGGCGCGATGCTCGCACGGAACGGGCGCGGCTGGCAAACCCGGCCGCCGCCTTTGACGCCGGGCGGCGGCCGCCATATAACGATCCGCGCTTTCAACCTCGCCACTTTATAACTTCAACGCGCCTCGCAAGGGGGCGGTAAGTTTTGAGTCAAGTCAGCGAGACGAAGAACGTTGCGGCGGTTTACGATTTACGATTCACGATTTACGATATACGAGCTATGGCTGAACACGGCAAGTGCCCGATGGGCAATCACCCCTGGCTGGCGACCTTCTTCGCGCTGGCCTTCATCCTCGTCTTCGCGGCCCACAAGCTCGGGCTGCTGTAGGCGGCGCGTCACTCACTTAAAACTGGTTCGGCGGCGGAGACTCCTGTTCGGCGGCCTGGCGGCGGAGCTGGTCGATGATGGAGTTGACGGCGCTGGCGTGCGCGCCCGTCGGGGCGAGCGCGAGGTACTTCTCGTAGGCGGCGACGGCCTCCTTCCAGCGTTCGAGTTTTTCGAGGTTGCGGCCGAGCAGCTCGTAGAGCACGGGCTCGGTGTCGGAGAGCTGCGCGATGGCCTTGCGGAAGGCGGCGACGGCCTCCTCGTGGCGGCCCGTCTCCTCGTAGACGATTCCCATCCCCGTGTGCGCCTCGGGCTGGAAGCCGCGCGCCTCGCGCAGCGCGCGGGCGTAGGCCGTGAGCGCGGCGTCGTAGTCGGACGACGAGCGCAGGATGCGCCCCTCGACGGCCGAAGCCTCGGCGTAGGCGGGGCGGTCGCGGCGGGCGGCGGCGACCTCTTCGAGTGCGCCGTCGTAGTCGTCGGCGGAGGCGAGGGCGCGCGCCAGCCCGACGTGGGCCTCGGGGAAGCGCGGCCGCAGCCCTAGGGCCTTGCGGTAGAGTTCGACGGCCTCGGCGTTGCCGCCCGCCCGCTCGCGCGCGGCCTCGGCCCGCTGGAAGAGGAGTGTGGCCTCGTCGGTCGTCCGGATGAGCTTGACGGCGAGGACGCCCCTCTGCGTGGGCGGCAGCGGAAGCGTGCGCTCCGCGAACCCCTGCGCGCGGACCCGCAGGCGGTGCGCGCCGGGCGCGAAAGTGAGCTGGAGCTTGCCCTCCGCGTCGGTGACGCCGCGCCTCACCTCGTCAACCCAGACGACGGCGGCGGGCTCCGTCATGACGACGATGGTGCGCGAGGCCGTCTTCGGCGTCGCCGCCCTCCGCTGCGCCTGCACGGCCGAGACGGGAAAATAGACGGCGAGCAACAGCGCAAGCCACTTGAGCTTCACTTAAAACTTCCCTCCCCTCATTCTTCCTCTTCGTTCGAGATGCGGCGGGGGCGCGTATTGTTGTTAACGGGAGACGGCTGCGCGCTGATGTCGGGGCGCGCGGCGCGCGTGCCGACCTCGGGGCGGAAGCGGCCCTGCTCGTCGTAGAGGCGGCGGTACTGGAGCGTGTTGCGGACGACGCCCTGCACGTAGCCGCGCGTCTCTTTGAAGGGGATGGCCTCGGTCCACTCGTCGAGCTGGAGCGGGAGCGAGGCGCGCCACTGGACGACGCGGCCCGGCCCGGCGTTGTAGGCCGCGGCGACGTATTCGATGCGGCCGTACTTGTCCATCTGCTCGCGCAGGTAGGTGGTGCCGAGCCTTATGTTGAGCCGCGGGTCGCCCAGAAGCCTCTCGACCGTGATGGAGTCGTCCACGCCCGCCCTCCTGGCCGTGAGGCGCGCGGTCGGGACGAGGAGCTGCATGAGGCCGTAGGCGTCGGCGTGCGAGGCGGCGCGCGGGTTGAAGACGGACTCCTGTCGGATGAGGCCGGCGACGGTGTAGGGGTCGAGGTCGCGCGCCCTCGCCTCCTGTTTGATGGAGTCCCAGAAGGCGAGCGGGTAGAAGACATCCCACTCGTCCGGCGTCAGCTCCTCGGGCTTCATCTGCGAGTAGTCTGGGAAGCTGCGGCGGAGCACGTTGAAAGCCTGCACGTTCTCGACGCGCGCGCGGTGGAGCTGCGCCTTTGAAAGGTTGAGGCGCGGGCTGGTCGGCGCGACTTCGAGCGCCTTGTCCAGTTCCGCGTGCGCGAGGTCGTCGGCCCCGGCCGCGGCCAACTGCTCGGCCTTGACGAGTCGGCGCGCTTCCGTCTCGCCGGCCGTCTCGTCGGCCACCGTGACGGGTTTCAGATTTGCGACGGCGCGGGCTACGGGCGAGTCGGGAGCGAAGTCGCCGGCCGCCGTCCCCTGCTTCGTCAACTGTTCGAGCCGCTGGCGCGAGAGGTAGCCGTACCAGTTGGCGTCGTAGCGCGCGAGCATCCCTTCGTAGAGGGCGCGCGCTTCGGCGAGCTTGCCGGCGCGCTCGGAGTCGCGCGCGGCCCAGTAGCCGGCCTTGCCGCGGTTGTCGGTGTTGCGGTCGGCGTAGAAGGCCAGGTGCTCGGTCAGGAGGCGCGAGGATTCGGCGAAGTTCTTCGCGTCGTGCGCGGCCCAGGCCAGCTCGAACTGCGCGCCCGCGACTTCCGGGGCGCCGGGGAAGAGCTGGACGGCGAGGCGGTAGAAGTAGTGCGCCTCCGAGCTATTCTTCGCGTCGCGGGCGGCGTTGCCGGCGGCGACGAGGGCGCGCATCGTCCAATCGCTCTTGGGGAAGGAGGCGCGCAGCTCGTCGGCCGCCGCGCGGGCCTGCGGCCACTGCCTTGAGCGCGCGTAGTGCTGCGCGAGTAAGTTGAGCGCCTCGGCGCGCGTCTCGCCGGCCGAGGTCGGGACGGCGCCGAGCGACTCGATTGTCTCGGGCGCGCGCCGGGCGTTGAAGGCGGCCGTGCCGCGGCGGAGTCGTGCCTGGGGCGTCGCGGTCTGCGGGAAGCGCGCGAAGGCTTCGGCGTAGGCCGTGACGGCGTCGGCGTGGCGCTTGGCGCGTGAGAGTCTTTCGGCGCGCGTGGCCGCCTCTTCGGCGGCGGCGGGCGCGGGCGTCGAGCCGAGGCGGGAGAAGGCGGCGACGGCCTCGGCGTCGCCCGTCGAAGAGGCAGGCGCGTAGAAGTAGAGGCGGCGGTAGGCGGCGAGCGC
>DATHBF010000309.1:0-2541 GCA_035296285.1 Pyrinomonadaceae bacterium | reverse complement strand
GCAGGGGTATCTTTTGCGCAAGAAGATTGACGCGCTGCGCGACGAGGAGGCGCGGGCCGAGACGAAGCGCGTGGCGTCCGAGACGGAGGCGGGGCTCGGGCGCGTGAGCGACGGCGCGGCGCGGCTGCGCACGCTCAAGGGCGAGCGCGACGAGCCGGGCGAGGTGGCCGCGCGGCTGGCCTTCCTCGTCGCGCGCGAGAGGTTCGAGGAGTTCAGGGCCGAGGCCGAGCGGCTGGCCGAGGAGCACGCCGCGCTCGGCTTCAGCTTCGAGTTGACGGGGCCATGGCCGCCTTACAACTTCGTCGCCGAACAGGCGAAGCAAGTATGACGGACGCAGAGCTGATTCTCGACGAGGAGGAAGAGCTGTCGCTTCTGGAGACGCTCGACCACGTGCTCGACCGCGGGCTGGTCATAGCGGGCGAGGTGACGATTGCCGTGGCCGACATAGACCTCATCTACGTGGGGCTGAACGTGCTGCTCGGCTCGGTCGAGACGGTCAACAAGGTGTTGGGCGAGCGCGAGCGGCGGCTCGAATACCTGCGCGGCCTCGCGCCCGGAGGCGGCGAGTGATGCGGCTCTACGCCTACTGCACGGGCGACGAGCTGGCGGCCGAGGCTTTTGAAGAAGCGACCGGCGTCGGGGGCTCGCCTCTCATGCTCGTGCGGCGCGGCGCGCTGGCGGTCCTCGTCAGCGAGTTTGAAGGGGACGCCGTGCCGGCCACGCGCGAGAACGTGGCGGAGCACAACCGCGTCAACGCGCTGGCGCTCGCGCGCTCGACGCCCCTGCCCTTCCGCTTCGGCACGCTCGTGGAGGGCGCGCGCCTCGAAGCCTACGTGGCGAAGCAGGAGGCGTCGCTCGTCGCGGCCCTGGAGCGCGTGCGCGGTTGCGTCGAGATGGGCGCGAAGGTCATCTGGGACGCGGGCGGGCAGGCGGCGGCCGGCGTGGAGGATGACGAGAGGGAGGCCGGCGGGAGTCCGTCGGCGGGCGCGGGGACGGCCTTTTTGCTGGCGAAGCGGCGCGAGGTTTTGGGCGAAGAGGCGTTGAGGAGTCGCGCCGAGGGGGTCGCGGCCGCGCTCGCCTCGCGGCTGGAAGGGCTCTCGCGCGAGTCGTCCGTTCAGGTCAACTCGAAAGGGAGTCTGGTCGTGCGCGCGGCTCACCTGATAGAGCGGGGCCGCGAAGAAGAATACCGCGAGCGCGTGCGCGCCCTCGGGCGCGAGCGGGAAGACTTGCGGCTGATGGCGAGCGGGCCGTGGCCGCCCTACAACTTCAGCGGGCCGCGGTCTTGAAGAAGGCGCGCGGCGGCGCTTCTGTTAGAATGTCCGCCATCGGGTTTTAGCCTGTAGACACGAATAACTGTTACGGGGTACTCTTGTGGAGAACTTTCCCCCTGATTCCCCTGCGCCGGTCAGCCCGGAAGTCGAGACGGAGCACGCGGCCGCGTTCGCCGAAGAGCTGCGGCGCGTCGCCGACGCCCTGCCCGAGCGCATCAACCTCGACTCGCGCTCGGTCGAGCAGGGTTTGGCGAAGCTCGTCCTGACCCTGATAGAGCTCATCCGCCGCCTGCTCGAAAAGCAGGCCGTCCGGAGGATGGAGGGCGGCGGGCTCTCCGACGAGCAGGTCGAGGAGCTGGGGCTCGCGCTCATGAAGCTCGAAGCGAAGATGGCGGAGCTGAAGGCGCAGTTCGGGCTCGAAGACGAAGACCTGAACCTTGATTTAGGCCCGATAGGAAAGTTGATTTAAAGCAGTCTCACTCGGCGGCCTTTCGAGAGTCTTAACGAGGCTGCCCCCGCTCGAAAGGGAGCTAGCGAGTTGTCAAGCGAGCGAACGAGCTTAATCACGGCGCGACCGCCCGGCCTGGTGGACGTGCTCGACCGCATACTCGACAAGGGGTTGGTCATCGCGGGCGACATCAAGGTCTCGCTGGCGAATGTCGAGCTGTTGACGTTGCAGATACGCCTCCTCGTCTGCTCGATAGACAAGGCCGAGCAGATCGGGCTGAACTGGTGGCGCTACGACTCGAACCTGACGACGCGCGCCGCCGAGGCCGAGGCCGAGAACGTCGAGCTGCGCGAGCGCGTCGCGGCCCTTGAGCGCGAGATTCGGCAGCTCAACGCCGGGTCCGGGGAGCCCGAGGCGGAGGCGCCCGCCGCGCCGCGCCGCGCTTCTAAATCGCGCCCCTACCCCCGCGGCTCGGCGCCGCGCAAAGGCAGCAAGCGCCCCCCTCCGTAGAAACCCCCTCGCGGGGCTTCCCGCCCCTTCGCCGGAGCAAGCCCACGCCGGGCGCGGCCCTCGAAAGGCCGGGCGCGCCGGGGCCGAGTTTCTGACTCATTCTTTAGAGAGAGGAATCAAATCACATGGCTGTTGAGAGAGCACCCGGCGGAACCAGTCTTATCGACGTGCTCGACCGCGTGCTGGACAAGGGCATCGTCATCGACGCGTGGGTCCGCATCTCGCTCGTCGGCATCGACCTGATTACGGTCGAGGCGCGCGTCGTCGTGGCCTCCATCGACACCTACCTGAAGTACGCCGAGGCCGTCGGCC
>DATHBF010000308.1:0-16727 GCA_035296285.1 Pyrinomonadaceae bacterium | reverse complement strand
GCTCTTCGCCCGCACCATGTTCATCAACGACGGCGCCGCCGACGGCGAGAGCTTCGAGCCCCAGTTCACCGTCATCAACTTCCCCTCCTTTAAGGCCGACCCCGCGAAGGACGGCACGCGCTCGCCCACCTTCATCCTCATGGACTTCTCGCAGCGCCTCGTCCTCATCGGCGGGACTTCTTACGCGGGCGAGACGAAGAAGAGCGTCTTCACCATCCTCAACTACCTCCTGCCGCAGCGCGGCGTGATGTCCATGCACTGCTCGGCCAACGTCGGCCAGGCGGGCGACGTGGCCGTCTTCTTCGGCCTCTCCGGCACGGGGAAGACCACCCTGTCGGCCGACCCCGAGCGGCGCCTCATCGGCGACGACGAGCACGGCTGGAGCGACGACGGCGTCTTCAACTTCGAGGGCGGCTGCTACGCCAAGGTCATCAAGCTCTCGGCCGAGGCCGAGCCCGACATCTACCGCACGACCCGCATGTTCGGCACCGTCATGGAGAACGTCGCCTTCGACGCCGCGACGCGCGTCCCCGACCTCGACGACGCCTCGAAGACCGAGAACACCCGCGCCGCCTACCCCTTGACGAGCATCCCCAACATCGTCCCCGAGGGCCACGCCGGCCACCCGTCGAACATCATCATGCTGACGGCCGACGCCTTCGGCGTGCTGCCGCCCGTCTCGCGCCTTACACCCGAGCAGGCGATGTACCACTTCCTCTCCGGCTACACGGCCAAGGTCGCCGGCACCGAGCGCGGCGTCACCGAGCCGCAGGCGACCTTCTCGACCTGCTTCGGCGCGCCCTTCATGGTCTTGCACCCCGGCGTCTACGCCGACCTGCTCGGCAAAAAGATTCAGCAGCACGGCGCCGCCTGCTGGCTCGTCAACACCGGCTGGTCGGGCGGCCCTTACGGCGAGGGCAAGCGCATGTCCATCAAGCACACGCGCGCCATGATCCGCGCCATCCTCAACGGCTCT
Source organism: Pyrinomonadaceae bacterium (assembly GCA_035296285.1). GTDB lineage: Bacteria > Acidobacteriota > Blastocatellia > Pyrinomonadales > Pyrinomonadaceae > QHXN01. The sequence goes on along the minus strand of DATHBF010000308.1, from coordinate 15,751 downwards.
CTGGCGCAGATCGAGACGCGCCCCGACCCCTTCTTCGGCGTCCACGTCCCCACCTCCTGCCCCGACGTGCCGCAGGAGGTCCTCAACCCGCGCGGCACCTGGCGTGACCCCGCGGCCTACGACGCCAAGGCCCGCGAGCTGGCCCGCCGCTTCAACGACAACTTCAAGGGCTACGAGGCCGGCGTCTCCCAGGAGGTGCGCGCCGCCGCGCCCAGGGGCGACTGAGCCGAAACACCGGCGCGCCGGAAAAAGTGAAGGGCGGACACGAACGTTCGTGTCCGCCCTTCGGCGTCTTCCGGGCCTGTAGACGTGTGGCGCGGTCGCGCGCCTTTAAGACTCGCTCTCCGCCTCTTCGTCGGAGTCGCGGCGGGGCGCGTCGCGGCGCCGGCCGCGGTCGGAGGAGGCGCGCACGTCGCGGAGCTTCTTGATGATCTCGCGGCCGAGGTATTCGGCGGCCACCTGGCCGTTGACGGCCACGCACTTGCCGCTGGCGACGATGACGCTGGTGCGCGGGTCGGTGACGGTGAAGATGTAGTTCATGAGCGTCTTCTCGACGCTGATGACGAGGTCGGCGGCGCGCTCGTCGGCGACGAGCGAGAGGTCCCAGTCGCGCAGCTCGTTGTACTTCTGGAGCTTGTATTCGAGGTACGTCTTGTCGAGGTGCCTGGTCTCGCGGACGTAGACGGTGCGCGCCGCGCGCACGATCCTGACGGGGTTGGTCTCGGGGCGCTCGGAGGCCCTGCGCTCGCGCTCGCGCTGCACGCCCTGCGGCTGCTGAGCCCGCGGGGTCGCCGCCAGCACCGCGTGGCCGGCGAAGGCGAAGAGGGCGACCGCCGTGAGCCACCCGACAACTTCCAGAACCCTTTTCATGATCTGCCTTCTCCTTGCTTCTCTTCGTTCCAAATCGGTTTGTGCCAGTAAGTCTTCCATCGTTCGGACACCGCCCGTTGCCTTGAGATGGCAACGGCCGTGCCGCTGCCGTTTGGCGCGAAAAGGCTCTGGAGGGACGGGGGCGGGCGCAGGGTGAGTCGGGCGGCGGCGCCATGTGAAAGAAAAATCCGACGACCCGCGCGGGCGGGAGACGGCGGCGGCGCGGAGCCGGAAAACGGCGCGCATCAGACGTTTATCTGAAGGGCGGGGGCGCGTTCAAACGGCGCCCCTTTCTTGACAAGGCCCGCGCGCGGCCATAGAGTCTTCGCAGTCTTCGCCCGGCAGCGGTTCGGGCACGCAGCCCGGCTCGCCGCAATTACGCTGCCGCGTTCTCCTTTTTCATCGTCGAAGCCGTTCCGCCGCCCCGCCCGCGTTCCAAGGGCGAGCACGTATGCCCCCACTCAAATCCCCCGCCCCTTCGGCTCCCCGCGCCGCGCTGCTGCTGCTCTCGCTCGCGCTGCTGCCGGCCTTCGCCTTCACGACGGCCCGCGCGCAGGCGCCCTTCGAGCCGCAGGCCATCGAGCGCGACATCACGGGCGGGATGGTCCACACCTTCCGGCTCAACCTCAAGCCCGGCCAGTTCGTCCGCGCCGTCTACGACCAGCGGGGCGCGGACGTGGTCCTCGCGCTCGTCGGGCCGGACGGCCGCCGCCTCCTGAAGATTGACAGCCCCGTCGGCGAGTGGGGGCCGGAGCCCATCTTCTTCGAGATAGAGGAGGCGGGCTATTACACCATCGAGGTGCGCTCGCGGCGCGAGTGGGCGCCGCCCGGCCGCTACGAGTTCCGGCTCACCGCGCGCAGGCCCACTCCGCAGGACCTCCGCCGCTTCCCCGCCGAGCGCGTCTTCGCCGCCGCGACCGCCCTGCTCACGGACGGCGACGCGCCCGCCTACGTGAAGGCCATCGGGCAGTACGAGCTGGCGCTCGAACACTTCAAATCTTTAGGCGACTACCGCGGGCAGGTGACGACTCTGGGGACGCTCGCCTCCGTCAGCCTCGCGCTCGGGCGCGGCCGGCAGGCGCTCGACTACTACACGGACGCTTTGGCTCTTCTGCGCACCTCCAACGACTCGCGCGAGGAGGCGCGCGCCCTCTCCGGCGTCGCGCGCGTCCACTTCGCCCTCGGCGACCGCGACCGCGCGCTCGCGCACTTCCGGCAGGCGCTCGCCCTCTTCCGCGCCTCGGGCGACTCGCGCGGCGCCGCCTACACGCTCAACCAGGTCGGCCACGCGCACGGCACGCGCGGCGAGGAGCGGCAGGCGCTCGAAGCCTACGAGCAGGCCCTCAAGCTCTTCCGCTCCGTCGGCGACAGGCGCGGCGAGGCCGTCGCCCTCAACAACATCGGGCTCTCCTACGACGCGCTCGGCCGCAGGGAGCAGGCGCGCGCCTCCTTCAAAGGCTCCCACGACGTGTTCGAGGCGACGGGCAACTGCCGCGAGATAGGTCCGTCACTCTCCAACCTCGCCGGCTCCGCTCTCGAAGAGGGCGACACGAAGAAGGCGCTCGAATACCTGAACCACGCGCTCGGCGTCCAGCGCGGCGCCGTGGACCGCGAGGGCGAGGCCACCACTCTCAACAACATCGGCTTCGTCCACCACTCCCTCGGCGACCACCCGCGCGCCCTCTCCCACTTCAACCAGTCGCTCGCCATCCAGCGCGCTACGGCCAACCGCAAGGGCGAGGGCGACACGCTCTCGAACCTCATGCTCTCGATGCGCGCGCAGGCGAAGCCCGGCCCGGCCGTCTTCTACGGCAAGCAGGCCGTCTCGGCCTACCAGGAGGTGCGCGCGTCCCTGCCGCCGCTCGACCGCGAGGCGCAGAAGAGTTTCCTGAAGACGCGCGAGTTCACCTACCGCCGGCTCGCCGAGCTGCTCATCGAGCAGGGCCGTCTGCCCGAGGCGCAGCAGGTCATAGGCTTCCTCAAGGACGAGGAGTACTACCAGTTCGTCCGCCGCGACTCGGGAGGCTCCGCCACGGCCCCGGCTGCGCTCACGCCCGCCGAGGCCGCCGCCGACAGGCAGTACAAGGAGATGTCCGAGCACGTCGCCACGCGCGGCCGCGTGCGCGCGGAGCTGTTGCAGAAGACGGCGCGCACGCCCGAGGACGAGAAGCAGCTCTCCCTGCTCGACGCCGAGCTGGCCGCCGCGAGCCAGGCTTTCCAGACCTTCCTCGACAAGCTCTCGGCCGAGCTGGGCGACACGCGGCAGGGCGCCCGCGTCGAGGACGTGCGCGAGTCGCAGGCGCTCGCCGACGGCCTGCGCGAAGTCGGCGCCGGCTCCGTCGCCGTCTACACCATCGTCGGCGAAGAGAAGTACAGCGTCATCCTCATCACGCCCGACGTGCAGGTGGCGCGCGAGTACACTATCAAGGCCGCAGAGCTTAACAGGAAGGTCGCCGCCTTCCGCGAAGTCTTGCAGAACCCCTCGGCCGACCCGCGCCCGGCCGCCCAGGACCTCTACCGCGTCGTCGTCGGCCCCATCGCCAAGGATTTGGAGCAGGCGAAGGCCGAGACCATCATGTGGTCGCTCGACGGCGTGCTGCGCTACGCCCCCGTCGCGGCCCTGCACGACGGCCGGCAGTACATGGTCGAGAAGTACCGAAACAGCGTCTTCACTAAAGCCAGCCTCTCGCACATCAAGGACGAGCCGAGCGCGCGCTGGCGCGCACTGGGCTTCGGGGTCTCGAAGTCTTACGGCGACTTCGCCGCGCTGCCCGCCGTCCCCGAAGAGCTGCGCGGCATCATCAAGGACGAGGCCGTGACTTTGTCGGCTTCGGGCGTGCTGCCCGGCAAGATTTCTTTGGACGAGGCTTTCACGGCGGACGCCTTCAAGACCGCCTTGCGCCAGCGGTTCCCGCTCGTCCACGTCGCCAGCCACTTCCAGTTCCAGCCCGGCAACGAGACCGACTCGTTCCTCCTCCTCGGCGACGGCAGCCGGCTCTCGCTCGCGCAGATCAAGACGGCCTTCAACCTCTTCAGCGGCGTCGAGCTGCTGACGCTCTCGGCCTGCGACACGGCGACGGGCGGCGCGGGCGCCGACGGCAAGGAGGTCGAGGGCTTCGGCGTGCTCGCGCAGCGGCAGGGCGCGAAGGCCGTCGTCGCCTCGCTCTGGCCCGTCGCCGACGCCAGCACGCGCCGGCTCATGCAGGAGTTCTACCGCCTGCGCGACGAGCAGTCGGGCCTGCCGAAGTCCGAAGCACTCCGGCAGGCGCAGCTCTCGCTGCTGCGCGGCGCCCCCGAAGCCTCGGGCGACGCGGCGCGGCGCGGCCTCTCCGCCGACGCCACCGCGCCCGCGGGCGGCAAATCCTCCTTCGCCCACCCCTACTTCTGGGCGCCCTTCATCCTCATCGGCAACTGGCGCTGACCGACCGGCTGCACTCGCAGCCCAGCGCGGCCCTGATCCGGTCGGCGGCCCGGACGAGTCCGTCGGCCTGGGCCTGCGTTAGCTGCCCCTTGTCGGCCTGCGCCCGGACCTCGCCCGCGAACGCCTCAAGCTTGTGACAGGCGGCGCCCGCGTCTCCGCCCCGCGCCGAGTCGAGGGCGGCCCGGGCGCTGCCGAGCTTGGCGTCGAGGCTGTTCGCAATCCCCTGCGCGAGGTTCATGCCCTGCACCTTCTCGATGAGCGCGGCGAGCTGCGCGGCCGGGCTCGGCGGCGGGTCGTGGTAGACGAACATCATGCCGGAGGCGACGTAGAGCACGTTCGTCGAAGGGTTCACCGCGATGTCGTACATGCGTTCCGGCCCCCACGCGTAGCCGAGCGACATGTGGTAGGTGGCGCTCGCCGGGTCGCCGTCCATGACGAGTATCATCCGCCTCCAGGAGTCCGTGACGTAGACGCGGTCGGTCGTCGGGTTGACGGCCACGCCGTCCGCCAGGAAGCTGACGGTGAAGGTGGCCTCGTGCGAGGCGTCCGACGCGCGAATCACCGAGACCGTCCCGTCGAACTTATTCGCCACGTAGACGCGGCCGGTCGCAGGGTTCGCCGCGATGCTGTACGGACCGCGACCGACGTAGGCAGTCGCCACGACGGCGTCGCCTTCGACGACGCAGACGCTCGACCCCGCCAGGCTCGTCACGAAGACGCGGCCCGACGAAGAATCAACCGCCATCGCGTAAGGCGTGCCGCAGCCCTCCGGCATCACGACGGTCGCCGAAAGAGTGTTCGTGCCGCCGTCAATCACCTGGACTTGATTGGCCTCGGGGAGCGTGACGTAGACGCGGCCCGTCGCGGCGTTGACGGCCACGTCCCTCGGCCGGGCGCCGAGCGCGACGGCCGTCAGGTAAGTGCCGGCGGCGGCGTCCACCACCAGCAGCCTGTTTGAAAAATAGTCCGTCGCGTAGACGCGCCGCGCCATCGGGTTGACGGCCACCTCCAGCGGGTAAGAGTCCGTCGGCAGGGGGATGTAGGACACTTTCACGTCGGAAGCCGGGCTGCCGAGGCTCCAGTCGAGCACGCCGAGCCGGGCGTCCCAATGCGAGCCCGACGGCGCGTAGACGAGGTTCGTGGCCGGGTCAACCGCCACGTTATAAACCTCCCTCTCGAACATGGACGTGAAGAGGTGGGTCTGGGCTTGCGGGCGGGCCGCGCACAGGAGCAGAGACGCGGCGAGGAGGAAGAGGGCGGACAGTCGTCTGTTTAGTTTGGGGGTCTGAAGCATGAGAGTCTCTTTCAGCGGGGCGCTGGGCGTGTGATTGCAGCGCGGAAGCGGCGGTGAGTTGTTTAAGACTGGAGAGTCTTTGGCGGGTTGTTCCCGACCGTTGGGGGCACACCGAACACAAAGATTGTAGGGGTCTCGGTCAGTCGGCGTCAACGCCGAACTTTCCCGCACCGCGGGGGACATTCGCGGGCGATTCTGGCAAGATATCGGCGATGTCTGAAGGCGACGAGAACGTGGGCAGCGCCGCGACGCTCAACACCGTGGTCGAGACCGTCAGGTGCGCGCTGCGCGCCGACACGGCCAGCATCGCCAGCTTCTCGCTCGAAGAGCGCCTGGTCACGTGGCTCGCCATGAGCGGCTTCGAGCACGTGGACCCCGGCGGCGGCCCGCTGGTCACGCCCCTGCGCGGCGAGTTCGCCGAGCGCGCGGCGATGGTCACGGACCCCGTCATCGAGGTCCGCGGCCTCGCGGGCGACCTGCCCGCCAGCGAGTTCCCCCTGCACAGCGCCGAGGGCGTGCGCGACCTGCTGCTCGTCCCGCTCGTCGCGCGCGGAGAGGGCCTGGGCGTCCTCGCCGTCGGCTACCGCGCGCCGCACCGCCTCAACCCCGAAGACCGCCGACAGCTCGAAGGTCTGGCGGGCATGGCCGCGCTCGCGCTCGACAACGCGCGGCTGCTCGAAACACTCGGCACGGCGAAGCGGGTCTGGGAGCAGACCTTCGACGCCATCCCCGACGGCATCATCGTCCACGACGACCGGCTGATGGTGGCGCGCTGCAACATGGCCGCCGCCGAGGCGATGGGCCTCCACCCCTCGGAGGTCGCCGGCATGACCTGCGCCGAGGCGTTCACGCGCCTCTTCGGCGAGCGCGCCGCCTCCTACCACATGAAGCCCGGCCCGCCCCGCACCACCAGCTCTTTCGAGCTACAGGCCGAGGACGGCCGCCGCTACCTCGTCGCCGTCGCCCCGCTCACCAACCCGGAGTCGGGAGTCAACGAAGCGACGGCCGACCCCGGACTCCAGACTCACTGGAGCGTCATCACCTGGAGCGACATCACGGCGCTCTCCGAGGTGCAGGAGCAGCTCGCGCGCTCGCGCCGTCTGGCCACCATCGGGCAGCTCGCGGCCGGCGTCGCGCACGAGATAAACAACCCGCTGGCCGCCGTCATGACCTGCGCCGAGGCGACGCTGCGCGACCTGCGCGCGGCGCCCGAGACGGCCGCCGCGGCGGACGAGCGCGGCTGGACTTACTACCTCGAAGAGATCGTCCGCCAGGCTTTGCGCTGCAAGCAGATCACGCGCGGGCTGCTCGACCTCTCCAGCCAGAAGCGCCCCCGCCGCGGCGCCGTCGATTTAAACAGGGTGGTCGAGCAGACGGCGCGACTCTTCGAGGAGCGGGGCCGCGAGGCGGGGGCCGGCCTCCGCCTCGCGCTCGACCCGCAGGTGGGCGAGGTGGCGACCGACGAGGTGATGGTCCGGCAGATTCTCGACAACCTGCTCTCGAACGCGCTCGACGCCGTGCGCGGCCGCGAGGGCGACATCGAGGTCAGGACGGCGCTCGACGGGGGCCGCGTCTTCGTCGAGGTCTGCGACGAGGGGCCGGGCATCCCGCCCGAGGTCCTGGCGCACGTCTTCGACCCCTTCTTCACGACGAAGGAGCCGGGGCGCGGCACGGGCCTCGGCCTCGCCATCTCGCTGACCTACGCCGAAAGCATAGGCGGCGCGCTGACGGCCGAGTCGAAGCCCGGCTCGGGCTCGCGCTTCCGCCTCTGGCTCCCTCGCCGCGCCCCCGAAAAGCAGTGACACCGCGGCGCCGACAAGTGTTAATATGCCCTCCCGACTTTAGACCATCTTGCCCCTCCGTCTGGTGAGGTAGCGTCGCCTCCACTATGAGCAAAAAAATTCGCGTCCTGGTCGTAGACGACGACTCGGTGCTGCGCAAACTCGTCAACGATCAGGTCGGCCGCATGGGCTTCGACTCACAGCCTGCCGCCTCGGGAGAGGAGGCTTTAGACACCCTCTCGAAATCTGACTTCGACGTGGTCCTCTTAGACATCCGCATGCCCGGCCTCTCCGGCCTCGAAGCCCTGCGCGAGATACGCAAGATGGAGGACCCGCCCGAGGTCATCATGCTGACGGCCGACACCTCTTTGACCACCGGCATCGAGGCCATGCGGCTCGGCGCCTACGATTATTTGACGAAGCCGGCCGCGCTCGAAGAGATCGAGGCCGTCATCCGCAAGGCCGACGAGAAGCGGAAACTCGTCCGCCAGAACGCCTCGCTCAAGGACGCCGTCCGCCCCGTCTCGACGGAGGACACGTCCGCCCTCGTCTACCGCAGCCGCGTCATGGAGGGCCTGGCCGCGCTCGCCGAGACGGCCGCGCGGTCGGATTCGACCGTCGTCATCACGGGCGAGTCGGGCACGGGCAAGGACGTGCTCGCGCGCTTCATCCACGCGCACTCTCTGCGCGCCGACTCGCCGATGATCGCCGTCAACTGCGCGGCGCTGCCCGAGTCGCTTTTCGAGTCCGAGTTCTTCGGTCACGAGCGCGGCGCCTTCACCGGCGCCACCTCGACCAAGCGCGGACTCATAGAGGCGGCCGACTCCTCGACCCTCTTCCTCGACGAAGTCGGCGAGATGCCGCCGCAGACGCAGGTCAAGCTCCTGCGCTTCCTCGAAGAGGGCCGCTTCCGCCGCGTCGGCTCCACGCGCGACCGCGCGGCTGACGTGCGCGTCATCGCCGCCACCAACCGCAACCTCGCCGAAGACGTGACGGGCGGCCGCTTCCGCGCCGACCTCTTCTACCGCCTCAACGTCATCTCGCTCCACGTCCCGCCGCTCCGCCACCGCCCCGAGGACGTGCCGGCGCTGACCGAGCACTTCCTCACGCTCTACCGCGAGCGTTTCAACCGCCCGGCGCTCTCGCTCGCCGAAGAGGCCCTGCGCAGGCTCTCGACCTACGACTGGCCGGGCAACGTCCGCGAGCTGCGCAACGCGCTCGAACGCGCGGCGGCCCTCTCGGACGGCGACCACATCGAGGCCGAGCACATCCTGCCCGCCGCGGCCGCCCGCGCGCAAGGACGCGGCGACGTGGCGCAGCCGGAGTCCGACGGCGGCCCCCCCGTCACGCTCGAAGAGCTTGAGCGCCAGCACATCCTCCGCGTCGTCGAACAGTCGGGCGGCAACCGCGAGCGCGCCGCCGCCATCCTCGGCATCTCCGCCCGCACCCTCTACCGCAAGCTCCGCGAGTACGAAGGCTGAATCTGTTTTCGGATTAGCCCGGGGGCCAGGAGAGGCGGCGGCCGGCGAGGACGTGGACGTGGATGTGGAAGACGGTCTGGCCGGCGTCTGCGCCGTTGTTGATGACGGTGCGGAAGCCGCCCTCGGCGTGGCCTTCGGAGTGCGCGACCTGTGCGGCGACGCGCAGGAGGTGGCCGAGCAACGCCTCGTCGGCTTCGCCGGCCGCGTCGAGCGAGGCGATGTGCGCGCGCGGGATGACGAGCGCGTGCGTCGGCGCGTGCGGGTTGATGTCGCGGAAGGCGAAGGCCCGCTCGTCCTCGTAGATTTTCTTCGACGGTATCTCGCCCGCCACTATCTTGCAGAAGATGCAGTCCTGACTCATCTCCCTTCACACCTCCTCCAGATACTCCGGCCAGTCAAGCTCTTCGTCCGCGCCGCCGCCGCTCCCCCTCTCGTCCGGCAACACGCGGCGCGGCGCGCGCGCGGGCGAGTAGGACGGGCTCACGTACGTGTACCAGACGAGCACGGCCGTCAGCACGAGGGCCAGCACGTACTCGTTCAACTCGTCCCTCATGCGACCACCGTCTCCACCGGCGGGAGCTGCGCCGTGACCGACTCGCGCAGGCGCTCGATCTCGGCCCCGACCGCCCGCAGCTTGTCCTCGATCTTCTCGTAGCCGCGGTCTATGTGGTAGACGCGGTCAATGGTGGTCTCGCCGCGCGCCGCGAGCCCGGCGAGCACCAGGCACGCCGAGGCGCGCAGGTCCGAAGCCTGCACGCGCGCGCCCGCGAGCGCGGCCGGCCCCTCGACGACGGCCGTGCCCCCTTCAATCCTGATGCGCGCGCCCATCCTCTGCATCTCGGAGGCGTGCATGTAGCGGTTCTCGAAGATGGTCTCCGTCACGCGCGCCGCGCCCTCGGCCTGCGTCATCAGCGCCATGTACTGCGCCTGCATGTCGGTCGGGAAGCCGGGGTACGGGTCCGTCGCCACGTCGCGCCCCTTCAGCCCCCCGGCCGAGCGGCGCACGGCGAGGGTCGTCGGGTTCACTTCTTCAATCTCGACACCCGCCGCGCGCAGTTTCTCGACGACGGCCGTGAGGTGTTCGGGCTGGCAGTCCTTTATCTCAAGCTCGCCGCCCGTGATGGCGGCGGCGACGATGAAGGTGCCCGTCTCGATGCGGTCGGGGATGATGGTGTGCTCGGCGCCGCCCAACTGCTCGACGCCCTCGACCGTTACCGTCTCGGTGCCGGCGCCGCGCACGCGCGCCCCCATGCGGTTGAGGAGGTCGGCGAGGTCGCCTATCTCGGGCTCGCGCGCGGCGTTGTGCAGGCGCGTCGTGCCGCGCGCCAGGGTCGCGGCCATCAGGAGGTTCTCCGTCCCCGTCACCGTCACTTTGGGGAAGTGAACGTCGGAGCCGAGGAGCCTCCCACCCTTCGGCGCGCGCGCGATGACGTAGCCCTCTTCGAGGCTGACCTGCGCGCCGAGCAGCTTCAACGCTTCGAGGTGCATGTCAATCGGCCGCGTGCCGATGGCGCACCCGCCCGGCAAAGAGACCTTGGCCTTGCCGAAGCGCGCCAGCAGCGGCCCGAGCGCGAGCACCGACGCCCGCATCGTCTTCACGAGGTCGTAAGGCGCCTCGAAGAGCTCGATCTTAGAGGCCGTTATCTTGTGCGTCCGGAGGTCCGGCACGAGCACGGTCGCGCCCAAATCTTCCAGCAGGCGCCGCTGCGTCAGGCAGTCGCGCACGTAGGGGACGTTGTGCAGCGTCACGGTCTCGCCGGTCAGGATGGCCGCCGCTATGCACGGCAGCGCCGAGTTCTTGGCGCCGCTGATGGTCACGCGCCCGCTCAAGGGGCGGCCGCCGCTGATGCGAAATTTATCCATATAAGAACTGTCGTCCGTCGGGAATTTTTGGCGCATTCTAACACGCGCCGCGGAGGAGCGGCTACAGGGCCGAGCGGAGGACGACGGTGCGGGGGATGCCTTGCAGGTCTTCGCGGATGCCGACGAGCGTCCACGCGCGCGGGTCGACGAGCGAGCGGACGCGCTCGTGCTGGCCGTAGCCGATTTCGATGAGGAGGTGGCCGCCGGGCTTGAGGAAGCGGGGCGCGTCCGCGACGAGGCGGCGGACGACCGCGAGGCCGTCGCCGCCCGGCGTCAGCGCCGCGCGCGGCTCGTAGTCGCGCACCTCGCGCTGGAGGGTCTCCATCTCCGCCTCGGCGACGTAGGGCGGGTTTGAAGCGATGAGGTCGAAGCTTTCGCCCGTGTCGCGGAGCGCGTCGAAGCAGTCCGAGACGAGGAAGCGGGCGCGGTCGGCGACGTTGTTGCGCGCGGCGTTTCTCTCGGCTACCCGCAAGGCGGCGGGCGAGATGTCGAGGGCGAGGGCGCGCGCGTCGCGCCGCTCGCCGAGGAGCGCGACCGTGATGCAGCCCGAGCCCGTGCCCACGTCGCAGACGTAAGGCGAGCGGACCCCCTTCAAAAGTTCGAGCGCCGTCTCGACCAGCAGCTCGGTCTCGGGCCGCGGGATGAGCACGTCGGGCGTGACCTCGAAGTCGAGCCCGTAGAACTCCTGCCGGCCGCGTATGTACTGCGAGGGCTCGCCCGCGGCGCGGCGCGCGACGAAGGAGCGGAAGAGCGCGAGCTGTTCGGCCGGGAGCGCGTCGTCGGAGTGCGTGATGAGAAAGGTCGTGTCGCGGCCTACGGCGTGCGCGAGGAGCGACGCGGCCTGGCGCCGCGGCTCAGGGATGCCCGACGCGCGCAGCCGGGCCGCCGCCTCTCGCAGCGCGCCCGCGACCGTCTCGCCCTCGCCCGCCTTCCCTTCCAAACCCCGCCAAGCCTCCCGCGCGTGGCTCGCGCGCCGCCGCGTGCGATATAATACGCGCCAACGGTTCTAAGGCAACAATCAGACTTGAGGGGGAGCCGAGTGATGAAGGCGGAGTTCCACATCAAGGGCATGCACTGCGAGTCGTGCGCCGCGGACATCAAGGAGACGCTCGAAGAGACGGCCGGCGTCAGGAAGGCCGACGTGACCTACGGCGGCAAGACGGCCTACGTCGAGTTCGACGAGAACACCGTGCAGCAGACGACGCTCATGAAGAAGATTCAGGACCTCGGGTACACGGCGACCGAGGGAGACCAACAACAGGGGGCACAAAATGGCTGAAGCGGAGAACCAACTCGACAACCAACAGAACGCGCTCGACGACCGGGGCCTCGACGTGCAGGGCGGGCTCGCGCTCCTGAGGAGGCTGCGCGACGGCGGCTTTGAATCCGACAACGAGAAGTTCGCCGTCGCCCTCGGCCGCCCCGTCGAAGAGGTCGCGGCCTGGATGGAGGGGACCGAGCCGCCCGACGACGACATCATCATGAAGGCCCGCGGCATCGCCAAAGAGCGCGGGGTGGAGATCGAATGAAGTAGCCGGTAGACGGTGGTCAGTAGACGGTAGGCTTCGCCTTTCTTTTACCGACCACCGTCCGCCGACTACCGTCTACTTGAGTTCATGAACTACAAAGTCAGCGAAGCGGCCCGCCACCTCGTCGAGTCCTACTCGGGCGAGGGCGTGAAGATTCACCACCTCGACCGCCGGCCGCTGCCCTCGCGCGCCGAGGCCGTCCTCATGCTCGACGCGCTTCAGGAACTTCTCTTCCCCGGCTACACAGGCGCGCAAGGGCTGACCGGCGCGAGCCTCCGCCTGCACGTCGAGTCGCGCATGGCCTGGCTCTACGAGACGCTGACCGAGCAGGTCGGCCGCGCCGTCACGCACGGCGAGCGCCTCGATGACGCCTGCCCCGTCACCGAGCGCCAGGCGACCGAGTGCGCCGAAGAGTTCCTCGCGCGCCTGCCGGCCGTGCGCGAACTGCTCGCCATCGACGTGCAGGCGGCCTACGAGGGCGACCCGGCCGCCGTCTGCTACGACGAGATCATCTTCAGCTACCCCGGCGTCTACGCCGTCACCGTCTACCGCCTCGCGCACGAGCTGCATCGTTTGGGCGTGCCCCTCATCCCCCGCATCATGACCGAGCACGCGCACCACCGCACCGGCATCGACATCCACCCGGCGACGACCATCGGCCCCGGCTTCTTCGTTGACCACGGGACGGGCGTCGTCGTCGGCAGCACGGCCGTCATCGGCGCGAACGTCAAGCTCTACCAGGGCGTCACGCTTGGCGCCTTCTCCTTCGACCGCGACGCGGACGGCCGCCTCGTCCGCCACACCAAGCGCCACCCGACCATCGAGGACGACGTGGTCGTCTACGCCGGGGCCACCATCCTCGGCGGCGACACCATCATCGGCCGCGGCTCCGTCATCGGCGGCAACGTCTGGCTCACCCACTCGGTCCCGCCCGGCACCCGCGTCCTCCAGGACTCCCCCCGCCTCCGCATCATCACCCCCGAGGAGGCCGCCGCCTCGTAGGGCCGAAGCCGCCAGCCCGTGTGCTATGATTTCGGCTGAATGAGCCTTATGAGACTGGCCGAGCGCATTACCATTGACCCTGACATTTGCCACGGCAAGCCTTGCATACGCGGCCTGCGCTACCCCGTCGAGACGATTCTCGAACTGCTCAGCTCCGGCATGACGCCCGACGAGATTCTGGCCGACTACGAAGACCTTGAGCGCGAGGACATCCTCGCGGCCCTCTCCTTCGCCACGCGCCTCAGCAGCGTCAAGAGGATCGAGCCGACGCTGGCATGAAGTTCCTCGTTGACGCCCAACTCCCGCGCCGCCTGGCACGGCTGCTGCGAGAGGCAGGGCACGAGGCCGTTCACACGCTCGACCTGCCGCTCGGCAACCGGACTACCGACGGCTTAATCAACGAAATCTCGGCCCGAGACGAGCTAACCGTCATCACTAAGGACGCCGATTTCGTGAACTCTTTTCTCCTGAGCCACGAGCCTTACAAGCTACTTCTGATTTCGACCGGCAACATAAGCAATTCGGAACTGGAAACCATCTTCCTCTCGAATATTGAAAAGGTCGCGGAAGGCTTCGTCACGTTCGACTTCATCGAACTGAATCGGAAGTCGGTAATCTTTCACCTTTAAACTCAACCGGCAGGTCCCCTATGCACATTATGCGTCGCTCGGTGCTCAAGCTCCTCCCCACTTTACTTCTCGCGGTCTTCTGCTTCGTCCTTTCAGTGTCGGCCGCCGCGCAGGGGTTCGACCGTGCGGAGTTCGCGGCGCGGCGGGCGCGGCTGTTCGAGCGCATAGGCGACGGGCTGGTGCTGGTCGTCGCGGGCGAGCCGCACGTCCACGCGGTGAAGTTCAGGCAGTCGCCGGACTTCTTTTACCTGACGGGGATCGAGGAGCCGGGCGCGGTGCTCCTGCTGGTGGGCAAGACGAAGCAGGCCCTCGTCTTCGCGGAGAAGAGGGGGGCGGTGAAGGTGATGGTCGAGGGGCCGGGGCTGCTCGAACGCGCGGGCGCGGCCGAGGTCTACGGGGTGACGCAGGCGCTGCCTCTTGAGTCGCTGCCCGCGGCGCTCGCCTCGTCGGCCGCGGGAGCGCGCAAGGTCTACCTCCAACTCACGCCGCCCGACTCGCTCCAGATGGGCCGCGGCGAGATCGTCTCGCACGAGCGCGCCCTGGCCGCGCACCCGCTCTACCGCTTCACGTCGCCGACGAGCCAGGTGGCCGCGCGCGTGCGCGAGCTGCTGCCCGGCCTCGAACAGGCCGACGTAAACCCGCTGCTCGACCAGTTGCGCTGGGTGAAGACTCCCTACGAGATCGAGCGCACGCGCAGGAGCGGGCGCGTCGGAGCCGAGGGCGTGAAGGCGGCCATCAGGGGCACGCGCCCCGGCATGTACGAGTACGAGCTTGAGGCCGCCGCCTTCGCCGCGATGACGAGGCTCGGCGCGCGCGGCCACGCGTTCACGCCCATCGTCGCCTCGGGGCCGAACACCGTCACCTGGCACTACGCGCGCAACGACCGGCAGATGCAGGCGGGCGACGTGGTGCTGATGGACTACGGCGCCGACTACGACTACTACACCTCCGACATCACGCGGACGTGGCCGGTGTCGGGCGCCTTCACGCCCGAGCAGGAGAAGATGTACCGCTGCATCCTCGAAGCGCGCGACCGGATAATCGCCGCCATCAAGCCGGGCGTCACCGTCAAGCAGCTCCAGGACGTGTCCGAAGCCGTCTACAAGAAGCACGGCTTCCTTCCACAGTTCATGGCGCTCGGCCGCTACGTCGGCCACCACGTCGGCCTCTCGGTCCACGACGTGGGCTCCGAGTCCTTCGACCTCCCCTTCCGCCCCGGCGTCGTCTTCAACGTCGAGCCCCTCATCGAGTTCCGCGACCGCCAGATACACATGCGCCTCGAAGACACCGTCCTCGTCACCGAGACCGGCGCCGAGAACCTGACGGCCGGCGTCCCCGCCGAGGTGGAGGCCGTCTACGCGCTCATCAAGCAGAAGAATTGACGGCCCGCCGCGCCGCGTCTGGAAGTCGGCGCCCATTGTGACTATCACTCCCTCGTAGCGTTAGAGAGTTCTGCTTCTTCCCTTGGTGCGGCCGAACCCCCAGTCCCCGGACTGGGGGTTCGGTCGTTTCAGGGGGCGAGAGTTAAACCGGGTTGGCCGGGGAGGGGATAGAGACCTCGATGAGCGCCTTTTCTAAATGCCTGCTGCTCTTCTGCCTGAACTGGCTCGACGCGCAACTCACGCTCGTCTGGGTGCGCACGGGCGCGGCCACCGAGGGCAACGGCCTGATGGCCTACCTCTTAAATTTGGGCGACGCCCATTTCCTCGTCACCAAGCTCGTCGTCGGCGCCCTCGTCGCCTACACGCTCTACCGCTTCTCTCACGTCGCGCTCGCCCGCCGCGGCCTGCGCCTCGTCCTCGGCCTCTACCTCGCGCTGATGCTCGTCCACGTCGCCACGGGCATGTCCGCGGCCGGCGTCCACCCGCCCGAGCCCCTCAT
>DATHBF010000307.1:0-9076 GCA_035296285.1 Pyrinomonadaceae bacterium | reverse complement strand
TGCTCGCGGGGCGCGTCACGCCGGGCCACGCGATGTGGGATTACCTGCGGTGGGCCGGCGTCGGCCGACGCGAGCTGGCCTGGTTCGTCGAGAACCCCTGCCCGCCCGACATCATCGGCGTCAACCATTACGTGACGAGCGAGCGTTTCCTCGACGACCGGCTCGAACGCTACCCGCCCCACACGCACGGCAGCAACGGCCGGCACCGCTACGCGGACGTGGAGGCCGTGCGCGTCTGCGCCGAAGGGGCCGCGGGGCCGCGCGTCCTGCTGCGCGAGGCGTGGGCGCGCTACGGGCTGCCGCTGGCCGTCACTGAGGCGCACATCGGCTGCACGCGCGAGGAGCAGATGCGCTGGCTCCACGAGGTCTGGTCGGCCGCGCGCTCGCTGCGCGACGAAGGCGCGGACGTGCGCGCCGTGACGGCGTGGGCGCTGTTCGGCTCCTGCGACTGGGACAGTCTCGCGACCTGCAACGCGGGGAGGTACGAGCCGGGCGCCTACGACGTGCGCTCGCCGAGGCCGAGGCCGACGGCGCTGGCCCGGATGCTCAAGGAGCTTACCGCGGGGCGCGCGCCCGAAGACCCCTTGCTCGACACGCCGGGCTGGTGGCGCCGCATGGACCGCCTCGCCTACCCGCCCTTCCGCTCGCGCACGCGCCGCGAACGCGCAGATGAGCCGCGGGCGAGGGGCGCCGCGAGGCCGCTTCTCATCACGGGTGCGACGGGGACGCTCGGCGGCGCGTTCGCGCGGCTCGCGGGCGTGCGCGGCCTCTCGTACAGGCTGCTCTCGCGCGCCGACATGGACATCGCCGACGGCGACTCGGTCGAGAGGGCCCTGGACGAGCACGAGCCGTGGGCCGTCGTGAACGCGGCCGGCTACGTGAGGGTTGACGACGCCGAGCGCGAGCCCGAAGCCTGCTTCCGCGAGAACACGAAGGGGCCGGAGACGCTGGCCCGGGCCTGCGCGCGCCGCGGCGTGAGGCTGCTCACCTTCTCGTCGGACCTCGTCTTCGGCGAGGCGGCCGCGAGGCGCGAGCCTTATCTTGAGGACGACGCCGTGGGGCCTTTAAACGTCTACGGGCGGAGCAAGGCCGAGGCCGAAAGGCTCGTCCTGGAGGCGTTGCCTTCCGCGCTCGTCGTCCGCACGAGCGCCTTCTTCGGCCCGTGGGACGAGCACAACTTCGTACACGCCGTCCTGCACGCGCTCTCGCGCGGCGCGGAGTTCGTCGCGGCCGACGACTCGACGGTCTCGCCCACCTACGTCCCGCAGCTCGTGAACACGAGCCTCGACCTGCTGATTGACGGCGAGCGAGGCGTCTGGCATCTGGCGAACGCGGGCGAAGTCACCTGGGCCGAGTTCGCGCGCCTCGCCGCCTCGCTCGCCGGCCTCGACCCCGCGCTCGTCAAAGCCCGCCCGACGCGCGAGCTTAACCTCGCCGCCCCGCGCCCCTCCTACAGCGCCCTCGCCAGCCGACACGGCGCGCTGCTGCCGCCCCTCGCGGAAGCCCTCGCGCTCTGCCTCGGCGAGCGCGGCTTCGCGCCCGACTCGCGCCTCGCCGAAGACTCCCGGCACGTCGTTTGAATCACCCCCGTTGAAGACAACTTTTGGCGAGCCGTTTTCGGACAGGCCGAGTTCTGTCCTGCGGCCGGGGTGTCCTGAAAACGATAGCAAGAGGAGAAGTGAGAGATGGCAACAATTGAAGAGAGGTTGACTGCCGCCGGGCAGGATGTGTCGGAGTTGACGGGCGGGCAGAGTGCGGGCCAGACGGGCTCCACGACGAACGTCGGGCAGTACGAGCGTATCGCCTGCGCCGTCGGCGGCGGCGCGCTGGCGGTCTACGGCGCCACGCGGGGCAGCCTCGGCGGCATCGCCCTGGCGCTCCTGGGCGCGGCGCTCGTCCAGCGCGGCGTGACGGGCCATTGCAGCGTCTACTCGGCGATGGACTACAGCACGGCGGGCCGTGAGGGCCTGCGCAACAGCGATAACGTCTCGGTGCCGGCCGAGCGCGGGACCAAGCTTGAGAAGAGCGTCACCATCGACCGCCCGGCCGGGGAACTGTACCGCTACTGGCGCAACTTCGAGAACCTGCCGCGCTTCATGAACCACCTCGAATCGGTTCACGTCACGGGCGAGAAGACCTCGCACTGGGTGGCGAAGGCGCCGGCCGGGACGAGCGTCGAGTGGGACGCCGAGATTTACAACGAGAAGGAGGGCGAGATGATCGCCTGGCGCACGCTCGAAGGGGCCGACGTGGCGAGCGCCGGCAGCGTCCACTTCGAGCAGGCCGCCGGGGGCCGCGGCACGGTCGTCCGCGTCGTCCTCAAGTACGACCCGCCGGGCGGCAAGCTCGGGGCGTTGGTCGCGCGCCTCTTCGGCGAGAACCCCGAGCAGCAGATAGACGAAGACCTGCGCCGCTTCAAGCAGCTCATGGAGACGGGCGAGACGGCCACCACCGAGGGCCAGACCTCGGGCCGCGCCGCCAATGCCTGAAGCCAATCCGACAGCGGATTTGCGGTTGCGGACTGCGGAGTTAACGACTCAGGAGTTGTTATCTCCGCAGTCCGCGATCCGCAATCCGAAATGAGGAGTGTTGAATGAAAGCACTTTGCTGGTACGGCAAGAACGACGTGCGGGTCGAGGACGTGCCGGAGCCGAAGATTCTGAACCCGCGCGACGCCATTTTGAAGGTCACGCGGACGGCCATCTGCGGGTCGGACCTGCACCTCTACGACGGCTACATCCCAACGATGCGCAAGGGCGACATCCTCGGCCACGAGTTCATGGGCGAGGTCGTCGAGCTGGGCGAGGCCGTCAAGAACCTCTCGGTCGGCGACCGCGTCGTCGTGCCTTTCCCGATCGCGTGCGGCGGTTGCTTCTTCTGCCGGAAGGGGCTCTTCTCCGCGTGCGACAACACGAACCCGAACGCGTGGATGCAGGAGAAGGTCTACGGCTTTTCGGGCGCGGGCATCTTCGGCTATTCGCACATGATGGGCGGCTACTCGGGCGGGCAGGCCGAGTACGTGCGCGTGCCCTTCGCGGACGTGGGGCCGGTGAAGGTGCCCGAGGAGCTTGACGACGAGAAGGTGCTCTTCCTGACCGACATCTTCCCGACCGGCTACATGGCCGCCGAGAACTGCGACATACAGGCGGGCGACACCGTCGCCGTCTGGGGCTGCGGCCCCGTCGGGCAGTTCGCCGTCCGCAGCGCCTTCCTGCTCGGCGCCGAGCGCGTCATCGCCATCGACCGCTTCCCCGAACGCCTGAAGATGGCCGAGGAGGCCGGCGCCGAAACGCTCGACTACACGAAGGTCGATGTCTACGACGCGCTGCGCGAGAAGACGGGCGGCATCGGGCCGGACTCCTGCATCGACGCCGTGGGCCTGGAAGCGCACGGGACGACCGTGGACGCCGTCTACGACCGCGTCAAGACGGCCCTCTTCCTCGCCACCGACCGCACGAACGCCCTGCGCGGCGCCATCATGGCCTGCCGCAAGGGCGGGACCGTTTCGGTGCCCGGCGTCTACGGCGGCTTCCTCGACAAGTTCCCGTTCGGGCCGGCCTTCAACAAGGGGCTGACGTTCAAGATGGGGCAGACGCACGTCCACCGCTACCTGCGTCCGCTGCTCGAACGCGTCCAGAACGGCGACATCGACCCCAGCTTCGTCATCACGCACCGGATGCGGCTCGAAGACGCGCCCTCCGGCTACGAGACTTTCAAGAACAAGCAGGACGACTGCATCAAGATCGTCCTCAAGCCCTAGAGCCCAAGGAGAGAACATGGCAGACGAGAAGCGAGACGACGACCAAGCCATCGGCCACGACAGCACGACCGCCCCCGGCGGCAACAAGGAACGCACAGGCGACCCCGGCCGCACCCCCGACACGGCCGAAGGCAGCCGCGAGACGGTCGAGCAGGATTTGAAGGACAAGGGGATCGAGTAGCAAGAATTTTAGCCCCGAAGGGGCTACCGATAATAGCCGGGGGCGGCGCTCACTTGCGTTCGCTGGCCCCCGGCTATTATCGGCGACCCCTTCGGGGTCACTATCTCATTCCGAGCAAAAGCAACACCGACCTGTCCTGCACGACGCCGCCCGACCGCTCCCACCTGCGGCGCGCCTCCAACTCCCTTTCGGTGACGGGCCGGTTGCCGAGGCGCGCGGCCGGCGTCTTCTCGAAGGCGTGCTCGGTGAGCGCGAGGTGGTCGCGGCGGACTTCCAGTTCGAGGCCGCTGGCGAGCGCCGCCTCGGCCGACTCCACGTCCGGGTAGAAATCCTCGTAGACGAGGACGTGCCAGACCGCCCCCGCCCCTTCGCCCTCGACCCCGAGCACGCGGATGAGCCCGAAGCCGCTCTCCATCTGAAAGACGAGGTCGTCGCCCGCCTTGTACTGAAGCGCCATGAGAAAAGCATAGCACACGCGCCCCGGCCGAAACTGTTATAGAATTGGCGCCGAGATGAACGGGGCCGAGCCTGAGAAGGACTACTACAGCGTCCTCGGCGCCGAGGAGGACTCCTCGCGCGCCGACATCGAGCGCAGCTACAAGCGCCTCGCGCGCCTCAACCACCCCGACCGCGGTGGCGACGAGGAGGAGATGAAGAACATCAACGAGGCGTGGCGCGTCCTCGGCGACGCCGACGCGCGCAACGCCTACGACGCCCACCGCGTCGAGCGCCGCCAGGCGCGGTACAAAGCCTACACCCCCGCCTCCACGCCGGGCGCGAAGGCCGACCCCTTAAGCGGCCGCATCGTCGGCGCCGGCATCTGCATCTTCGTCGGCCTCGTCCTGCTCTTTCTCGTCCGCGCGCACTACGTCGTCTTCCTCTGGCCGCTCGCGCTGCTCGGCTTCGGCGTCGTCTTCTTCGGCGTGCTGATGGCCCACGGCGCGCTCGTCTTCGCGCGCGAGACCGTCGCGCCGACGCACCCCGCGCGCCGCCTCGTCTGGGCGCAGGAGCTGGCCTTCTGGTGCTGCGTCGCGGGGGGCGCTTACGGCGTCTACCTCGCGCTGAGGTACGCGTGAGCGGGGCGGGCGTCAAGGGGCTCGACCTGCTGTTCCTCGAAGTGAACAGCCTCGAAGACTCGCTCGCGTTCTACTCGGGTGGGCTCGGGCTCGGAATCGTCGAGCACGCGCCCGAGGCCGAGCCGCCGATGGCGACCCTCAACGCCGGCCGGCTCCGCGTCACGCTCGCCCAAGTCCCCCTGGCGATGGCGCGCAGGGGCCGCGGCGTCCACTTCTTCCTCACCGTCGAAGACGTGGACGATTTTTACGAACAACTACGCGCCCGCGGCCTCGAAGTTAACCCTCCGGCCGACGAGGGCTGGGGCGGACGCTTCGTCACCCTCGAAGACCCCGACCACTACCGCTTCTTCTTCGTCGCCTGGACCGCCTAAAGCTCTCTCCACAGCACGAAAACGCATTTCTGCGTCGCGAAAACGGACCATTACACAAACAAAATCTATTACTACAACGTGAAATCGGACCGCTACATAAATTAATTCTATGAGTACGACGCAAAATATAATTACTACAAATACAGAACCGACGACTACAACGTGAAAACCAATTACTTTAAGGTAAAAACCTACTACTTCAAGGTGAAAGCCGTTCACTACAACGTAAAAACCTACTACTTCAAGATGAGAGTCTTGCTGTGCGGAGTGAAAATCTCCGTATGCGGGGTGAAAAAGTCCTGGTGCGTCGGTTGAAGAGAGTAATGCTATAATGGCGTCTACTTTGACCGCTCCCGAATAAACTCCCGAGACAGTCTATCTTTCGTTCCGGCCGGACCAAGGCGCGTCCGCACGGGAGAATCTTTATGCGTTACGTCGAGAACCCGCCGAACCCCTGGCTGAACACTTCGGTCGAGTGGGTGGGCGAGCCGCCCGAGTCGAAAGTCGAGGTCTTCGAGGAGACCGAGACCCGCCGCATCATCACGCACAACAACAGCCCCGACGTGGGCTTCGACTACTCCGTCAACTGCTACCGCGGCTGCACGCACGCCTGTAGCTACTGCTTCAGCCGCCCCACGCACGAGTACCTCGGCTTCGGCGCCGGCACCGACTTCGAGACGCGCATCGTCGCCAAGGTGCGCGCCCCGGAACTGCTGCGCGCCGAGTTCATGCGCCCCTCCTGGCGCGGGGAGACCATCGTCTTCTCCTTCACCTCCGACCCCTACCTCCCGCTCGAAGCCCACTACAAGCTGACCCGCCGCTGCCTCGAAGTCTGCCTGGAGTTCCGCAACCCCGTCGGCGTCGTCACCAAGTCCGCGCTCGTCCGCCGCGACATAGACCTGCTCTCCGCGCTCGCGCGCGAGGCCGAGGCCGGCGTCTTCTTCTCCATCCCCTTCGACGACGACGAGACGGCGCGCGCCCTCGAACCCTTCGCGCCTTCGCCGGCGGCGCGCTTCCGCGCGATGGCGGAGTTGGCGGCGGCCGGCGTCCCCGTCGGGCTCGCCATCGCGCCCGTCATCCCCGGCCTCAGCGACTCCGACATCCCCTCGCTCCTCAAGCGCGCCAAAGAGGCCGGCGCCACGCAGTCCTTCATCAACATCCTCCGACTGCCCGGCAGCGTCGCGCCCTACTTCGAGCAGCGACTCCGCGAACGCCTGCCGACCAAAGCCGACCGGGTGCTGACGCGCCTGCGCACGGCCAAGGGCGGCCGCCTCAACTTGAGTGAGTTCGGCGAGCGGATGCGCGGCCAGGGCGAATACTGGAAGGTCATCGAGCGCAGCTTCCGCCTCCACTGCAAGCGCCTCGGCCTCAACCTCGACGACGGCGCCTACGCCAAGAAGCTCTCCACCTTCCGCCGCCCGACCCCGCAGGGCTCGCTCTTCGACTAGCCGCGCGGGAATGGGAAAAGTGGGACAGACGGCGCGAAGAAAACTCTTCTAACGGCGGCCCGGCTGTTTGTATAATGCGGCCCTGCTCTGACCAATCCAAATCCAAGGGGAAGGGAGTTCGAGGCCGATGATTACAATCAGGCGTGTGGTGTGTGACCGCGAGCCCTACTTCGTCCGCGAGACGGCGTCCGCCCTCGACGCGGCCGAGTACATGGCGACGCGCAACATCGGGGCCGTCTGCGTCCTCGACGGCGACGACAAGCTCCGCGGCATCTTCTCCGAGCGCGACCTCCTCAACCGCGTCGTCGTCCGCAAGCTCGACCCCGCCTCGGTCCCCATCCGCGACGTGATGAGCGAGCCGCGCGCCGTCATAGACTGCGCCGACACCCCGCACGAGGCCCTGGAGCGGATGGAGCGCGTCGGCAGCCGCCACCTCCCCGTAGTGGACGGCGACAGGTTCGTCGGCATGCTCTCGATGCGCGACATCATGCGCGTCGAGATCAGCGAGCAGGGCGCCGAACTCCAACTGCTCCACGAATACATCTCGCACTGAGCCCGCTCGGAATTGGGTCGGGAACCCGCCGCCGCCCGCGCGCGCGGCGCAGGCTACCGCGTCCGCTTATCCCACTCCTCCAACAACTCGCGCTCGCGCTCGGGCTTGAGCGTGGCGTCGGGGACGGGAACGCCGTCTTTCGTCGTCGGCGGCTCGCCCGACTTCTGCCAGTCGAGGGTGTCGCGGACCGTCTCGGCCAGGGGGCGGAAGGTGAGGCCGGCGGAGAGGGCGCGGCTGTTGTCGGCGGCCAGGAAGTTGCGGAAGCCCGCGTTGTCGGAGGTCAGCCACAGCGGCAGCTCGCCCCACGGCTCGACGCCCCTCTCTATCAGGAATTTCTCGTCCACCCAGTTGATGCGGGCCTCGCTGTGGCCCACCTCCCTGCAAACTTCGAGGAAGCGGCCCATCGTCAGCCTGTAGTCGGGGCCGGTCGCGTTGAAGACCCCGCCCCGCCTCGACTCGGCCATCAGGAGCAGCCACGCGGCGAGGTCGCGCGCGTCTATGAACTGCACCTGCCTCTCGGGGTCGCCCGGCGCGAGCACCTCGCCGCCCTGCGCGACGCGGCGGGTCCAGTAGGAGAAGCGCCCCGTCGGGTCGTAAGGCCCGACAATCAGCCCGGCGCGCACGGAGAGCACGCGCCCCGGCATCACCTCCTCGGCCGCGCGCTCACAAAGGGCCTTGAGCGGCCCGTAAGCCCTGCCGCCCGGGTCCTCGACGCTCTCGTCTTCGAGCTTGCCGACGGCCGTCTCCTCGTCCACGCGCCCCGAGAAGTCGGCGTAGACCGACTGCGACGAGATGAAGACGTAGAGCCCGACGGCGTCCTTCAAAAGCTCGGCCGAGGCGCGCACGACGCGCGGCACGAAGCCGCTCGGGTCAACGACCGCGTCCCACTCGCGCCCGCGCAGGGCGTCGAGCCCGCCGTCGCGGTCGCCTCGCAACTGCTCCACCTCGCGGAACAGGTCCGGGTTGCTCAACCCGCGGTTGAAGAGCGTCACCTCGTGCCCGCGCGCCAGCGCCGCCTCCGTGAGATGACGGCCGAGGAACTTCGTCCCCCCGAGAATCAGTAGTTTCATGTCAGTCTCGATTACCTCTAGAGCGTTCTTGTCACCTTAGCGAGCGAGCGCGGCGCGTCGGGGTCGAGCCCCTTGGCGTCGGCGAGCAGGGCGGCGAAGAGTTGGGCGGGGATGATGTAGGGGATGACGGAAAGCTCCTCCGTTATCTCGGGCGGCAAGCGGACCGAGCGCGTGCAGAGGCCCGCAATCGCCTCGTCCGGCGTGAAGACGAACGTGTCGGCGCGCAGCTCCTTGAGGCGCGAGAGCAGTTCCCTGACGCTCGGCTCTGTCGCCCCCGGCGGCGCGAAGACGAAGATGGGGAAGTGGCGCTCGACGACGGCGAGCGGGCCGTGCAGGAAGTCGGCCGACGAGAAACGCTCGGCCACGACGTAGCAGGTCTCCATCAGCTTCAAGGCCATCTCGAATGCGTTGGCGTAGACGTACCCGCGCCCGACGACGACGCAGTTCTCCATGAAGACGTAACGCTCGACCATCTGCTCGATCTGCGGGCGCAGGGAGAGGGCGCGCGCGGCGAAGTCGGGGATGGCCTCGAACCCGAGTTGCGCGCCCCCTTCGGCGAGCGCCTCCGCCAGCATGTAGAAGTGCAGGAGCTGGCCCGTGAAGGTCTTCGTCGCCGC
>DATHBF010000306.1:0-11095 GCA_035296285.1 Pyrinomonadaceae bacterium | reverse complement strand
ATTCTATTTCGTGCCCATACCGGGGGCGGCGCTCGGACGCTCACGCGTCCTCACTTGCCCCCGGCTATCGTCTGCGACCCCTTCGGGGTCACTGGCCCTCGTCGCCTTCACTTGTTGAAGGTGCTTATTAAATCTTCCACGTCGGCCGGGGAGAGTTGGCGCGTGCGCTCGCCGCGGAGGATGAAGTGGAGGCGGGCCGTCTGCTCAAGCTCTTCGGCGCGGTCGGCCGCCTCGGAGAGCGAGGAGCCGGCGCAGATGAGGCCGTGGTTGCGGAGGAGGACGCAGTGGTGCCCGGCGGCGACGCGCTCGATGGCCGCGGCGAGGTCGTGCGAGCCGGGGCGGAAGTAGGGGAGCACGGCGAGCGGCGCGACGCGCATGTAGTAGTAGGGCGTGAGAGGCTGAAGGCTCTGGTCGCCTTCGAAGTCTTCGAGGCACGAGAGCGCGACCGCGTAGGTCGAATGGAGGTGGACGACGGCGCACGCCTCGGGTCGCCGCCTGTAGATGGCCGTGTGGAACGGGTGCTCCTTCGAGGGCTTGTTCTCGTCGAGCAGGTTCCCGCTCAAATCCACGCGCGCCAGCTTGTCCGGCGAGAGGCCGCGCAAGGGTAGCCCGGTCGGCGTCACCCACACGTCGTCGCCGACGCGGGCGGAGATGTTCCCGGTCGAGCCGTGCGCGTAGCCCCTCTCGTAAAGGTTGTTCGCCACGTCGCACAGTTGTTCCAGAGTCTGCTCGGTCATGCTCTCTGTCCTCAACGCTCAAGGGTGTCGTAGAGCGGGCGCGCGGGCGTGACGGCGGCGCCCTCGTCCGAGACGGTGACGGCGAGGATGCGCAGCTTGTCGTCGTCGGGCAGCGTCAGCCCCGTGGAGCCGGGCGGGAGCGGGACGGCGTAGGCGAAGAGGTAGGAGTAGGCGTAAGCCTCGCTCGTGCCGTCGGCGCGGTGATGATGAGACGCGTACCAGCCGAGCGGTGCGCGCTTGATGAAGCCGGGCGTGATGCCGGCCATCTCCGCGTAAGGGTCAATCTTCCCTCGCCGCCGCGCGGCCGCCTCCGGGTTCGCGTCCGGGGGGATTTGCCACTCCTTCGCCACCCAGCGCCGGTTGTCCCACTGGCCGACGAAGCCGCCCCAGTGTTGCACGTTCAATTCAAACGCTTCGTCGCCCGCGCGGAACCGCGCCCGCCGGTCGCCGTCCGAAGAGGCGGCCAGGATGTAGAGCCGCCTGAACGCGCCCGCGGGGAGCTTTATCGTCTGCCCGCGCGGCACGAGCGCGTTGGGCCTGCCGCCCGCGGCGAGGCGGAAGCGGACGCCCGCGTAAAGAATCTCCGAGGGCAGCATCTCGGCGGGCAGGCTGCGGCCCTCTGCGTCGAAGGCGCCCGCCTGTCGGGAGGCGTGCGGGCCGGCGGCGTTGAGGTCGAAAGGCAGCTCGACGGGCTGCGAACGCGGGGCGGCGAGGCGCACGCGGGGCGGCGCGAGCTTGAGGGCGAAGGTGCGAAGCTGGTAGGGGCCGAAGTCCGTGACCAGCTCGCCGCGCGAGACCGTAGCCGGGCCGATTGGCTCCTCGCGCCCGTTGACCTCGCGCGCCGACGCGACGGGGCCGGCGAACTTGACGCGGACGCCGCGCGCCGGTCGTCCGTCGAGCTCGACCATGCGGAGGATGATGTCGTCGCCCTCCTCGGCCTTCTTGAAAGCCAGCACGCGCACGCGACTGTCGCCCGTGTCGAGGAGCGAGAGCGACTTGCCGAGCGCGCCCGCGTGCCGCGCCGCCTCGAAGGCGATGAGCGGCTGGTTGAGGCGCTGCGCCTGCCAGTCGGTGCGGCCCTGCCGCCAGTCGCCGGCGTGCGCGGCGAGGCCGTAGGTGAACTCATGGCTCCCCCAGTCCTGCGTCGTCTGGTCGTGGAACTCCCAGCCGCCGCCGCGGCCTAAGCCCGGCGTGTAAACAAGCGTCAGCCGCAGCGTCCGGTCGTCGGGTTTGTCCGAGCCGTACTTGCAGTCGGAGAGGACGGTGACGCCGTACCCGCCGCCGCGGTCCGTGAGGTCGAACCACTGGTGCGAAGGCACTTCAAATCTCTTCTCGTCGTTGTTCCCGCGCTCAATCGTCCCCACGTCCCAGTTGTAGGTCGCGTCAGGGTTCGAGGCGGTGAGAGGGAAGACGGCCTTGAGGGCGGCCGCGGCCGTGCGCCACTCGACGCGGTTGTGGAACTCGACGCGGTCGCCCGCCCCGCCCGCCGCGAGCCGTATGGTCTGGACGAACTTCGAGCCCTCCGCCTCGCGCTCGACCTCCACGCCCACGCGCGCCGCGCCGCGCTCGACGACGCGGACCCGCGCCGGCCCCTTGACGTAGCCGCGCGGCGGCTTCTGCCGGTCGTCCCAGTCCATGTTCCACGCGGGCCACTCGTCGGGGGTCTCGGTCTGGAGGGCGAGGCGCGCGGGAGAGGCGAGCAGTTCTTTGTCGAGGGTCTTGTCGAAGATGCCCGACACGTCGCCGTCGCCGTCTATGCTGATTCGGTAACGCGCGTTCTCAAGCGAGGACTCGGAAACTTTGAGCGAGGTGTTTGAAGGAGCGGCGGCGACAGGCTGCACGTCGTAGACGGCGTAGCCGACGGGCGGGACGCTGGCGAGGAAGAGAACCTTGAGAGCGCCGCTCCTTCCGCCGACGACCTGCGCGGGCACCTCGCGGCCACGCGGGTCCGTGACGCGGACGGCGGCGGGCGCGTCGGCGGCGTCGAGTTTGATGTCGGCCTCGACCACGTCTTCGCGCGCGACGTTCAGCGGGTTGTAGACGACGACGGGCGTGCCGCGGCCCCGCGTGTCGAGCCCCGAGGCGATGCCTTCGGTCGCGCTCTCAAGCACGCCCGCGAACTGGTTCATGGCGATTACGTCGTCGTTCCAGGAGAACTCGAAAGCCTTCGGCGTGGCGGTGCCCGGCAGGATGTCGTGGAACTGTCCGCCCATGACGAGCGTCCACGCGTCGTTCAATCTTTCTAACGGATACTGGCGGGCGTCGAGCCACGCGGCGCCGATTGAGGCTCGCTCGGCGGCGTCGGCCAGCAGCTCGTTGTGACGGTTCCAACGCTTCTGGTAAGTCTGCGAGTTGATGGAGCCGGCCGAGTGGTTCGTCAGAAGGAACTCGCCCTTGTAGCGCGGCAGTCGCGCGGCCTGTTCGGGCTTGATGTCGAGGAACATCTGCTCGGCCGTCGCGGAGATGACGCGCACGGGTCCGTCGCCGACCTGCACGGGCGTCCCCGGCGCGTCCGGGGGCGGGACGGCCGGCGGCGGCGGCGGGATGACCGTCTTCTTTTTGTTGACGACGGCGTCCAGCATCTTGACGGAGAACTCGTAGGGCGCGCCGCCGATGTCGCCGACGGGGCCGAAGTACGTGTAGTCGGCGAAGAGGCCGCCCGTCTCGCCGTTGCGGCGGGTGCGCGCCGGCCAGTCCTGCGGGAAGTAGTTGACGGCCGGGTTCGAGGCCGAGGCGGGCGGGCTCTTGCTGTAGTCCTCGCGGACGTTGCTGTCGTAGGGGCGCGGGTTGAGGGCCGAGATAATCGTCCGGCCGTCGGGGCCTTCCCAGAGGCCGACGTTGAAGGGGACGCCGCGGGGCGTCTTGTGCGGCGAGTCGGGGCCGCCGACCGCGGCGGCCGAGCCCCAGTAGAGCTTCTGAGTGGAGAAGCCCCTGAGGCCCGTGTGGGCGAGGATGGAGGGGAAGGAGGCGGGGAAGCCGAAGCTGTCGGGCAGCATGTACTCGGCGCTCGTCCTGCCGAACTCGCGTTTGAAGTAGTGGGAGGCGTAGAGAATCTGCCGGACGACGGACTCGGCCGAGGGCGCGAGCGGGTCGCCCTCCTCCACCGAGGAGCCGGCGGGGAACCAGCGGCCCGAGGCGACGTAACGCTTCACGCGCGCGTAGTCGTCGGGCCAGTACTCCTTCATCATCCGGTAGCGGTTCGAGCCGCTGAAGTTGAATATGTAGCTCGGGTACTTCTCGAAGAGCCCGAAGTTGTCGCGCATCGTGCGAGGGAGGAACTCGTTGATGACCTGCGGATACTCCCATCGCCACTGCGTGTCGAGGTGCGCGTAGCCGACGACGTAGAGCGTCTGCTCCTTCGAGAGGTCCGGCGGCGGCGCGGCCTGCCCCGCGGCGCCGAGCGCGAGCGCGCAGACCGAGAGCAGCGACAGGAACCGTCTGTAGACGAGCGGCATCAATCCGTCTCTCCTTAGGCGAGTTGTAACGGGTAAGACCGGGCAGTGGGGTAATTCGTGTGTATGATATCCTCAGATGTTTGAAGGGCAGGCTTGACAGGCTCGCGCCGAACGGTGCAAGGGTATTCAACCGCTTGGGATATGAGGGGGTTTACTACTACGCATCCGTAGTTGGTCCTTTACTTCCTTCAGAAAGTTTTCTAGTATTACACCGTGCAATACGGATGCAATACACGCAAGCGGCCGTATTGCCGGGCAAAGGAGTGAACGGACGACGACGACCAAAGGCACCGACCATGCCTAATACCTATCACCCTCATTTTAATCGCTGTCGTCTGTCTAAAAGTTGAGCGGGGGCAAAGTTGTAAACCTTGCCCCCGCCTAGTTAGTGGCGAGGGCATTTCCACGATGCCCTCGGCCGGGAAAGGTGAAAGTCAGTCGAGAGGCTTAGTCTCTATCTCTAGGGACTTCGCACTCAAGAGAGACGCGGACAATCCACAACCGCACTGTCAGCGTAAGCTTAAAGCGGTTGCCGTATTTCTTGAGTCTCACGGCGTTCTCCTTTCTACGAACGGGGCGGGTGCTTACGACACCCGCCCCGTTGTCGTTTCAAAGAACTTGCGCGGAATACTAGCACGCCGCCCCGCTAAATTCTAAGCTTCGCGCTCACCTTCTCTCCGCTTTGCCGAGTCGCCGCTTGATAGCGTCAACTAACACGTCTAAGCCTTCCGACTTCTTAACGAAGATAACGGGCGTGCTCTCACGGTGCGCCAGTGCGCGGCGGCAACTGGGGGCTCGACGACTCGCGCAAGCGCGTCTCGCGCGAGAGGCTTGAGCCCTACTTCCTTTTGCACCGCGCGGCCGGCCTCAACACGGTCCGCAACTGGTGCGGCCAGAACACCGAGGGGGTCTTCTTCGACCTCGCCGACGAGTACGGCCTTTTGGTCTGGAACGACTTCTGGCTCTCGACGCAGGACTGGAACCTTGAGCCGGCGGACACGGGGCTCTTCCTCGCCAACGCGCGCGAAGTCCTGTTGCGCTTCCGCAACCACCCTTCAATCGCCATCTGGTGCGGGCGCAACGAGGGCGTCCCGCCGCCCGCCGTCAACGAGGGGTTGGACGGGCTGACGCGCGCGCTCGACGGCACGCGCTACTACTCGCCGAACTCGCGCGACGTGAACCTTCAGGGCAGCGGCCCGTGGCACTATGGCGAGCCCTTGAAGTTCTTCACGACGAGGGCGCGCGGCTTCTCGACCGAGCTGGGGCTGCCCTCGGTCCCTTCCATCGAGACGCTGCGCGCGGCGCTCGGCGGGACGGTGCCGTGGCCGCCCGACGACGCCTGGGCCTATCACGACTGGCACTCGAAGAGCGGCGGCGACGTGAGCCACTTCATGAAGGCGATGGCGGAGGAGCTGGGCGAGCCGAAGAGTTTGGAGGACTTCGAGCGCAAGGCGCAGCTCATGAACTACGTGAGCCACCGCGCCATGTTCGAGGGCTTCAACGCGAACCTCTGGAACCCGAACACGGGGCGGCTGATGTGGATGTCGCACCCGGCGTGGCCGAGCACGGCGTGGCAGATGTACGCCTCGGACTACTCGACCGACGGCGCCTTCTACGGCGTCAGGAAGGCTTGCGAGCCCCTGCACGTCCAGATGAACCTGCCGGGGCTTGAGGCCGCGGTCGTCAACGTCACGCGAAGCGACCGGCGCGGCCTCACGCTCCGCGCCCGCGCCGTCAACGTCAAGGGCGAAGAGCTTTTCGAGCGCGAGGTCAGGGTGGACGCGCCCGCGAACTCGACGACCCGGGCGTTCCGCATCGAGCGGCCCGCGGGCGGCGTGGCCCTCGTCAAGCTGTCGCTCTCGGACGAGCAGGGCCGCGCCCTCTCGGAGAACTTCTACTGGCACGCCCCGCAGCCTTCGAGCTATCGGGAGCTTAACGACCTTCCGTCGGCGCATGTCCCCTGCACGGCCGCGCGCGTCGGCAACCGCGTCCAAGTCGAGCCGACGAACCGCGGCCCAGCGGCGGCCCTAACACTTAA
Source organism: Pyrinomonadaceae bacterium (assembly GCA_035296285.1). Lineage (GTDB taxonomy): Bacteria > Acidobacteriota > Blastocatellia > Pyrinomonadales > Pyrinomonadaceae > QHXN01. The sequence goes on along the minus strand of DATHBF010000306.1, from coordinate 4,865 downwards.
CGCCACCCTGCGCGACGCGGCGACGGGCGCGCGCCTGCTGCCCGCCTACGCCGACGACAACTACGTCTCGCTGCTGCCGGGCGAGCGCCGACGGCTCCTGTTCGAGGCGCCGGCGGCCTCTTCTGGCCGCCCCTTAAAAGTGGAAGTGAAGGGGTGGAATATAGGAATCGCCCCGTGCAGCTTCCAGTAAAATAGTTGTTGATTTCCCTCCGACCGGCTGCTTATTCTTCCGAAGGCCGACGCTAGTGGACCGAGTTTCAGGAACCCCCCCCCGACCCGCCTTAGAAACTCTCCGAAGCCTTAGAAGGGCAGTTCCCCCAGCCTCGACTTAGACGAGTTAACTTCTAAGCCCTTACCCCCATGAAAAAATCGCTCGCGTGCCTCCTCACGCTGCTGACAGTACTGCTCTGCGCCTCCGCGCAAGCGCAGACCCCGCAGAATCAGTCCGTGGCTTTCCAGGCCGACGCCGCCCACACGGGCTTCGTCAGCTCGCCGGGCCTCGCCCCTCCCTTCGTGCGGAAGTGGGCCGTCAACTTCGGCCAGCCCGTCTCCTACCCGGTCGTCGCCGACGGCCGCGCCTTCGTCACCGTCCGCAACACCACGACCCACGGGACGCGGCTCTACGCCATCGACGCCGCGACGGGCGGCTTCCTCTGGGGGCCGGTCGCGCTCGGCGGCACCTACTGGTGGTCCGCGCTCTGCTACGAGAACGGGCGCGTCTTCGCCCTCAACGGCAGCGGCACCCTGCGCGCCTTCGACGCCGCCACCGGCGCCCTCGTCTGGGAGCAATACTTGCCCGGCCAATACTCCTTCAGCTCGCCCCCGACCGCCTACAACGGCGTTATCTACACGGGCGGCGCCGGCTCGGCCGGGACCGTCTACGCGGTGAGCGCCGCCACCGGGGCCGTCCTCTGGACCGCGCCCGTGGCGAACGGCGACGCCAGCTCGCCGGCCCTGACCCCCGACGGCCTGTACGTCTCTTACCCGTGCGAGAACGTCTCCAAGTTCAACCCCGCGTCGGGCGCGCTCGTCTGGAAGCTGCCGACCTACTGCTCGGGCGGCGGCGGCAGCACGCCGGTCTTCCACAACGGGCGCCTCTACGTCAGGGACGGGTCCGCGAACTACATCCTCGACGCCCAGACCGGCGCGAAGGTCGGCACCTTCACCTCAAGGACGCCGCCCGCCTTCTCCGGCAACCTCGGCTTCTTCACCGGCCAGAGCCAATACTTCTACGACAACGGCACGGTCTACGCGCGCGACCTGAGCAACGACAACGCGCTCGTCTGGAGCTTCGCGGGCGACGGCTACCTGCGCTCGGCGCCCTTCGTCGTTGACGACCACGTCTACGTCGGCTCGGAGAAGGGGATGCTCTACGCGCTGGAGAAGGCGACGGGCCGCCTCGTCTGGTCAACGAACGTCGGGTGGGCCATCCCTTACCCCGACGAGTTCAACACCGCGCAGCAGCCGCACAGCGGCTTCGCCGCCGGCGCCGGCCTGCTGCTCGTTTCGACGAAGAGCGCGCTGGTCGCCTTCGCGGTTGACCGCACGCCGCCGACCCTCAAGTGGGGCGCGCAGCGGCCGGCCGCCAACGCCTCGGGCTGGAACAACACGCCCGTCGAAATCCCCTTCTCGACCTCCGACGACGTGTCGCAGTTCGTCATGGTCATGGCGCCGAACTTCAGCCCGCTCCGCTTCGCCTCCGACGGCGCTGGCCAGACGCAGCAGGTGACGGTCAAGGACGAGGCCGGCAACTCCGCCACCTACACCTCGCCGGCCGTCAACCTTGACATGACCGCCCCCGTCACCACGGCCTCGGCCTCCGGCCCGGCCGGCTCCGGCCAGTGGTACACCGGCCCGGCCCAGGTCTCACTGGCGGCCACGGATAACCTCTCGGGCTTGACCGGCACCTTCTACGAAGTTGACGGCGGCGGCGCGAAGCCTTACGCCGGCCCCTTCGTCGTCTCCGGCGCGGGCAACCACACGGTCAACTACTGGAGCGCGGACGCGGCCGGCAACGCCGAGCAGCGGCGCACGCTCGCCGTCGGCATGGACGACGCGGCCCCGACGACGCAGCTCTCCGCCTCTGGCAATCAGGGCAACGAGGGCTGGTTCCGCGTCGGCCCCCTCCAGGTCACGCTGACCGCGAGCGACAACGTCTCCGGCACCGCCGCCACCTACTACAGCGTTAACGGCGGCGCGACTCAGACTTACACCGGACCCCTCGACTTCACCGTCTTCGGCCAGGGGCGCCACACGGTCAACTACTGGAGCGTGGACAAGGCGGGCAACGCCGAGGCCGCGCAGTCCTCGCCCGTCAACGTTGACTACACCGGCCCGGACACGAAGAGCAGCGTGAGCGGCACCGGCGGCGGCGCCCTCTACTACAGGACTCCAGTGCAGGTCACGCTCACGCCCCAGGAGGACAACCTGTCGGGCGTCGGCGGCACCTTCTACCGCGTTGACGACGGGCCGACGCAGACCTACACCGGCCCGTTCATGGTGACGGGCGACGGCGTCCACCCGGTCGAGTTCTGGAGCGTGGACGTGGCCGGCAACCACACCTACACGGGCCGCATCGGCGGCATCCACATCGACACGACGCCGCCCGAGACGCAGGCTTCGGTCACGGGCACCGCGGCCGACAACGGCTGGTACAAGGGGCCGGTGCAGGTGACGCTCACGGCCTCGGACGCGCAGTCGGGGATAAGGCATACCTTCTATTCGATAGACAACGGGCAGACTCAGTACTACTCGGCCCCCTTCACGGTCTCGGCCGAAGGCGCGCACACCATCCGCGTCTGGAGCATGGACGAGGCCAGCAACACCGACCCGCAGCAGTCGCTCGTCCTCAACATAGACACGACGGCGCCGCAGACGCGGGCCTTCCTCGGCGGCGTCATCGACAACGGCTGGTGGCGCGGGCCGGTGAATGTGAGGCTTTCCGCCTCGGACGCCGCCTCCAACGTCGGCGGCAGCTTCTACACCGTTGACGGCGGCGCGACGCAAAACTACACGGCCGCCTTCAACGTCACCGGCGACGGCTCACACACCGTCCGCTTCTGGAGCGTGGACGTGGCCGGCACGGCGGAGGCGCCGCAGACCTTAGTCATCGGGATAGACGGGACCGCGCCGCAGACGCAGGCCGCGGCCGTCGGCGCCCCCGGCGACAACGGCTGGTATCGCGGGGCGGTGCAGGTCACGCTCTCGGCCGCCGACGCCACGTCGCAGGTGAGGGCGAGCTTCTACGCGGTTGACGGCGGGGCGGCGCAAGCCTACTCGGCCCCGTTCGCGGTGGCGGGCGACGGCGTCCACTCCGTCCGCCTCTGGAGCGTGGACCAGGCCGGCAACGTCGAGGCGGCTCAGTCCTTGACCGTCTCGATAGACGCGACCGCGCCGCAAACGCAGGCTTCGGCCGCGGGGACGATGGGCGACAACGGCTGGTACAGGGGGCCGGTGCAGGTCACACTCTCGGCGACCGACAACCTCGCCGGGGTCAGGAGCAGGCACTACACCGTTGACGGCGGGGCGACCCAGACTTACGCGGCCCCGTTCACGGTCTCCGGCAACGGCGCGCACACGGTCAACCTGTGGAGCGTGGACGCGGCCGGCAACGCGGGGGCGCCGCAGTCGCTCACGCTCGGCATTGATAACAGCGCGCCCGTCATCAACGTCGCCGCGACCCCCTCGACCGCGGCGAAGAACAAGAACAACGCCAACTTCACCATCACCGGCCTCATTACTGACGCGCCCTCCGGCGTCAGGGCCGGCAGCACGACCTACAGCGTCGCCGACGAGTACGGCGTCGCGCAGCCGAGCGGGGCCGTGCTCTTGAGTGCGGACGGGACCTACTCTTTCACCCTCAGCCTGCCCGCGACCCGCAACGCCAAGGACGCCGACGGCCACAGGTACACCGTCACCGTCCGCGCCGCCGACGCGGCCGGCAACTCCGGCTCCGCCTCGGTGTTCGTAACCATCCAGTAACCGTCCCTTCGGCGGACCGCTGGAATAAACGCGGAGGGCGCAGAGAAGTTGATCCTTCTCTGCGCCCTCTGTACTTAATTTGAGAATTAACCTTCTTCGGACTCGGGCGTGACCACGCCCTGCGCGGCGGCGTAGCCTTCCGGGTGTCGCTGGTGCCAGTCCCAGGCGGTGCGGATGATGGCCTCAAGGTCGGGGTACTTGGTCCGCCAGCCGAGCACCTCGCGCGCCTTGGCGGCGTCGGCGACGAGGCGCGTCGGGTCGCCGGGCCGCGCCGGCTCGATGCGCGCCTCGATGTCGCGCCCCGTCACGCGCCGCGCCGTCTCGATGACTTCCATGACCGAGTAGCCTTGGCCGTTGCCGAGGTTGATGAAATCCGACTGGCCGCCGCGGCGCAGGTGCGCGAGCGCCAGCGTGTGCGCCGAGCAGAGGTCGGTGACGTGTATGTAGTCGCGGACGGCCGTGCCGTCGGGCGTGTCGTATTCGCCGCCGAAGACGGAGACGAAGGGGAGGCGGCCGGCGGCGGCGGCCAGCACGTTCGGGATGAGGTGCGTCTCCGGCTCGTGGTGCTCGCCGTGGCGCTCGGTGGCGCCGGCCGCGTTGAAGTAGCGGAGGGCTACGAACTTCAGGCCGTAGGCGCGGTCGTAGGCTTCGAGCACCTTCTCGACGAAGAGCTTGGTCCACCCGTAGAAGTTGGTGGGCTGCTGCGGGTGCTTCTCGTCGATGGGCACGCGCACCGGCTCGCCGTAGGTGGCGCAGGTCGAGGAGAAGACGAAGCGGCGGACGCCTTCCGCGACGAGCGCGTCTAAGAGCGCGGCGGCCTGCGCGCTGTTGTTGTGGAAGTAGCGCGAGGGCTCCGACACGGACTCGCCGACGTAGGCGAGCGC
>DATHBF010000305.1:0-4089 GCA_035296285.1 Pyrinomonadaceae bacterium | reverse complement strand
GTCGTGAGCCGTAGGCGAACGACGAGGCGCCACCCCCGGTAAGACGTAAAAACGATTCCGACCCTGAAAGGGTCACACCCGTGCGTGGCGGTGCGACCCTTTCAGGGTCGGAATGTTTGTTGTGCGGTTTCCGGGGGTGGCGCTGAAGCGCTTGCGCGCCTCAGCGCCACCCCCGGCTATTGTCTGCGACCCCTTCGGGGTCATACGGAATCTAACGGCCGACCGGCTCGCCGTCAGGGCTGAGGCGGATGACCTCGCCGAAGCCGAGTTCGCGCACGCCCTTCTCGATCTTGCGCAGGTCGCCGACGACTATCCAGATGACCTCGTCGGGGCGGACGAACTTCTTGGCGGCCGTGTTCACCTGCGGCTCCGTGAGCGCGCGCGCGTTCGCCGCGTAGCGCGACCAGTAGTCGGGCGGCAGGCCGTAGTTGATCATGCGGACGGCCGCGTCTTCGAGCGCGTCCAGAGTCTCGAAGCGGGCCGGCAGCCGGAGCGTCATGTTGCGCATGATGCTGGCGAACTCCTCGCCGCCGAGCGGGCGCTCGCCCGCCACGCCGCGAATCTCCTTCAACACCTCGGCCATCGCCTCCTTCGTCTTGTCCGTTTGCACGGGCGCGAGGACGATGAAGGGGCGCTGGCCGCGCGCCTCGGCGATGTAGCCTTGCGTGCCGTAGCTCCAGTGCTTGTCGAGGCGGAGGTTGCGGTTCAGGCGCGAGGTCGCCATCCCGCCGAAGTTGCGCATGACGGTCTCGACGGCCTGGTCATCGGGCTGCCCGCTCTGCTCGGAGACGTGCGCGGCGACGATGGTCGATTGCGGAGCGTCGGGCTTGTCGATGAGGTAAACGCGCCCGCCCGTCGTGCGCGCCACAGAGCCCACGTTCTTCGCGGGCGCCTTGCCCGGGGCCCACGCTCCGAACGCCTCCTCCAAAGCGGGCAGCGCCTTCTCCATCGTCGTGTCGCCGGTGACGATGACGTGCGCGCTGCCGGGCTTGAACCACTGCGCGTGCCAGCGCATGAGGTCTTCGCGCGTGATGCCCTCGACCGTCTTCTCCATCCCGGAGCCCGAGAGCGGTCGCCCGTAGGCGTGCGAAGCGCCGTAGAGCAGGCCCGGCAGGACGCGCAGCGCGACGGCGTTGGCCGCCGCCTTCTCCTGTCCTATCTGCGCCAGGCGGCGCTGCTTCTGAATCTCGAAGAGGTCTTGCGGGAAGGAGGGGTTGAGCACCACGTCGGCCATGACGGCGAGCGTGGGCCGCAGCTTCTCGGAGAGGGCCTGGACCCTGACGAACGAGAGGTCGAGCGAGCTGCCCGTGTTGAGCCGCGCGCCGAGCGAGTCCAGTTCGTTGACGATCTGGAAGGCGTCGCGCGTCTTCGTCCCCTCGTCCATCAGGTCGAGCGCGAGCGAGGCGGCGCCGGCCTTCTCGGCCGCGTCGGAGGCGAAGCCCGCGTCAACCGCGAGCGCGACGTTGACGATGGGCGCCGTGTGGCGTTCGAGGAGAATGACGCCGAGCCCGTTCTTCAGGGTCGCGCGCTGGATTTCGGGGAACTTCACGTCGGGCGCGGGGCCGAGCGCGGGCAGAACCTTGCGGTCAACGGTCGTCTTCGCGGCCTGGATTTTCGGGAAGGGCCTGACGACCATCGTGTAGTGGTTCGCGCGCAGCCACTTCTGCCCGACGCCCCTGACATCGGCCGGCTGCGCCTTCGCCATCACCTCCAGCTTGTCGAGGTAGGCGTCGGGCTTGCCGGCGTAGGTCATGCTCTCGGCGAGCACGTCGGAGCGGCCGCCGAAGCCGCCGAGCCGTTCGGCTCCGCGCAGGAACTCGGCCAGCGTGCGGGTGCGTGCGCGTTGAAGTTCTTCGGGCGTCGGGCCCTGCGCGACCAGCTCGCTGATGACGGCGTCCATCTCGCGCTCGGCCGCGGCCGGGTCCGCGTCAGCCTTGACGGTGACGGTCAATAACAGGAGACTCCCGAGTTCCCTGCCGAAGACGGAGACGCCGACGGCGGTGGCGAGGCCCTTCTCGTAGATGAGGCGGCGGTCGAGCCGCGCGCTCTTCGAGCCGGAGAGGACTTCGGCGAAGAGGTTGAGGTGTTCAAGCTCGTCGTCCTTCCAGGCGGGCGCGTGGTAGACGCGGTAGATGCGCGTCTGCGGGACGCGGTCCTGCATCTCGTCGCGGATGTTGCGTTCGAGTGTGGGAATCCAGGTCTCGGTGCGTGCGAGCGGCGGGCCGGGCGCGATGCCGCCGAAGTATTTCGTGACCAGTTCGAGGGCGCGCGCCGGGGTGATGTCGCCGGCCAGCGCGATGACGGCGTTGTTCGGGCCGTAGTAGGTCTTGTACCACTCCTTCACGTCTTCGAGCGAGGCGGCGTTCAAGTCCTCCATCGTGCCGATGGTTGACCAGGAGTAGGGGTGCTCGTAGGGGTGGAGCTTGCCGGTGATCTCGGAGAAGACGCGGCCGTAAGGCGCGTTCTCGCCCTGCCGCTTCTCGTTCTGGACGACGCCGCGCTCGCGCTCCAGCATCTCCTTCGAGATGCGGCCTTCGAGGAAGCCCATGCGGTCGGCCTCCAAATAAAGAGTGCGCTCCAGCGCCGAGACCGGCACGTCCTCGAAGAAGTTGGTGCGGTCGCCGTTGGTCGTGCCGTTGCGGTTGTTGGCGCCGAGGTCGTCCATGGCCTCGCGGAAGCCGTGCGGGTAGTTCTCGCTGCCGTTGAAGAAGAAGTGCTCGAAGAGGTGGGCGAAGCCGGTCTTGCCGCGCTTCTCGTTGCGCGAGCCGACGTGATACCAGATGTTGACGGCGACGATGGGAACGCTGTGGTCCTCGTGGACGAGGAGCGTGAGGCCGTTGTTGAGCACGAACTTCTCGTGCCTGATGGCGTAGCGCGCGCGGTCGAACGCGGCGGCGGAGGCGGTCGGGGCCGGCGCGGGCGCGGGGCGGCGACGCTGCTGCGCGAGTGCGGCCGGCGGCGCGAACTGCAAGAGGGCGGAAGTCGTTAGAACGAGAGAGAGAAGGAGGCGGTGTTTCATCGAAAACCTCGGCTTAGAATTACTGGGCGTGCTTCGGACGGCGGTCCTCGCTTGAGGCGTGAATTTTACGACGCGCGAATGGTTTCGGCAACGCCGCCTTCGGCACGCGTGCTATAAAAGGTTTGACGGACGGCTGATTTTCAGGGACGGAGGAACCCGTTTTGAAGGACTCGGGGAAGGCGCTGCTGGTGATTGACGTGCAGAACGCGGTCGTTGACTGGTCGGACGCGACGTGCGACGGCGACGCCGTCCTCGGGCGCATCGATGAGCTGCTCTCGAAGGCGAGGGCCGAAGGCGCCCCCGTCATCTACGTGCAGCACGACGGAGGCGAGGGGAGCCGGCTCGCGGCGGGCACGCGCGGATGGGAGATACACCCCCGCATCGCGCCGCGAGAGGGCGAGACGGTCGTGCACAAGCGCGCCTGCGACTCGTTCTACGAGACGACGCTCGGTGACGAGCTGGGGCGGCGCGGCGTGGGCCGTCTCGTCATCACGGGCTGCCGCACGCAGTACTGCGTGGACACGACGTGCCGCAGCGCCGTCGGGCGCGGCTACGACGTGACGCTCGCCGCCGACGCCCACACGACGATGGACGAGGCCATCCCGGCCGCGCAGATAGTCGCCCACCACAACACGCTCCTTGACGAGTTCGGCAACGACCGCCACCAGATCACGGTGAAGAAGACGGCGGAGATAGACTTCGTTTGAGATGAAGATAGTGCGCGAGACGGGGAGCCACTTCGACCTCGGCGACGACGAGGCGCGACGCCTGTTGGAAGAGGTGCTGTCGCGGCCCCTGTTCGCGCACCTGGCGACCGCGTCCGACGAGGGGCCGCGCGAGTCGCCCGTCTGGTTCCTTTGGGAGGGCGGCGCGCTCTGGGTCATCGGCAACCGCGTGACCGACTCGTTCCCCGCGCGCGTCGGGCGCGAGCCGCGCTGCGCCGTCGGCGTCGTGGACTTCAACGTCGAGACGGGGATGGTGCTGCACGTCGGCTTCCGAGGCCGCGCCCGCCTCGAAGGGCACGACCCGGCGCGGATGGGACGCCTGCTCGGCCGCTACATGGGCGAGCG
>DATHBF010000304.1:0-8558 GCA_035296285.1 Pyrinomonadaceae bacterium | reverse complement strand
GCCGGGCTCTCGCGCTCTGATTTCGAGGTGCGCGACAACGGGCGGCCGGTCGAGGTCGCATACTTCGCCGCGGGGGCCGAGCGGGTGGCGCTGCTCTTTCTGCTCGACGCCTCGGGCAGCGTGCGCGAGACGGTCACGCAGCAGAGCGAGGCGGCGCTCGCGGTCTTCTCCCGCTTCGGCCGGCGCTCGCGCGTGGGCGTCATGCAGTTCAGCGACTCGCCCAAGCTCGTCCAGCCGCTCACGCGCGACCTCGGCTCGGCCCGCGGCGCCTTCCGTATCGCTTCCGAACCGGACGGCCGCACGGCCATCTTCGACTCGGCGCTGGCGGCCGTCCGGGCCTTCGGCGCGGCCGCGCCCGACGCCGCCGAGCGCCGCATCGTCGTCCTCCTGAGCGACGGCCTCGATACGGCGAGCACGACTCAAGCCCGCGGCGTCATAACTGCCGCGCGCGCGGCCGGCGTCTCGTTCTACGTGATACACATCCCGCTCTTCGAGCCGCGCGGCGACAGGCTCGCGCCGCGCCGTCCCTCGAAGGGTCTCAAGGAACTGGCCGAGCAGACCGGCGGGCAATTCTTCTCCGTCGGCGACAGGTCTTCGGCGCTCGACCCGAACGCCGAGCACGACCTGCGGCCCGTCTTCCACGCCATCGCCGAAGACCTCGCCGGCCAGTACGTCCTCGGCTACCACGCCAGCGCCGCCGGGCAGGAGCCGGGCGCGCACCGAATCGAAGTGCGTCTCTCCACGCAGGCGCGCAAACTCCGCGTGCGCCAGCTCCGCGAGGCTTACCAAGCGCGCATGACACGGGGCGGCGGTTGAACTACAATCCGTTCCCTGCTCCGCCCGACATTTTCATCCGCGAAAGCAATCATGAGTGAACAAAACCCCGCCGGGCTCCGCCAGATTCGCAGGGCTCTCCTGAGCGTCTCTGACAAGACCGGCCTCGTCGAATTCGCGCGGACCCTCCGGGGCTTCGGCGTCGAGATTCTGAGCACCGGCGGCACGGCCCGCGCGCTGCGCGAAGCCGGGATAGAAGTCCGCGATGTCTCGGACGTGACCGGCTTCCCCGAGATGTTGGACGGGCGCGTCAAGACGCTCCACCCGCGCATCCACGGCGGCATCCTCGCCGTCCGCGACAACCCCGAGCACGAGCGCTCGCTCGAAGAGCACGGCATCGAGCCGATTGACATGCTCGTCGTCAACCTCTACCCCTTCGAGCAAACAATCGCCCGCGCGGGCGTCACGCTCGCGGAGGCCGTCGAGCAGATAGACATCGGCGGCCCGGCCATGATCCGCTCGGCCTCGAAGAACTACCGCGACGTGGCCGTCGTCGTCTCGCCCGACTCCTACCAGCAACTCTCTCAAGAACTGTCCGCCAACGACTGTGCCCTCTCCCTCAAGACGCGCGAGAGGCTGGCCCGCCAGGCATTCCAGCGCACGGCCACCTACGACCTCGCCATCTACGCCTACCTCCAGGGCTCTTATCAAAGCGACGCAGGCACGGCCGGCATCGCCGCCGTCGGCGGCGGCTCCGGCCCGCGGCAGGCGCACCCCTTCGAGGACATGATTGAGAGGATGGACGGTCTGCCCGGTCTTCTTTCCTTCACGCTCAGGAAGACGGCCGACCTGCGCTACGGCGAGAACCCGCACCAGAAGGCCGCGCTCTACGGGACCGAAGAGCAAGGCGGCGTCGCCTCGGCCGAAGTCTTCGGCGGCAAGGAGATGTCCTTCAACAACTACGTGGACGCCGACGCCGCCTGGCAGATCGTCTGCGATTTCGATGAGACGGCCTGCGCCGTCATCAAGCACATGAACCCGGCCGGCGTCGGCACGGCCGCCACGCCCGAGGAGGCTTACCGCCTCGCGCTTGAGACAGACCCCGTCTCGGCCTTCGGCGGCATCGTCGCCTTCAACCGCCGCGTGGACGAGCGGGCGGCCCGCGCCTTGACGGAGATTTTCACCGAGGTCGTCATCGCCCCCGACTACGACGACGCCGCGCTCGAAGTCCTAAAGGCCAAGAAGAACCTCCGCGTCCTCCGCGCGGGCGACGCCCGCCCGCCCGCCGGCCTCGACTTCAAGCGCATCACCGGCGGCATCCTGACGCAGACGCGCGACACGCACCGCCTGACGGCCGCGGACTTGAAAGTCGTTACGCGACGCGCCCCGACCGAAGAGGAGGTCGCGGCGCTCCTCTTCGCCTGGACTGTCTGCAAGCACACGAAGTCGAACGCCATCGTCTACGCGCGGGCGGGGCAAACAATCGGCGTCGGCGCCGGGCAGATGTCGCGCGTGGACTCGGTCCGCATCGGGGCCATGCGCGCCCGCCTCCCCGTCGCCGGCTCCGTCCTCGCCTCCGACGCCTTCTTCCCCTTCCGCGACGGGCTCGACGAGGCGGCCCGCCACCACATCACCGCCGTCATCCAGCCCGGCGGCTCCGTCCGCGACTCGGAAGTCATCGCCGCCGCCGACGAGCACGGCCTCGCAATGGTCTTCACGGGCGTCAGGCATTTCAGGCACTAGAAAAAGCTGCCCGGTGCTTACTTGCCCAAGCGCCGCGCAATCGTTGATACTTACTGGACCGCGCGAGGCCGTTTCCGGTCAGGTCTTCCCCGGCGGCGTTCTACGTCTTTTCTGAAGGGTAAAAAGGAATGGCTGACATCGAGATTATTTCCGGCGGGGACGGCGGCGAGACCTTGCGCTGCCGCTACTGCGGGCAGTTGAACCAGACGCGGCCCGACGGCGGTCAGGCCCGCTGCGGCCGCTGCCGCCTGCTGCTCGCGGGCGGGCCGCACATGAAGTTCGCGGAGCTGGACAAGCACGCCTACATCCACCCGGCCGACAGCCGCGCGCTCGCCGCGCTACGCGCGATACCCGGCTTGGACAGGGCCGTCAACAAGCTCATCAACTGGGTCGGCGAGCCCTACCTGAACGTCATCCTGATGGCGAGCGCCGTCCGCGTGACGACCAAGCAGTGCCCGGACCTCTACGCCAAGCTGCAAGTCACCTGCACCACGCTCGGCGTTGACATGCCGGAGCTTTACGTTCTCCAGTCGCCCATCGTCAACGCCTTCACCTACGGCGTGGACCGGACCATGATCGTCCTCCACTCCGCCCTGCTCGAACGCCTCACGGACGAGGAGGTGCTGGCCGTCATCGCCCACGAGGTCGGCCACATCCACGCCGAGCACGTCCTCTACCTGACGGCCGCGGCCATCCTGAAGGAGATAGCCAAAGGCACGGTACGCAGCGCCCCGCTCAACAACCTCGTGGCGATGCTCATCTCGGCCTCGGTGGAGGCCGCGCTCAGGGCGTGGCAGCGCCGGGCGGAGCTCTCCTGCGACCGCGCGGCCCTGCTCGTCACGCAGGACCCGGACGTGATCGGCCGCACGATGATGAAGCTGTGCGGCGGCACCTTCGCCTCGCGCGTCGATTACGAGCAGTTCTTGCAGCAGGCGCGCGACTTCCAGAAGCAGTACGACGATAAGGCGCTCGACCGCTTCTGGGCCGACATCATCACCTCGGAGCTGACGCACCCGTTCCCCGTCTGGCGCGTCTCGGAAATCCTGAAGTGGGTCGAGTCGGGCGAGTACGCGCGCGTCCTGTCGGGCGCCGCCGAGAGCCGCGCGGCCTGAGACGGAGGGGACTCCCTGATGCTCCTTGAGAACAAATTCGGAATCATCTTCGGCGTCGCCAACAAGCGCTCAATCGCGTGGGCCACGGCCCGCGCCTGCATGGACGCGGGCGGGCGCCTCGCCTTCACCTTCCAGAGCGAGCGGCTGCGAGAGAACGTCGAGGGGCTGACCGAGGGGACGGGCTCGCCGCTCGTCCAGTGCGACGTGACGAAGCCGGAGGAGGTCGAGCGCACCTTCGCGCTCGTCAAAGAGCAGTTCGGCCGCCTCGACTTCCTCGTCCACAGCCTGGCCTTCGCGCCGCGCGAGGCCCTCGAAGGCGAGTTCGTCACGACCACGCGCGAGGCGTTCTTGACCGCGCTCGACATCTCGGCCTACTCGCTGACCGAGCTGTCGCGCGCGGCCGCGCCGCTGATGACCGAGGGCGGCAGCATCGTCTCGATGACCTACTACGGCGCCGAGAAGGTGGTCCCGAACTACAACGTGATGGGCGTGGCGAAGGCGGCGCTCGAAGCGAGCACGCGGTACCTCGCCAACGACCTCGGCAAGCACAACATCCGCGTCAACGCCCTCAGCGCCGGCCCCATCAACACGCTCGCCGCGCGCGGCGTCGGCAACCTCTCCTCCATGCTCCGCCACCACGCCGAGCACTCCCCGCTCAAGCGCAACGTCGAGGCCCGCGAGGTCGGCAACGCCGCCCTCTTCCTACTCAGCCCCCTCTCCTCCGGCATCACCGGCGAAGTCCTCCACGTGGACTGCGGCTACAACATCATGGCCTTCTAAAGACGGGTGTCGGGTGTCAGGTGCCGGTGAAGGCCGGCCTTCCCTGACGCCCGACACCCGACACCTATTTTCTTATGGCTGACACACCACAACCCGAGCAGGAGGAGCAGGCGAAGACGGCGACGCAGGACGAGCAGCTCCTTAAGACGCCGCGGCACGACGAGTTCATCCACACGGACACGTGGCGCGTCTTCCGCATCATGGGCGAGTTCGTCGAGGGCTTCGACGAGCTGGCGAGCGTCACGCGCGGCGTCTCCATCTTCGGCTCGGCGCGCACGCCGCCCGACCACCCCTTCTACGCCGCGGCGCAGGAGACGGCCGGGCTGCTCGTGAAGGCCGGCTTCAGCGTCATCACGGGCGGCGGCCCCGGCATCATGGAGGCCGCCAACAAGGGCGCGATGGAGGCCGGCGGCGTCTCCATCGGCTGCAACATCGAGCTGCCCTTCGAGCAGCGGCCGAACCCCTACCAGACCCGCTCGCTCACCTTTAAGTACTTCTTCGTCCGCAAGACGATGTTCATCAAGTACAGCAACGGCTTCATCATCTTCCCCGGCGGGTACGGGACGCTCGACGAGCTGTTCGAGGCGCTCACGCTCATCCAGACGCGCAAGATCAAGAACTTCCCCGTCGTGCTCTTCGGCAAGGACTACTGGGGCGGGATGGTGAAGTGGGTCGAGGAGAAGATGCTCGGCATCAAGTACATCGGCGACGAGGACTTGAGGCTGCTGTGCGTGACGGACTCGCCCTCCGAAATCGTTGACTTCATCGTCCGCAGCCAGGACGCGCTCCTGAAGGTCAACCCGGACGCCTACGACTACTGAGGAGCCTACTGGGAGTCGGGGGCCGGCGGCGAGGGCATGTCCTTCTCGGCCGCGGCCTTGCGCGAGACGAGCGGCGGGAACGAGTTCGCCGTCAGCCAGTCGAAGTAGGGCGCCGAGACGTGTGTGACGGGCAGGGCCAGAATCTCCGGCGCGTCGTAGGTGTGCAGCGCCCGCACCTCGCGCTCAAGCTCGGGGAAGCAGGACGAGGTGGTCTTAGCCAGCAGCAGGAACTCGGGCGCGCGGTGGACCTCGCCCTTCCAGCGGTAGACCGACTCCATCTGCGGCAGGATTTGCACGCAGGCCGCGAGGTGCGCGCCCACGAGCATCTCCGCCAACCGCGACGCCTCCTCCTGGCTCCCCGCCGTCAACAACACCACGATGGCCGCCGAGTTAGTGGATGACAAGGCAGAACCTCCGGCAGTAGCGCCGACCGTCAGTCGTCGTCTTCGTCTTCTTTTTCGCCGCGCTCATCCTCTTCGGTCGCCCCCGTCAGCGGCGTCGTGTCGCCGCCGAAGAAGGAGTCGTAGAGTTCCCGGGCGCGCTCGAAGTCGCGCTCGTCCACGAGGACGACGGCGCCGGGCGAGGTGGTCGAGAGCAGGGGCGAGAAGGCGTCCATGCCGCCGGACTGGACGGCCGAGCGGATGCCATTCTGCGTGAAGATGTCGTTGACCATCTCGGCCTCGGCCGGCGAGCCGATGTTGTGCAGCGGCACGAAGCGGGCCTCGCTGTGGTCCTTGACCGTGTTCTCGGCAGTCAGCCGCTCGACCAGCTCACTCCCGTCGTCCGGGCACACGCCGATGCCCTCCTCGTACTCCGACTCGCAAACGGGACAGAACATAACTCCCCCGGCACAGCTCAACGATGTAGGCGAACGCCCCGATTATAGGGGCAAAGCCGAAAAAGGTGAAAAGGCAAAGGGGAGGAATCTCTCCCTCCCCTCCGCAAACCTCCGACCTTTTACAACTTTGCCAACTATTTCCCGGCCGGCAGCGCCCGCTCGAAGGGTATCTCCTCGAAGTGCGTCATGCGCTTGAAGAGGCGGAAGCGTTCGTTGATCTCCTCGTGCGTGAGGCGGCGGACGCGGTCGGTGCCGAACTCCTCGACGTTGAAGCTCGCCATGACGGAGCCGAAGGTGATGGCCCGCCGCAGCGTCGCGTCGTCGAAACTGTCGTGGCCGGCGATGTAGCCCATGAAGCCCCCGGCGAAGGTGTCGCCCGCGCCCGTCGGGTCGAAGACCGATTCGAGCGGGAAGGCCGGGATGGCGAAGTAGGAGTCCTCTGTGAACATGGCCGCGCCGTACTCGCCGCGCTTGACGACGAGCGCGCGCGGCCCCCACGAGAGGATTTTGCGCGCCGCTCGGATGAGGTTCGCCTCCCCTGCGAGCTGGCGGGCCTCGGCGTCGTTGATGATGACCACGTCCACCTCGCGCACCACTGCCTCGACCTGGTCGGGCACGCTCGTGATCCAGTAGTTCATCGTGTCGAGCGCGACTATTTTGGCGCCGCCGATCTGGGCGCGGACGCCGCGCTGGAGGTCGGGCTGGATGTTGCCGAGGAAGACGTAGGGCGACTTCAAGGACTCTTCGGAGAGCTTCGGCTTGAAGTCGGCGAAGACGTTGAGCTGCGTGTCGAGCGTGTGGGCGGTGTTGAGGTCGAAGTCGTAGCGGCCGCGCCAGAAGAAGGACTTGCCTTCGGGGACGCGCTCGATGTCATCGGTGTTGATGCCGCGCTCCTCGAAGACCTTCAGCTCCTCCTCGCCGAAGTCGCCGCCGACGACGGCGACCACGCGCACGTCCGTGAAGAAACTGGCCGACAGCGAGAAGTGTGCGGCGGACCCGCCGAGCATCTTCTCGCGCTTACCGAAGGGCGTTTCGACCGCGTCGTACGCCACCGAACCGACAACCAGCAAAGACAAAGTTTTTCTCCTGGGTTCAAGTTTGAAAGAACGCGGCCGCTACTGCTGTTTGGCCTCCCCCTGCTTCGCCGCCGCGCCGAGCCCGGCCAGCGCGCGCTCGGCCTCCTTGCGGTAGTCGCTCTCGGGGAAGTCCTTGACGAGCCGCGACAGGTGCATCCGCGCCAGCTCGCGCAGCGTCTCGGGCGTGTGCTCCTTGGCCGTGTTAGCCGGGAGCGAGCCGAGCTTCTGCTTGCCCTTCCCCTCGATGAGGTAGACGGCGCTCATCCCGGCCATGTAGAGCGCCTCGTCAATGCGCGAGAACTCGGGGTAGCCCGCGACCAGCTCGTCGGCGCGCTTGAGCGAAGAGAAGTACGCCTTCCGGTTCTTGAAGTAGGTCCGGGCCACCTCCAGCTCGTGGCGCGCGGACTTCTCAGCCTCCATGTCCTTGACGGTCTCGGCGTTCGGCCCCTTCGCCACCGTCCCGCCCTGCGCCCGCGCCTCGGAAGACGCCGCGCCGGCCGCCAGCGCCAGCCCGCACACGGCCAGTAGAAATCTCTTCATAAGAACACTCCTTCTATTCACGACTTACGATATTTTTTGATGACGGCGTCGAGCTTCGAGGTTGTCGCCTCGGGCCAGAGTTCCGGGGCCGTGAAGATGGCGTTCTTGAGCGCGGAGCCGCAGCCGCAGGCGCGCTCGCGCCCCGAAAGCTTCTTGACGGCCTCGCGCATGATGACCTGAGCGTTGCGGACGTTCTTGTTGAGGTACTCGACGACCGCCTCGACCGTGACGGCGTCGTGGCCCTCGTGCCAGCAGTCGTAGTCGGTGACGAGGGCGAGCGTGGCGTAGCAGATTTCGGCCTCGCGCGCCAGCTTCGCCTCCTGCAAGTTCGTCATCCCGATGATGTCCATGCCCCAGGAGCGGTAGACGTGCGACTCGGCCTTGGTCGAGAAGGCGGGGCCTTCCATGCAGAGGTACGTGCCGCCGCGGTGGACGCGCACGTCGGCCGCGCCGCAGGACTCTTCGAGGACGCCGCCCAGGTCGTCGCAGACCGGGTGGGCGAAGGTGACGTGGGCGACGATGCCTTCGCCGAAGAAGGTGGACTCGCGGGCGCGCGCTCGCGTGCGGTCGAAGAACTGGTCGGGGATGACCATGTCGAGGGGCGCGTACTGCTCCTGCAAGGAGCCGACGGCCGAGGCCGAAAGGATGCGCTCGACGCCGAGCAGCTTCATCGCGTAGATGTTGGCGCGGAACGGAAGCTCGGTCGGCAGGAGTTTATGACCGCGGCCGTGGCGCGGCAGGACTCCTCCAGCACGTTCCCGAGGTCGTGGCAGACCGGGTGCGCGAACGTGATGTGGCCGACGATGCCTTCGCCGAAGAAGGTGGACTCGTGCGCGCGGGCCCGCGTGCGGTCGAAGAACTGGTCGGGGATGAC
>DATHBF010000303.1:0-3533 GCA_035296285.1 Pyrinomonadaceae bacterium | reverse complement strand
GCCCTCGAACTCGGCGACGAGGACGCGGCCCCCGCCCCTCGGGAACTCGTGCGTGACGGAAGACGGGCCGCCGGCCGCGCGGAGCGTGAGCGAGGGGCTGCCGAGCAGCCTCAGCACTTCACTCTCGCGAAGTCCCTCCTTCAAGAAGGTGGTGCGCGGGCCGACGCTGACGACGCGCGACTCGGGCGCGGGCGGAGTCGTTCGCAGGAGCACGCTTTCCTCGTCGCCTTCCGCCTCCGAGAAGTCCACGTACCTGCGCAGCGCCTCCTCGATGGCGGACGGCGTCAGCGCCCTCGAATCGAGGACGGTGAAGTGGACGTTGAAGCGGCCCCCGCCGCGCAGCGCCTTCTCCTCGATGCGGGCGCGGCGCTCCTCCTCCGCCTGCTCTGCCATGGCGCGGTTGAGGCGGTCTTCGCGCTCGCGGTCGCGCCGCAGGGATTCTATCTGCTCCCTGAGCCGCCTCCTGCGCGCCGGGTCGTCCTCGCCCTTGAGCTCGTCCTCCAGACGCTTCTCGCGCCTGCTCTTGCCCGCGCTCGGCACGTAGACGTGGGCGTCCGTCTCGTCGCCGAACGTGCCGTAGCCGCCGCCGTCGAGGTGGAACTCGACGTGGCGGCCCTTGACCTTAATCTTCGTGACCATGGCGGTGTCGCCGCGCCGGATGGAAGCGCCGTGGCGCTTCAGTCTCGCGGCGTACTCCGAGAAGTCGAGCGGCCTTTCGCTTTCGGGGTAGACGTTCACGCCGTCCTTCGTCGCCGGCAGGTCTATCTTCAGCGTGACGTGCCGGCCCTCGAAGTGCTGCTTCAAGTCGCCCTCGGTCTGGGCGGCGGCGGTCGCCGCGGTCAGCAGGACGGCGGCCAGTATTGATAAGAGCTTTCTCATATGAATCACCTTTTCGGTTAAGGACGCGTGGACACTCATTTCGTCGCCGCGTCGTTCCACACCGAGACGACGGCCGCGGCCTCCAGGTCGCCTTTATTCTCAAGCCTCAGCTTCCACGTCCCGCCGCCCGAAAGCTTTTCGACGAAGATGGTGCGGAAGAGGCCCCTCGACTCGGGCGAGCCCGAGAGGTTCGAGCCGCGCGCCGCGCCCGTCTGGTCGAGCAGCGTGGCCGAGACTCGCGCGTCGGCCATGAAGGTGACGCCGAAGTTGCGGGCGGCCGAGACGGGAATCTCAATCTCCGTCACCTGCTTCGGCGCGAGCGTCAGCTCTTTGGCGAAGGCCGGGCGGAAGTCTTCCGCGGCGGCGGCGCGCGCGGTCGTCTGAGGGCTATAAGAAGCCTTGACGAACATCGCCGCGAAGGGCGTCTCCGCCTGCCGGCCGGACTGGCCCGTGGACTGCGGCGCCTCCGGCGCCTCGGGGTTGTGGTCGCCCTTCGGGCCGACGGCGAGCCGCGGCTTGACGAAGCCCGAAAAGTCCGCCGTCCCGGTCAGGTCGGTGTGGAGGTTCTTCGACAGTGCGTTGTCTCTAATCCTCCAGAGGGCCGACTCGACGGGCACGACGCCGTCGTTCCAGACGACCGTCTTGCACATCACCGGCAGCGGGTTGCCGGCCAGCACGGAGAACTTCACGCCCTTGCGGTTCGTCGTCACCCTGTTGAAGTCGGCGACGACCGAGGGCTTCAACTGCCTCATGGCCTCGACGTTCTTGCCCAGCACCTCGAAGGTGGCGTTCATCACGTCGGCGCAGGGGCTCCCCATGTTCGGCGTGCCGAGCATGACGAGGTGCGCCACCTGCGGGCGGCCGTCCGGCGAGGGCGGCATGAAGTTGTGTACGTAGTGGCGCGTAATCAGCCCGCCCATCGAGTGGGCGACGACATCGACGTGCCACGCGTTGCGGTCCTCCTGCGCGTAGCGGATGTAGCGGCCTACCTGCTGCGAGTTCTCGAAGATGCCGTTCGTCGGCCCCGTCGAGAGGAACTCGCCGCCCGTGTTCATCAGGCCCTTCTCGGGGCGCTCGCCGACGGGGAAAGCCTTCCAGTCGTAGCTGTGCGCGGTCGTCAGGATGTTCTGCCACGACTCCCACGCCCGCCAGTTGCTCCAGAGCCCGTGGACTAAGACGAGCGGCTTGGGCGCGACCTTCAGGTTCTTCGTCAGCTCGTCTGTCTTCTTGCCGCCCTCTTCCAGCTCGGCCTTGATGCGCTGGACGAGGCGCGGCCGGCCGTCGTCGTACCACGCGTAGCCGGACGAGTCCCACGCCACCTCGACCTCGCGCTCCTCGCCCGCCTCAAGCCGGACGGAGACGACCGAGTCCTTGAGCGGGGCGTCGGGGCGCGCGCCGTCCCACTTGTCGCCCTTGTAGGTCTCCTTGAAACGCACGTCGGCGTACTTCGTCTCGCCCGAGGCGTTCAGCACCCGCGCCTTGAGCTTGACCATGTTGCCGTCAATCGTGCCCGTCTGCTCGGCTATCTCCTGCCAGTCCTCGAAGTTCGGGTAGCGCGGGTGCTCGAACTTGAGGTCGATGAGCCGCAGGGGTGCGCCGCACTTTTGCAGGCTCCAGGTGATCGTCTCGGTGACGTTCTGCCACGTCTTCGAGTAGCTGCCCGACAGGCGGTTGGCGTCGGCGGGGTTGACGCGGTGCGTGCCGTCGGTCGTGAGCGAGTTGCCTTCGATGCGCGTGTCGGTCGGCGGCACCGTCAGGTTCTTGCCCTCCTTCGGCACGCACTGGCCGCCGTAGGAGGAGGTCTGCGAGCCCGTCGTCTTGCCCTGTATCTCGGGCAGCGCGACGCTGACCGTGTAGGCGCCGTCGGCGTTCACGCCGACGTGGACGTTCGCATCCAGGCCCCCGGCGCTGCCCGTCGTCTCGGTCTTCGAGGTGGACGAACCCGTCATCACGCGCCACGTCTTGCCCCGGTCGCAGGAGTTTCTTTCCTTGGCTTCGACCGTCTCGACGGAGCTGAACGTGTGGCTGATGCTGGCCTTGCCCGCGCTCGAACCGTTCCTCTCGGGACTCTCGACGACGGCGACCGAGGCCCTGTAGTTGTAGTTCATCTGCCAGTTCGTCGTGTCCTCGCCGCGCCCCGAGACGCGCGGCACGGTCTTGTTGTTCGACATGCCTTGCGTGCGCGTGTAGGTGACGACGCCCGTCCAGGCGCCCGAGCAGGCCGGCGCCTTCGCCTTCGCCGGAGAGGCGGCGGCCGTCTGTCCCCTGCCGCCGGAGGGCGCGCGCCGCGTCTGCGCCCCGGCGAGGGCCGAGCCCCAAAAGACGCTCGCGAGCAGCAGCAGGCAGCAGAGCTGTCTTAGTTTTCCTGAAAATCCGGCGCGCGTGTTCATCGTTCGTCACCCTTTTGCATGAAGAATTGCCGGGAAACCGGCCCCGTCTGTTAACGCGGGAAGCGAGCGCGCCCGGTATCAAATAAATTGAAGCGCGCCTGATACTTCCCGCCCGCCCGCCGCGCGTTAGTGAGTAGAGCCGTTCGCGCTCTGTGAAATTCTCAATTTATTTGGAGTCGAGAAGGGGACGGGTGAGAGCCATGAACATACTGACGAGGGCCGTACGGGTCGCGCTGCTGCTGGCCTGCGCCGGGGCGGCGGCCG
>DATHBF010000302.1:0-2609 GCA_035296285.1 Pyrinomonadaceae bacterium | reverse complement strand
GGCGGCCGCGCTCGCCTCCGTCGTCGTGGCGGTTAGTTTGTCCGGCTGCGTGACCATGTGTTTAGTTAACCGCCCGCCTCGAAGTATCTCGCAATCGTGCGCAGGGCCTCGCGCACGGCCGGGGGCGCGGCGGACGCGGGGGCGGCGACGCCGGCAATCTGGCCCCAGCCCGCAGAGCCGCCCGACGCCGCGAGCGCCAACGAACGGCCTTGCGACAGGCCCTCCCGCGTGAGCGGGCTGAGGAAGGCGCGGCTCTTCGACTGCGGGGCGCAGTCGAGTTCCGGGTGTTGGCGCGGCGTCGCGCCGAACTTGCCGACGACGGCGCGCGCGAAGTCTTCGTTCGTCATCCCCTGCGAGGCGGAGCGGAGCAAAGGGGCGGCCACGCGCGTGAAGTCGCCCTGCCCGTTCGACTCCCATGCCACCTCGCTGTCGAGGCAGGCCGCGAACACGACCTGTTTCAGCGAGTCGTAGCCGCGGTTGCCGGAAAGGCTGCGTTTACCCGTGCGCCGCCTGAACTCGGCGTGCGCCTGCTGGAGCGCGGGCGTCGGAGTCACGAAGCGGGGTCGCGCGCCGCTGCCGCCGCGCGACTCGTTCTCCGGCGACACGCCGACGCCGAAGCGTGAGATCGTCCCGGAGTGGCAGCAGTCGAAGAAGCAGGTCAGGTTCACGCCCTCGGGCAGTGCCGAGAAGACCTCGGCCACGTCGTCGTCGATGATGAGCGCGCCCTCGTCGAAGTCGTGCGGGCAGAGCGCCTCGTCCTCGCGGTTGTTGCCCGCGTCCTCGTCGCCGCTTACGTCCCTCACGGTCGTCCCGTGGCCCGCGTACTGGAAGACAACCACGTCGCCCGCCGCGCTCGACCTGACGAGCCCTTCGAGCGCCTCGACCAGCCGACCGCGCGTCGCCTCCTCGTTAGTCAGGAGCGACACCTCGAACCCCAGAGACTTTAACTCCGCGGCCCAAGCGTTAGCGTCGGCCACGCAGCCGTACAGCGGCGCGGTCGGGTAGGTGTCAATGCCGACGCAGAGCGCGCGCCTGCGGCCCGCCCCGCCCCCGTCGCCGCCTAAAGACGCGACCGACCACTCGTCGGCCGGAGCGTGGGCTGATGCCGGCGGATTGACTTTGTCCCACCCGCCCCCCTTGTCTAATTTGTCCCACTCGTCCCACTTGTCCGCCTCGCTCATCTTGTCTACCTTACCCGGCTTGCCCAACTTATCCGCCTTGCCGGCCGAGCCGGCGATCACGCTCCAACTGCCGCCCCCGTGCTCCGCGTCTGACATGCTTAAGCCGTCAGCGCCGCCGGGCTGCCACTGTTGTTTCTTGCCGGAGGTGAAGGGCGCGATCCTCGACCAGTCGTCCGGCCCCGACGCGGCGCGCGCGGCACGCCCGCCGCGGCCCTGCCAGTCCGCGACACGCAGCCAGTCCCGTTCCATGGAGCCCTCGTCCTCATGCGCCGACTCGCGGTGCGTCGCTTCGCGCTCGCCGGAGTCGGGCTGATCTTCGGCCGGGTGTTCGGCGTCGGCGGGGTCGTCGGTCAGCGCCTCCCGGCTCGTGAACAGCCTTATGACCTCGTTCGTCTTCTCGCGGTACGCGCGCGCCTCGGCCGGGAAGGGTGAGTCGCCCGCGGGCCCGCGCGCCGCCTCACGCTCCAGCCGCTCGCGCACCTCGCGGACGGCCGCGAGCACCTCCCGATGGCGGAGCGAACTGCCCGGACACGTCTTCGAAGACATCTGGTTGTGGAAGCGCAGCGACTCGACCGGCAGGTCGAACTTCTGCTGGACGCGCGCGATGACTTCGAGCACGGCGTCGCGCTGCGGCGACCGGAACGGGTCGCGGCCGCCGTCGAAGTCGCCGATCATCTCGAACATGAACGGCCCGGCCGAGCGGTTGCCGTTGTGGCCGGCGGCGCTCGCGGGCGGCTCGTTCCAGGCGCGGCCCGTCCAGATCGAGCCGTCGGGCGCGATGGTGACGTGCTGCGCGATGTCGTCCCAGCCGTTGTCCTGTGTGTGAAAACGCCAGATGCCTTCGATGGTCGCAAGCCCCTTGTAGTCGCCGTGTTTCGGCTTCCAGGTGTGGTGCATGTGGACGGCGTTAATCCTGCGTGTGAACCGGAAGTTCGCCAGCAAGTCTGCGAACTCGGCGAGCGTGAGCTTTCTGAATGGCTTCGGCATAAGTCCTCCTGCGGCGTGACGGATGGCGCGCGGCCCGCGGCGGCCGCTTGCGGAAATTACCCGGACTCTTCCCCCGCCAGTTATGACAGCGGCCCGCCGGAACGTTACACGCCGCGGGCCGCAATCGTTCGGTAACGTTTTCCGGCGCGCGCGTCATACACGTCTGAGACCGCAGAAGCGCCCTCGGCGGAGGCCCGTGCCCCGCGCGAGCGCACACCAACCAGAGGAGAGCTTATGAACACCCGAAACATCTTCCGGCAGCTCAAGCAGTCCGGCCTGCGCGGAAGCGGCGCGCGCCCCGGCGTCCGGCCGCGGGCCGCGGCCCTGCTCGTGGCGACTGCCCTATTGCTCGGCCCGGTCCCCGTCGTCGCGCAGGAGACGCCCCCCGACCCCGAACTACAGCAGATCGAGAAGGAGAAGGCGCGCGTCGAGTTGGAGAAG
>DATHBF010000301.1:0-6664 GCA_035296285.1 Pyrinomonadaceae bacterium | reverse complement strand
CACGCCCTTCTACACGTGGCGCGTGCCGGGCACCTGGTACGACATCGGCTCGAAGGAGACGCTGGCCGAGGCCGACCGCGTCTTCTCGGGCGGCGGCAAGGACGCCGCGGGCGCCTGAGACGGCGCGCGCGGGCAAAGACTTTGGGCACGGCGAAGAAGGGAATTTTCTTCGCCGTGCCCGACGTGTCTGAGGGGCGGCGGGAAAAGTTCTTGACAAGGGGCGGGGCCGAGTAATAGAAAGCTTTTGTTTATCCTTGCAACAAAGTTCCCGCTCGGTTCAAGACTCAATGTTACGGACACGGAACGTCTGGCGGGCGCGCGCGGTGCTGGCGCTGCTCGCGTGCCTCGCGGCGGCGCCCGCGCGCGCTGAAGGGGAGGCGAAAAGGTTCTTCCCCGCGAAGGACCTGATGCGCGTCGGCGTCTACTACTACCCCGAGCACTGGCCCGAGTCGCAGTGGGAGCGCGACTTCTCGAACATGGAGCGGATGGGCTTCGAGTTCGTCCACATGGGCGAGTTCGCGTGGGCCTTCATGGAGCCGGAGGAGGGGAGGTTCGACTTCGGCTGGCTCGACCGCGCCGTGGCGCTCGCCGCGCGCCACAACCTGAAAGTCATCCTCTGCACGCCGACGCCCATCCCGCCCGCGTGGTTCGGCGAGAAGTACCCGCAAGCCTTCCTCGTCGGCGCCGACGGCCGCCTGCGCGAACACGGCTCGCGCGGCAACAACGCGCTCGCCGATAAAGACTACCTGCGCCTCTCCGAGCGCGTCATCGAGGAGCTGGCCCGGCGCTACGGCAAGAACCCTGCGGTCTGGGGCTGGCAGCTCGACAACGAGCCGGGCGCGCCGCCCGACTACAGCCCCTCGGCGCAAGGAGCCTTCCGCCGGTGGCTCCGCGCGCGCTACAAGACAGTCGAGACTTTGAACCGCGAGTGGGGCGCGGCCTTCTGGGGTCTTCAGTACAGCAGCTTCGAGCAGGCCCGCGTCCCAAACCCTTCATACCTCTACGGCGTGAGCCCGCACGCCATGCTCGACTTCCGGCGCTTCACCGCCGACCAGACGGCCAGGTTCCTCAACCGGCAGGCCGCCGTCCTTCGACGCCACACGGCGCCCTCGCAGTGGATAACGACCAACTACATCGCCACCATCTGGGGCTCGGACCCGCGCCGCTCCGACGGGCTCGACTTCGCCGCCTACACCGTCTACCCCATCGGCGGCGGCCGGGGCGTTGACGAGCAGGGCGTCAATCGCCTCGGCTGGCAGCACGGCATCGCCTTCGCCAACGCCTTCTATAAGAACATCAAGGGCGCGACCGGCGTGATGGAGTTGCAGCCGGGCCAGGTCAACTGGGCGCGCATCAACCCGCAGCCGCAGCCGGGCGCCGTGCGGATGTGGCTCTGGCACGCCTTCGCCGGGGGCTGCTCCTTCGCCTCGCCCTACCGCTACCGCCACCCGCTCTACGGCAGCGAGCTTTACCACTACGGCGTCGTCCGCACCGACGGCGTCACGCCCTCGCCCGGCGGCCTGGAGTACTCGCAGGTGGCGCGCGAGATGAAGGAGCTTCGCGCGAAGTACGACCCGAAGGCCGCGCCCCCGGCCGCCTACACGGCGCGCAGGACCGCGATTCTCTGGAACCACGAAAACCTCTGGGACCTCGACCAACACAAGCAGACCGCGCTCTGGGACACCTGGGGCCACATGTTCCGCTACCTCGAAATCGTCAAGTCCTTCGGCGCGCCGCTCGACTACGTCTCCGAGTCGCAGGACTTCAACAGCTACCCCGTCCTCATCGCCCCCGCTTACCAGTTGATAGACGAGGAGCTGGTGCGCAAGTGGACGCGCTACGCCGAGCAGGGCGGCCACCTCGTTCTGACCGCGCGCACGGGGCAGAAGAGGCGCAACGGCCAGCTCTGGGAGGCGCGCTGGGCCGAGCCGATCTACGGGCTCGTCGGCGCCGAGGTCTCCTTCTTCGACGTGCTCTTCGAAGACGGCCGCGGCGAGGTGACGATGAAGGGCACGCCCCACGGCTGGAACGTCTGGGCCGACGTGCTCAAGCCGCTCGCGGGCACGGAAGCCCTCGCGCAGTATTCAAACCAGTTCTACGCCGGCCAGGCGGCCGCGACCTACAGGCGATTGGGGAAGGGCAGCGTCACCTACGTCGGCGTGCAGACGAGAGACGGGAAGCTTGAGCGGGAGATTCTGCGCGAGGTCTACAGGAGAGCCGGCATCGCCGTCGAGGACTACCCGGCGGGCGTCTACGCCGACTGGCGCGACGGCTTCTGGGTCGCCGTCAACTACTCTCCGCGCCCCGCCGACATCCGGCCGCCCGCGGGCGCCGAAGTCATCTACGGCGCCAGCCCCCTGAAGCCCGCCGACGTGCTCGTGTGGAGATAAGACCGGATGGCCGGGAGGTCGAATTGAGACAGCGCAAACAAGCGAGCGGCGCGCGCCTGCTCTTCACACTGGCACTCCTTCTGTCGCCGCCCGCCATAGCGCGCGCGCAGGTGCTCGGCGACCCGCCCGACCCCGGCCGCGACTTCCAGAAGATGGAGCAGGTCTACTTCGTCGGCAGCCGCGTCGCCGACTTCAACGCGGCGACGGGGCAGGGCACGCTCCAGTGGGACCGCTACCTCCGCTCGGCCTCGCTCTCCTTCAACAAGATCGACGTGTCGCTCTCCAAAGGCAAGGGCAACGAGTTCCCCGGCACCGAGTACGACGAGAGCCCGCAGCTCCCCTTCTCGGTCACCTTCGTCACGCCGCGCACCGTCCGCCTCCGCTTCTCGTCGCACGCGGCCGTGCTTAACGACTCGCCCT
The DNA here is from genome assembly GCA_035296285.1 of Pyrinomonadaceae bacterium. Lineage (GTDB taxonomy): Bacteria > Acidobacteriota > Blastocatellia > Pyrinomonadales > Pyrinomonadaceae > QHXN01. Next base: position 3,854 of record DATHBF010000301.1, on the reverse strand, counting down.
CCCTCATGCTCGCAGGCCCCGTCGCCCGCGACGCCTCCTGGCGCGTCGAGCAGACGGCCGACGCGATAACTTACACGGGCGCGCACGGCCGCGTGCGCATCGTGAAGCAGCCCTGGCACGTCGAGTTCTACGACGCTTCCGGGAAGCTCCTGACGCGCACGCAGAACGCGGGCGACCCCGGCACCTTCTTCGCCACCGTGCCCTTCTCGTTCGTCCGCCGCGCCTCCGACCTCGGGCGCACGACGGCCGCCACCTTCCAGCTCGCATACGACGAGAAGCTGTTCGGGACGGGCGAGTCCTTCACGCGCCTCGACAAGCGCGGCCAGCGCGTGCTCGCCTACACGCGCGACGCGATGGGCGTCCAGAACGAACTGATGTACAAGCCCGTCCCGTTCTTCCTCTCCAGCCGCGGCTACGGCATGTTCGTCCACACCAGCGCGCCCGTCGCCTTCGACTTCGGCAAGAGCTTCGACCAGCACAACACCATCTACACGGGCGACGAAGACCTCGACCTCTTCGTCTTCCTCGGCGAGCCGAAAGACATCCTCTCCGAGTACACACAGCTCACGGGCCGCAGCCCCGTCCCCCCGCTCTGGTCCTTCGGCTTCTGGATGAGCCGCATCACCTACAAGTCGGAGGACGAGGTCCGCGACGTGGCCGCCAAGCTCCGCCAACACCGCATCCCCTCCGACGTTATCCACCTCGACACCGGCTGGTTCGAGACCGACTGGCGCAGCAACTATCAATTCTCGAAGACCCGCTTCCGAGACCCGGCGCGGATGATTGCGGACTTGAGGAAGCAGGGCTTCCGCGTCAGCCTCTGGCAGTACACCTACTTCACGCCGAAGAACGAGCTTTATAAGGAGATCGTCTCCAAAGGCTACGCCGTCAAAAACGAGGGCGGCCGCCTGCCCTTCGAGGACGCCGTGCTCGACATGAGCAACCCGGCGGCCGTCAAGTGGTATCAGGACTTGATAGCGGGCCTGCTCAAGATGGGCGTCGGCGCCATCAAGGTTGACTTCGGCGAGGGCGCGCCCGCGAGCGGCTTATACGCCTCGGGGCGCGGCGGCCTCTACGAGCACAACCTCTACCCCCTGCGCTACAACAAGGCCGTCGCCGACATCACGCGCGAGACGACGGGCGAGAACATCATCTGGGCGCGCTCGGCTTGGGCCGGCAGCCAACGTTACCCGCTGCACTGGGGCGGCGACGCCGAGAACACCGACTCCGCGATGGCGGCCCAGCTGCGAGGCGGCCTCTCCTTCGGGCTCTCCGGCTTCACCTACTGGAGCCACGACGCGGGCGGCTTCGTCCAGAAAGCGCCGCGCGACCTCTACCGCCGCTGGCTCGCCTGGGGCGTGCTCAGCTCGCACGCGCGAGCCCACGGCGCCCCGCCGCGCGAGCCCTGGGAGTATGACGAGGCGCTGACCGAAGACTTCAGGCGCTCGCTCGGCCTGCGCTACTCGCTCATGCCCTACATCCTCGCGCAGTCGAAGGACTCCTCGGCCCGCGGCTTCCCCCTCGTCCGCACGCTCTTCTTCGAGTTCCCCGACGACCCGACCTCTTGGGCGATAGACGACCAGTACATGTTCGGCTCAAGCCTGCTCGTCGCGCCCCTGATGGAAGGGGGCGCGAACGCGCGCCGCGTCTACCTGCCGCCGGGCGTCTGGGCTGACTACCAGACGGGCAAGACCTACCGCGGCGCGCAGTGGCAGCGCATCGAGGCCGGCCCCGTCCCCGTCGTCCTGCTCGCGCGCGAGCACTCCGTCATCCCGCACGTCAAAGTCGCGCAGAGCACGGCCGACATAGACTGGACGAACGTCGAGCTGCGCGCCTTCTCGACCGACGGCGGCGCCGCCGAAGGTCTCTTCGCGCTGCCCGACGGGCGCTTAAGCAAGCTCCGCCTGGAGCCCGGCCCCGCGGGCCTGCGCCTGCGCGAAGACCCGCTCCGCGGCAAGGTCAAATGGCAGGTCAATCAGGTCAACTGATGCAGACGCGAAAACTAATTCTTCTGGCGCTCGTCGCGGCGTGCGCGGCGTGCGCGGGCGTGTGGGCGCAGACGGCAGCGCCGCCTTTAAAACTCTCTTCGCCCGACGGGCGGCTCGAAGTCGCGCTGACGCTCGGCGAGGACGGGACGCCCGCCTACTCGGTCTCATTCGACCGGCGTCAGGTCATCGCGCCCTCCTCGCTCGGGCTGGAGTTCAAGCGGGGCGGGCTGCTCTCGAAGGGCCTGCGCGTGACGGGCTCGAAGCGCGATTCGCGCGACGAAACCTGGGCGCCCGTCGTCGGCAAGACCGCCCGCGCGCGCGACCACTACAACGAGCTGACCGTCTCGCTCGAAGAGCGCGAGGGCGCGGGCCGCAAGCTGGAACTCGTCTTCCGCGCCTACGACGACGGCGCCGCCTTCCGCTACCGCCTGCCGGCCGAGGGCTGGAAGGACGAGTTTGAGATAACGGCCGAGCGCACCCAGTTCCGCTTCCCGACCGACCTCGACTGCTGGGCCTTGCAGCTCGGCGGCTTCAACACCTCTTACGAGGGCGAGTTCGACAAAATCACCTCGGGCCGCATCCGCTCGGACGCCGTCGTCGGCCTCCCGCTCGTCTGTAGGACGCACGACGAGGCGGCGGCCTTCGCGCTCGCCGAGGCCGACCTCGAAGACTACGCCGGCATGTACTTCACGAACCTCGAAGGCTTCGGCGTTCGGAGCCTCCTCTCGCCGCGCCGCGACGACAAGACGGTGGCCGTCCGAGCCCGCGCAGGCACGGAAGGCTTCCGCACGCCGTGGCGCGTCGTCATGCTCGCGGGCGACCCCCACAAGCTCATCGAATCGAACCTCATCAACAACCTGAGCGCGCCGAGCAGGGTGGCCGACGCTTCGTGGATAAGGCCGGGTAAGGTCGCGTGGGACTGGTGGTCGGGCCGCGTCGTCGAGGGCGCGTCGTTCAAGACGGGGATGAACGACGAGACGATGAAGGCGTACATCGACTTGGCCTCCGACCTCGGCCTCGAATACATGCTCGTGGACGCGGGCTGGTACAGCAAGCTCCCCGAGTGGGGCGACAAGATGGACTTGAAGGCCGACATCACGAAGACGATTCCCGAGATAGACCTGCCCGGCCTCGTCTCCTACGCCCGCTCCAAACGGGTCGGCCTCTTCGTCTGGGTCCACTGGCGGCTCGTCAAAGACCAGATGGAGGCGGCCTTCCCCTTCTACGAGCGGCTCGGCATCAAGGGCGTCAAGATAGACTTCATGGACAGCGACGACCAGGAGATGGTCGCCTTCTACCACCGGACGCTGGGGAAGGCGGCCGAGCACCGCCTGATGGTCAACTTCCACGGCGCCTACAAGCCGACCGGCCTCGCCCGCACCTACCCGAACTACGTCACGCAGGAGGGCGTCCTCGGCGCCGAGTACAACAAGTGGTCGGCGCGCGTCACGCCCTCGCACAACGTCACGCTCGCCTTCACGCGCCTCCTCCTCGGGCCGATGGACTACACGCCGGGGGCTTTTCGCAACCGCGCGCGCCCGAGCTTCGAGATCAAATTCGAGGGGCCGCAGGTGATGACGACGCGCGCGCACGGGCTCGCCATGTACGTCGTCTACGAGAGCCCCTTCGCCTGCGTCTCCGACTCGCCCGGCGCCTACCGCGGGCAGGCCGGCGCGGACTTCCTTAAAGCCGTCCCCACGAGCTGGGACGAGACGCGCGCGCTCGCGGGGGAGGTGGGCGAGTACGTCGTCGTCGCTCGCCGCCGCGGCCGCGACTGGTACGTCGGCGCGATGACGAACGAGCGCGGGCGCGAGGTCCGCGTCCCGCTCACGTTCCTCGGCGGCGGCGACTACCGCCTGACGCTCT
>DATHBF010000300.1:0-21219 GCA_035296285.1 Pyrinomonadaceae bacterium | reverse complement strand
GCTCGTCCAAGCCGTTCAGCATGAAACCACTCCTCATGCGCTGATAGCCGGCGCGCAGCTCGGCGTCGGGGCGTCCCGAGGCGCGCGCTTCTTCGACGCGCGCCTCGGCCAACCTTTCGGCCGCGCGCGCGAAGGCTAAGTCGGGCCGTTCGGCGAGCGCGCGCCGCGTGCTCTCGGCCACGCCGGGCAGAGGGTCTATGAGGTGGTCGAAGTCGCCGCGCAGTTTCAGAGGCGCTTCGGGCGGCAGACCGGCGAGGTTGCGAAGCTCAAGGAGCGCGACTTCGACGCGGCCCCGGCCGGCCTCGGACATCGAGCGCAGGCGGTTGACCTCGACGAGCACCTGGCTCTGTTCGAGCGGCGCGGTCCGGCCTTCGAGGACGCGCGCCTGCACGAGCCTGTAGCCCTTGCGGCTGTTCGAGAGCAGGTCTTCGTTGACGCCGAGCTTGAGGATTTCTGCAAGCGCCTCGCCGAACTTCGAGCGCACGGAGGCGGCCACCTCGCGCTCGCGCTCCTTGAGCGCCGCTTCCTTCATCTCGACCTCGCGCTCGGCGACGCGCACGCGCGACGCGCGACGGCCGCCCAGCTCAAGCGGCAACATGCCCTCGACCATCAACCCGTTGTCGGGCATGTTAACGGCCTTCGAGCCCGACACGTCGAGCCGCGGGTTCGGCCGCGCGCCGGCCTGCCGGACGAGCGCGCGCGCGGCCCCGACCTCCCTGCGCATCGCCGCCAGTTCGCCGTCGGCGGCGAGCGCGAGCGCCACGGCCTCCTCGGCCGAGAGTCCCCCCGAGGGGTCGTAATACTGCGCCACCGTCTCCTGGTCGGCCCGCGGCCGAGGCGAATCCGCCACGTCCGTCGCCGTCTGCGCCGCCGCCGCCGACACGAATATGGAGAAGAGGGCCGCGGCCGTCGTCAAAATTCTTTGCGTCTTGCTTCTCATTTTATCTCCGCCTTCAGCTCGCGCAGCCGCAGCCAGTAGAAGATGACGGGCGTGACGATGAGGACGTGGACGAGGCTCGACACCATGCCGCCGAAGACGGGCGTCGCCAGCGGCTTCATGACCTCGGAGCCGGCGCTCGTTGACCACATGATGGGGAGGAGCCCCGCGACGATGGTCGTCACCGTCATCACCTTCGGCCGCAGGCGCAGGAGCGCGCCCTCGGTCACGGCCTCCAGCAGCGTCTCGCGCGTCAGCCGCCCAAGCTCCGCACGCCTCCTCTCGACCGCCTCCTCCAGATAGACCACCATCACCATGCCCGTCTGCACGGCCGCGCCGAAGAGCGCGATGAAGCCTATCCAGACGGCCACCGAGAAGTTGTAGCGGAGCAGCCAGAGCAGGTAGACGCCGCCCGTCAGCGCGAAGGGCACGGCCAAGAGGACGTGCGCCGCTTCGAGCGCCGAGCGGTAGGTCAGGTAGAGCAGCCCGAAGATGATGACGACGCAGACGGGGACGACCACCAGCAGCCGCTTGCGCGCGCGCTCCTGGTTCTCGTACTGCCCGCTCCACGTCATGTAGAAGCCCGCAGGCATCTGTATCTGCCGGGAAATCCCTTCCTTCGCCTCCTCGACGAAGCCGCCCACGTCGCGGCCCCGGACGTTCAGGAGCACCGTGCCGCGCAGCAGTCCGTTCTCGCTCTGAATCATCGAAGGCCCCTCGACCTGCCGAATCTCAGCGACCTGCGCGAGCGGCACGGTCGCGCCCGAGGGCGAGGCGACGGGGATGCGGCCGATGGCCTCGGGGCTGTCGCGGAACTCGGGCGCGTAGCGGACGCGCAGGGGGAAGCGCCGCCTGCCTTCGATCGTCACCGTCAAATTCGTCTCGCCGATGCCGCGCTCGATAACGTCCTGCACGGCGCCGGTGTCTATGCCGTAGCGGGCGGCCGCCGCGCGGTCCACGCGGATGTCTATGTAGGGTGCGCCGCCTATCTGCTCGGGGTACACGTCGGCCGCGCCCGGCACCGTTCGGACCACGTCGGCGATGCGGCGCGAGGTCTCTTCAATCCGGTCGAGGTCGTTGCCGAAGACCTTGATGCCGACCTGCGAGCGGATGCCGGTGGCGAGCATCTCGATGCGGTTGATGATGGGCTGCGTCCAGATGTTCGTCACGCCCGGCATCCTCAGGGCCGCGTCCATCTCGGCCACCAGCCGCTCGCGCGTCAGCCCCTCGCGCCATTCGGACTCGGGCCTTAAATGGACGATGGTCTCGTTCATGTTGACGGGCGAAGGGTCGGTCGAAGTCTCGGCGCGGCCGGCCTTGCCGACGGCCCAGAGGACTTCGGGGAAGCCCTTCAGAATCTCGTCCTGCCGGGCGAGGACGCGCGCCGCCTCGTCCAGAGAGATGGCGGGGTCCGTGACCGGCATGTACATCAGGTCGCCCTCGTTCAACGGCGGCATGAACTCGCTGCCGATGCGCGTGGAGACGTAGATGGCCCCGGCGAAGAGGATGAGGGCGAGGCTCACTGTCGTCGCGCGGTGGCGAAGCGCGGCGAGCAGCAGCGGGCGGTAGAACGCGCGAAGGCCGCGCATGATGGGGTTCCACTCTTCGGGCCGGAGCCGGCCGCCGAGGAAGTAGGTGCAGAGCACGGGGACGAGCGTGACGGCCATGACGGCGGCCCCGAACATGGCGAACGTCTTGGTGAAGGCGAGCGGGTGGAAGAGTTTTCCCTCCTGCCCCGTCAGCGCGAAGACCGGCATGAAGGCGAGCACGATGATCGCCATCGAGGCGAAGATGGGGAGGCCCACTCGCTTCGTCGCGTCTATCACGACGCGGCGCACGGCCCTCTTGTCCTTCGTGTCTATTCCCTCGCGCTCGATGGCTCGGTAGGCGTTCTCGGTGACGACGATGCCGGCGTCCACCAAATCCGAGACGGCGATGGCGATGCCGGCCAGCGACATGATGTTCGACGTGATGCCGAAGTAGCGCATGAGGATGAACGAGACGAGCACGGCCAGCGGCAGCGGTATCGTCACGACGAGCACGGAGCGGAAGTGGGCGAGGAAGATGAGGTTGGCGAGCGTGACGAGTATCAGCTCTTCGACGAGCGCCTCGCGCAGCGTGGAGGCGGCGCGGTTGATGAGCTGCGTGCGGTCGTAGAAGGGCTCGACGCGGACGCCCGCCGGCAGGCCCGGCTTCAGCTCTTCGACCTTGGCCTTGACCCTCTCGATAACGTCGAGGACGCTGACGCCGTGGCGCGCGATGACGACGCCCCCGACGGCCTCCTTCCCGTTCTTATCGAGCGCGCCCGTGCGGAAGGCGTGGCCGACCTTCACCGTCGCCACGTTCCTGACGTAGACGGGCGTGCCGCCCTCTGCGCCGACGACGATGTTCTCCACGTCCTGCGCCGACTCGATGAGCCCGAGGCCGCGCACGACGGCCCACTGACCGCCCTGCTCGACGACGTTGCCGCCGACGTTCGTGTTCGAGCGCGCGGCCCGCTCCACCACGGTCGAGAGCGGCACGTTGTAAGCGCGCAGGCGGTTCGGGTCAACGTCTATCTGGTACTGCTGGACGTAGCCGCCGACGCTGGCGACCTCGGCCACGCCGGGCACCGAGTTCAACTGGTAGCGGACGAACCAGTCCTGTAGCGTGCGCAGGTCGCGCAAGCTGTGCGAGTCGCTCTCCAAGGTGTACCAGAAGACCTGGCCGACGCCGGTCGCGTCCGGCCCCAGAGTCGGCCTGACCCCGGTCGGCAACTGTCCCGCGACGAGGTTGAGGCGTTCGAGCACGCGGTTGCGCGCCCAGTAAAGCTCCACGTCGTCCTCGAAGATGACGTTGACCATCGAGAAGCTGAAGGCCGACGAAGCCCTCACCGTGCGCACGCCCGGCAGCCCTTGCAGGTTGGTGACGAGCGGGTACGTGACCTGGTCCTCGACCTCCTGCGGCGAGCGGCCCGGCCAGTCGGCGAAGACGATGACCTGGTTGTCCGACAGGTCCGGTATCGCGTCGATCGGCGTCGAGAGCAGCGCCCAGTAGCCCCACGCCGCCACGCCCAGGTACAGCGCCAGGACGAGCCCGCGGTAGCGCACGGAGATTTCGATGAGGCGCGAGATCATCCGAAGACGGTTTTCATTGAGCTGTCACTGGGAACGAGCCCTTGCCCGCGCCCGCCGGGCCTTCGTAGGAGACTTGCGCCTGCCACTCGCCGGCCATCTGGAGCTTGACGCGGGCGCGGTAGACGCCGGGCGTCGCGGTCGTCGTGAGCTGCGCGGCGTCGTTCATGACGGGCATCGTGCCCATCGCGGGCATGTGGAAGTTGAGGGCGGCGGCGCCCACGTCCACGGGCTTGCCCGAGGCGTCGGCGAAGGTGACGGTCAACTCCTGGTCGCCGTTGCGGAGCACGCCGCCCTCGCCGGAGAGCGTCACTTCGAGCGCGCCGACCTTGCCGCCCTTGATGGGCTTGTGCTCGCCGCCGCCGCAAGCGGCCGCCGCGAGTAAAGCGAAGAGTCCGACGAGTGCGATTATCTTTCTCATGGTTCCTTCATCCTCCGACCTGACTGAGCGTTTCAAAACTCGTCGCCTCGCGGGCGGGCGCGAGCGCCTCCGGGGCGAAGACGGACAGCGCGTTGCCGTCCTGGATGTGGAGGACGCGGTGCGCGAGCGCGGCGTTCTCCGGGTTGTGCGTGACGAGCAGGACGGTCTGCCCCGCGGCGTTGAGCGCGCGCAAGACCCCCATCACCTCGGCGCCGGTGCGCGAGTCGAGCGCGCCCGTCGGCTCGTCGGCGAGCAGGAGGGGCGGGTCGTTGACGACGGCGCGCGCGATGGCGAGCCGGCCCTGCTCGCCGCCCGAGAGCTGGCCCGGCAGCCGCGACTCCTTGCCGGCGAGCCCGACGCGCGCCAGCGCCGCGCCGGCCCTCGCGCCCTTCTCGCGCGCCCTCAAAGGGAGCGGGGCCAGCGGCAGCATCACGTTCTCAAGCGCCGTCAGGTAAGGCATCAGGTGGTGCTGCTGGAAGACGAAGCCGAGGTACTCGCGCCGGAAGTCCGCGCGCCGCTCTTCGGAGAGCGCGTACACGTCTATGCCGTCCACCACGACGCGCCCCTCGGTCGGCCGGTTCATCGCGCCGACGACGGTCAGCAGCGTTGACTTCCCCGACCCCGACGGCCCCATCAGCGCGGCGAACTCGCCCTCGCGCAGCCCGAAACTTATCCCTTCGAGCACGCGCACGGCCGGGCCGCCTTCCCCGTACTCCTTGCCCACGTTTTCGACGACGACGAAAGACATCTCGTTAGCTCCTTTCAGACGTGCCTGACCGCCTCGGCCGGGTCGAGGCGGGAGGCGCGGCGCGTCGGGTACCAGCTCGCGGCGGCGCCGACGGCGAGCGCGGCCAGCACGGACAGGGCCGCGAGGCGCGGGTCGGCGTCGAAGCCGATTCCGGTCTGGCTGAAGTAAGGGAGCATGAGCCGCGCGGCGAGCGCGCCCGCCGCCCAGCCGAGCAGGCCGCCGAGGGCGCTCACCGCGAGCACTTCGAGCATCAGCCCGCGGAAGATGTGCGAGCGGCGGAAGCCCACGGCGCGCATCACGCCTATCTCCTTCGTGCGCTCGACGACGGAGCCGGTGACGGTCGTGAAGATGAGCAGCGCGCCGATGAGCAGGACGACGGCCGAGACGGCGTAGGCGAAGCGCGTCAGGCGGCCGACCGTCTCGGTGCGCGCGCGCACGGCCTGCTGGAGCGCGGAGACTTTCGCGTTCGGGAGCTTCTGCGCGATCTGCCCGACGATGTCCTCGACGGGGCAGTCCTTGCAGAGCGCGCTCACTTCGACGACGCTCACCTGACCGGGCCGCTTGAGCAGCGCCTGCGCCTCCCCGAGACGGCCGAAGAGCATCGAGTCTTCGCGCCCGCCCGTCGGCGCGAGCACGGCGGCCAGCTTGAACTCGCGGCCCCCGACCGTCACGCTCGCGCGCGCGAGGCGGAAGTGGCGCTCCATCATCGCGTGGTGGGCGTGGGCCGACATCGCCGTGTGGTCCACGCTCGCCGCGAACTCGCGCACGACGGGGAAGGATTCGTCGGCGTCGGACGGCGCAATCAGTCCGAGCGCCCGCGCCGCGTCGTAGCCGGCGACGAGCTCGCCTTCGGCCTCCGGCTTGCGGCCGACGAGCCGCCACCAGCGGTTGAGGGCGAACTCGCTCTCGAAGTCCACGCCCGCTAGCAGCACCCGCCGCCCCTCTGCCTCGACCGCGCCGAGAACTTTGGGCGCGACGGCCGAGAGCCTCGCCGAGTAAGGTATCTCTCGAATCCGCCCCACGTCCTCGTCCGTCAACTGGCCCACGTCGAACGAGACGCCCGAGACCGCGACGCCGCCGTAGTCGAGCGCCAACTGGTCCGACTTCGGCACGACGACGATGTTGGCGCCGTACTGGTCGAGCTGGAGGCCGATCTCCTCGCTTATCATCCGGCTCAGGGAGAGCAGCGCCACGGCCGTCGCGATGCCGATGGCGATGCCGGCGACGAGGAAGAGGGCGCGCGCCTTGCGCCGGCGGAGGTTGGCCCATGCAATCGTGCTGATGCGCATCGGTGCCTTCCTTTTAGAAGTAGTCCGCGCCGGCTTCGAGGTCGCCGGCCTTGAGCTTCAGGCTCCGGCCTTCGACCGTGCGCGTGAGGCCGACGGGGTTGCAGCCGCCCTTGACCTCGTTGATCTTCGAGGTGTGGAAGTGGTTGCCGCACTTGTTGCAGACCATGTCCTCGCCCTCCTGGCTGTAGCCCTGCTTGTCGGCGAAGCACACGTCGCAGGCGTCGAGCGCCGCGCGGTACGCGCCGTCGGGGCTCTTCAGGGCGAAGAAGCGGACGGTCTTGCCGGCCGTCGTCCGGTACTCGTAGAACTTCGCCTTGCCGCTCAGCTCGGAGAGGGGGATGGTCACGTCGCCCGCGGCCGAAGCCTTGAGGGGGCCGGCGCCGCCCGCGGCGGCCGACGGGTCGTCCGACGAGCCGGCCACGAGGTAGGCGGCGGCGGCGAGCAGGACGGCCGCGGCCACCACCAGAATCTTCGTCGTCCTTGAGGCCGTGCTCTTCTTCGTCGTCCCGGCCTCGAACTGCGCCCGCTTGCTCTCTCTGCTCGTCGGGCTCGCTGCGTTGAGTTCTTCGTTCATGACTTCCTCCGGCCGCGGCTGCGGCGCGACAAGGGTTTCTCCGGGGCCACGTCGGACCCGCGTTTCGTTTGTTAAGGGGAAAAGAGGGCGGGCGCCGCACGCCGAGCCGGCCGGCACGCTAGTCGGCTACACGTCGGGCGTCCCGAAAGACGCACGGCGCGGCCGCACGCGCGGCCCGGCAGGCACACTACGGCCCTGCGGGTTGCTAAATCAGTAGTGCGAGGTGCTGTATGTAGGGCGGCGGCGAGTGTGAAGCATGAGGCGGCGAGTCGTACGGGGTCGCGCGCGGCCCCGGCCTGAGGTCATATGCGCGGACGGCCGCGGCGCGCGGCGAGGCGGCGGCGCCTTCGGGCGCGGCGGGCGCGTTGAAGCCGCGGCCGGCCGGCCCGGGCTCGTGGCAGTTCACGAGGCAGCAGAGGCGCGCGGCCTTGACCTCGGGCGCGTCGGAGTGGCGCATCGCCACCTCGCAGCAGTCGGCCATGCCGTGCATCTTGCACTCGCCCGCGCCGTGATGTGCGCCCACCCCGGCCGACACGTTGCCGGCCAAAAGCAGCAGGGCCATCAGGGCTGTCGTGACTCGCCTCAACATCGCCGTAAACAATAACTCCGCCGCCATACGTTCGGCAAGGACCGCCCCGCCCGATTTCCAGAACTTGTCGGGCAGGATGGGCACGCCGATGATGATGAAGAGGACGGCCGCCGTGTGAATGCGCGGACGCGCCCCTTGAAAACGCGCGGGCGAGGCGTATCATACTTGCCCGGCCACTCGTTCAGGATTCGAGCAGGAGTGAAACGATGAAGACCTCTCTCGGGCGCACGCTCCTGGCCCTCGCGCTGCTCTCGGCGCTCGTCACGCCGGCCGCCGCCTCGCGCGCCCTTCGGCGTCAGGACGCGCCGCACGGTGCGCGCGGCGCTGCACGAGATGGCGCGCGGGGGCGGCGCACGCTTCCGGGTCTACGGGGAGACGGCCGGGGGCGCGGAGAAGACCTTCACCGTCAGCCACTAGGCGCGCGTCACACGAGCGCCGGGCCGGAGGGAACTTGAGGAGGGACGCCCGCTCCATCTTCGCCACGCTGCGCCGCGCCCTTCAGCTGCGCTGCCCCGTCTGCGGGCGCGCGCCGGTCTTCGCCGCGCCCTTCCGCGTCCGCCACCACTGCCCCGACTGCCGCGCCCTCTTCCAGCGCGAGCCCGGCTTCTTCGTCGGCGCCATCATGATCAACGTGGTGACGACCGAGCTCACCGTCCTCCTCGCCTACCTCGCCTGCCTCCTCGCGCTCGGCCCCGCCCGCCAGCAACTCCTGCTCTACGCCCTCTTCGCCGTCGGCCTCCTCTTCCCCGTCGCTTTCTACCACCACTCCTGGAGCCTCTGGCTCGCCGCCGACCATTTGATAGAATCCCTCCCGCGCGCCGACAACCTCGAAGCCGACTAGAGCCCGCGCCGGCCTCAACGGACAAGACCATTTATGGCAAAGAAGAAATCCTCATTGCAGAAGCAACTGACCGCGCTTACAACCCAAACGGGTCGACCAGGGCCTCCGCGCCGTATCAAATGCTACATCTCCCATACACGTGGTTACGGCTACAGCTACGGGAGAGCATTGGCAGGGCAGTTGAGTCTTTTAGGAGCAGATGTTTTACTTAATGCTGCTGATCTCTCTGCCAGTGTGGACTTGCTTAAGGTCCGCAAACAACTTAGGCGGGCTGATGTCTTAATCTACTTGGCGACCCCGGACTCGTCACTGTCGCAGCAGGTGCGTTTCGAGCTTGCTTTCTTCTACGAGTCTAATCTTCCAATTATCCCAATCTTATTCATAGGCGAAAGCGCCTTTGAAGAGGTGCCTCCGGAGTTAGGTTACTGTACCCCGATTTTCGAAGAAGGGTCGGCACTCGATGGGAGGCCGAGCCCTGCTCTTCTTCGCAAACTATCATCGGCGCTGAGTGACCTTAAGCTTTATGAGCCGGTGTTACTCTCCGCTGAGCCGACAGCGGTAACAGAAGAAGCGAGGCCGCTGAACGAAGGGAAGCTGATTCTGGTGGGGCGGGGAGAAGTCGGTAAGACTTCGATTGTGAGACGGCTGGTGAAGGGTGAGTTCAGAGGCGATGAGTCGAAGACGCAGGGCATTAACATTACAAATTGGCCGCTGCGCAGCTACTCCGACGCGTTCCGTTTGAACATCTGGGATTTCGGCGGGCAGGAGATCATGCACGCGACGCATCAGTTTTTCCTGACCCAGCAAAGTATCTACCTGCTGGTGCTGAACGGGCGCGAGGGCGGGGAGGATTTGGACGCGGAGTATTGGCTGAAGCACGTCGAGAGTTTCGGGGGCGAGTCGCCCGTCATCGTCGTGCTGAACAAGATTGCGCAGCACCCGTTCGACTTGAACTATCGGGGGTTGCAGGGACGCTACCCGCAGATTCGTGGGTTCGTGAGGACGGATTGTAAGGACGCAGCGGGCATCGAGGAGTTGCGGGAGAAGGTTCGAGAGGTCGTCGAGGGGATGCCGGAAATCCGGATGCAGTTCCCGGCCGACTGGTTCAGGGTGAAGGAACGGTTGGAGGAGATGCCGGATGAGTATATGGGCTATGAAAGTTTTCGGCGTCTGTGTGCCGACGAAGGCGTGGGCGACGAAACGGACCAGGACACTTTGCGGTGGGTGATGCACTGCCTCGGCATCGCGCTCAACTACCGCGACGACTCGCGGCTGCGCGAGACGAGCGTGCTGAAGCCCGAGTGGGTGACGCACGGCATCTACCAAATCCTGAACTCTAAAAAGCTCGCCGCGCGGCAGGGCGAGCTTCAAACTGGCGACCTGCGTGACATACTCCCGAAGGAACGCTACCCCGTGGAGAAGCACCTCTTCCTGCTGGAGCTGATGCGGAAGTTCAGCCTCTGCTTCGCCTTCCCGGAGACCGACCGCTACCTCGTGCCGGAGCTTTTGGGCAAGGAGGAGCCGGAGGAGACGGCCGAGTTCCCGCCGCGCGAGTGCCTGAACTTCGAGTATCACTACGGCGTGCTGCCCGAGGGCCTGATGCCGCGCTTCATCGTCCGCTCACACACGCTCAGCCGCGACGAGGCGCGCTGGCGCTCGGGCGTCATCCTCGCGCACGAGGACTGCAAGGCGCTGGTCACGTCCGTCACGGCCGACCGCCGCGTCATCGTCCGCGTCAAGGGCGGCGACGCGGGCGCGCGCCGACGCCTCCTCGCCCTCATCCGCTACGACCTCGACAAGATAAACGCCGAGTTCAAAGACCGGCTCGACGCGCAGCCGAAAGTCCCTCTGGCCGAACACCCCGAGTTCTCCGTGGACTACAGGAAGCTCGCGGCCTTCGAGAAGCGGGGCGTCGAGAGCTTCCCCGAGTTCATCGGCCGGCAGGTCGTCGCCGTCCACGTCAACGAGCTTCTGAACGGCGTGGACCTCGACAAGCAGCGCGAGGACTCGCTGGAAGTGCTGACGCGCGCGCGGGCCGTCTTCTTCAGCTACTCGCACAAGGACGAGTGGCTGCGCGACGAGCTTGAGACCCACCTCAAGCTGCTCCAGCGCCAGCGCGTCATCTCCGTCTGGCACGACCGCAAGATTCTGCCCGGCGGCGAGTGGGACAAAGAGATAGACGCGCGCATGGAGGGCGCCGACATCATCCTCCTGCTCGTGAGCGCTGACTTCATCGCCTCGGACTACTGCTGGGACAAGGAGGTGCGGCGCGCGATGGAGCGCCACGAGGCGGGCGACGCGACCGTCATCCCCGTCCTCCTGCGCGCGTGCGACTGGAAGGGCGCGCCCTTCGGGAAGCTGCAAGGGCTGCCGAAGGACATGGCGCCCGTCAACGCCTCGAAGGACCGCGACGCCGCCTGGACGGAGGTCGCGGCGGGGATACGCGCGGCGGCCGAGGACTCAAAATAACCCGGCGCCTCGCGCCGAGATTCGGACGGGTACAGCCATGACAAAAATGCTGAAGGCAACTCTCCTATCACTCCTCCTCTTCAACGCCGCCGCGGGGCAAAGGCCGGACCCGCCGCCGCGCAAGGTGCGCGTCCAGGCGCCGCGCGAGTTGGTCGTCGAGGCGCCGATTGACCTGGGGCGCGTCGAGGGCCGAAGGTACACGAACGACTCGTTCCGCATCTCGCTCTCGGCCCCGGAGGGCTGGGTCGTGCATGACTCGCAGCGGAGCCGCGCCATACTGGAGATGGGCAAGGACGTAGTCCTCGGCAACGCCGACGAGAAGAAGAAGGCCGCCGCCGAAGCCGGCCTCGCGCGCACGGCCGTCCTGTTCAGCGCCTCGAAACTGCCGCCCGGCAGCACGGCGGGCTTTAACGCCGGCATGGTCCTCGTCGCCGAGCGCGTGCCGACGGTCGTCGTCAAGACCGGCGCCGACTACGTCCAGATGATGCAGCGCGTGATGCAGGGCTCGCCCGTCAGGATGGAGGTGCAGGGGCCTCTGCGCGTCGAGAGGGTTGGCGGCGCGAGCTTCACGGCGGCCGACATCAGGCTCACGACGCCGGCCGGCGTCGCCGCGCAGAAGTATTACGTCAGGGTCGCCGACGGCTACGCGCTCTGCCTCATCTACTCCTACGTGGACGAGGCGGACCTGCCGGCGTTCAAAGCAATCCTCGACTCGGTGGCGTTCAAAGCGGGCGGGCGGGCGCGGCCTACGCGCCCCTGACGCCCGACGCCGTGCGCCGGAGCAGTTCGGCCGAGGCGCGCAGCCCCGCCAGCTCATTCTCGTCGAGGGGGATTTCCACTACTCGCTCGACGCCGCGGCGGCCGACGACGCAGGGCAGGCTCAGGTAAACGTCGCGGATGCCGTACTGGCCCGTGAGGCGCGTCGAGACGGGCAGGACCGAGTGCTCGTCCCTCAGCACGGCCTCGCAGATGCGCGCGACGCAGGAGGCGATGGCGTAGGAGGTGTAGCCCTTGCGCTCGATGATGTCGGGGGCCGCGCGCCGGACGCGCGTGAGCAGCGCGTCGAAGTCCAGCTCCCCGCGCCCGGCCGCCGCGCAGAACTCGCGCACGGGGACGCCGGCCACGCGCGCCGAACTCCACGCCGCGATCTCAGAGTCGCCGTGCTCGCCGATGACGTGGGCGTGGACCGAGCGCGGCTCCACCCCCAACTCCTCGCCCAGCATCGCGCGCAGCCGCGCCGAATCCAGCACCGTGCCCGAGCCGATGACGCGCTCGACGGGCAGCCCCGAGTCCTCCTGCGCGAACTGCGAGAGCACGTCCACGGGGTTCGTCGTCATCAGGACCACGCCGCCGAAGCCTTCGCTTAAGAGTCTCGTCATCACCTCGCGGACGACGACGGCGTTGCGGCCGAGCAGGTCGAGCCGCGACTCGCCGGGCCGCCCGCCGACGCCGGCCGCGATGACGGCCACCGACGAGCGCGCCGCGTCGCGCCAGTCCCCGGCCCGCACGTCCACGGGGCGCGAGAGCGCGACGGCCTGTTGCAAGTCCATCGCCTCCCCCTCGGCCCGCCGCGGGTCGGCGTCAACCAGGACTATCTCGCGCGCCAGCCCGCTCTGCATCAGCGCGTAGGCGCTCGTCGCCCCCACGTGCCCGCACCCGACGACGGCCACGCTCTCGTGCTTCACGCCTGTCATGTTCGCTTCGCCCAAAGTCTAACGCCTACTTTCTGACCCCGGCAGGTTGACGAGTTCTTCGACGCGGGAGCGGACGGCCGAGGCGAGCGTCCGGACCTCTTCGGGCGTGTAGTTGGCGGCGCGGAAGGCGTCGGCCAACTGCTCGTCGGAGAGGCGCGCGAGCAGGCGGCCGACCCAGCGGGCCTCGGCCACGGTCACGTCGTCGAGCAGCCCCTTGTTCTTGCCCGTGAAGTTGAAGTCCACGCGGCCGTCCGACCTGACCTTGTCTATGAACTTCGCCTCGGCGTAGTCCTCGGGCTTGTTGCGGCTGCGCGTGATGCGCCAGAAGAGCGGGAGGCCGCCCGACTTGCCCAGCGTCGCGCCGAGGTCGCTGATGGCGTAGCGCAGCTCGCCGCGCCCACGGCCCGGCGCGTGAAGGATGACGTTGTTCTCGTCCTTCATGTCCCAGTTGTTGAGGAGCGCCATCAAAACTTTGAGGCCCTGAAACTGGAGCCTGCCGCGGAACGGGTTCTCCTTCCAGCGCCACTCGTCGAGCCGGCGGACGCCCGCGGGCCGCGCCTCGAAGCGGACGTTGGCGAAGCCGCCGCCCGCGCAGCGCCCCACCTCCTTCTTCACCTTCCCGACGCCCGGCAGGCGCACGCACGGCGCGAGGTAGTTGATCTCGGTCATGTAGCCGGCGGCCCAGACGAGCCGCGTGGCGGCCGTCTCGCTTTGCGCCTCGCTGCCGAGCTTGGCGACCCAGACGCGGCCACTCGCGTCGCGCACGCGGTACTTGGGCGAGAAGCCGCCCGTCTCCTCCTTCAAGACGCGCAGGCGCCGCAGGTTGGGCCTCATCCCTCGGCCTCCCGGCCCCGCCAGCACGTCCAGCCTCTCGACCTCGCGCTCGCGCCAGAGGACCGGCGTGCCCCTCGGCAGCGGCTTCTTCTTCTTCTCCGCGGCGAACGCGCCCGAGGCGGCGCACACCGTGACGACGAACGCGAGCGCGGCGCGCGCCCCCAACCTCATCCTCTTAGACATCTCTGGGCCGTGCAGGGCTTCGGCACGCGCGCCCTGCGTCTCTCCTCCGTTGTTTGTTTTGCGGGGGCGGCCAATACTATCACGGCTTTTCACTGCTTGAGCCCCGGCTTGGCGGCGCGCTCCCGGGCGGCCGTCTGCTCCTCGACCGGCATGAGCGACCAGAGCCAGCGCACCGCCTGTTCGAGCTTGTTGCGGTCCTTCTTCTCCAGAGCCTCGTCGCCCTGCCCGAGCCAGCGCGCGGCCTCCTCGTCGTTGACGAACCGCTGGCCGGGCCGCCGCAGGTGGCGGAACCAGTCCTCCCAGAACCAGTCCTGCGCGTAGAGCACCTGCCCGCGCAAAGAGCGCATCGCCGCGACCGAGCGCCGGACGCCGCGCACGTCGCCGCGCCGCGCCGCCTCCGTCAGCTCGCGGTAGAGGGCCGAGGCGCGGTCGCGCTGCGCCTCTGTGCCGTGGCTCGTCACGTCGCCCTGTATCTCCTGCGCGAGCACCAGGGCCTTCTCCGACTCCGAGCCCGAGACGCCGGCCGCCCCCGCCTTCCGCTCAAGCCCGGCGACGCCCGCGCGCAGCTCGCGCAGGCGCTCGACGACGCCCTTCGCGTAGTCGTGGTCGGCCATCTCGCCCGCGATGGGGCGCGCGCCCAGCTCGATGTCGAAGTCCTCAAGCTCGCGCCGCAGCCGCGCCAGCTCCTCGCGCGCGCCCGAAGACGAAGGATGAGAGGCGTGCCTTTCGTCTTCGTCGCCGGCCGGCGCTAGACGGTCGTCGTAGACGACCTCGGGGAAGTCGAAGGGGTCTTCGCCGGCCTCGGGGTGCGCGACGAGAAACTCTTCGAGCAGGTCGAGCCGCGCGAGGCACTGCTCGATTTCGAGGGGCGCGGAGGCCAGCAGGTCCAGGTAGTCCGGCTCCTCGTCGCGCGGGATGTAGATGCGCTCGCTGAAGTGCTCGTTGAGGTGCGGGATGAAGACCTCGACGTTGATGAGGCGCGAGGCGTCCACCTTGATGTGGAGCTGGACCTCCGCGCCTTCGGGGACGGGGCGGCGGACGTGCTCGCTGCGGACGTGCATGTTGCCGACCCAGTTGTTGGCCTGCGGGTCCGAAAGGGCCTCGCCCTCCCAGAGCTTGATGGCGAGCGACGTGTCGGGCTCGCTCGGCCGGAGCGTGCGAGCGGCGCGGTAGGTGACGGTCTTCTCGGCGGGCAGTAGCGTGCGGCGCGCGAAGACGGGGCTTAAGTGTGGGCGCCCTTCGGCGTCCGTCAACTCGATTGAGATGGTGTGCGGCAGCGGCGGCGCGTCAATCGTCAGCCCGTGTCGGACCTGAAACTCGCCGGGCTCGACTCCCAGCTCGCGCCCCCGCGCGTCGCGCGCGCTCAAGGTAAAGCGGTTGAGCTGCCCCTCCTGCAAGACCAGGGGCAGCTCGAAGAAGCCGCCCTCCACCCGCTGCCAGCCGCTCGTCCAGATGCCGCCCTCCGCGTCTATCTTCACTTCGAGTTCCGCCGGTACGCTGCCGCCGAACTTGCCCGCCACGCGGCCCCGCGCCTCGGCGCTCACGGGGTCGTAGGCGAGACGGACGGACAGCCCGCCGGCCTTGCCCCCGTCTTTAACCTTCGGGGCCGAAGCCGAGCCCTCGCGCTCGACGGTCGAGGCGTAGACGGCCGCGCCGCGCGCGACGACCGTCATCGGGTCGAGCGACGAGTCAACGCGCGCGCCGACGTGCTCCGCTATCGCGTCCCTGATGTAAGGCGTCTGCGTCGGGCCGCCGACCAGCAGGACGCGGTCGAGGTCGGCGCCCGCGACGCGCGCGCCCGAAAGGGCCTCGTCCGTCAGCCGCAGGCAGCGCGCGAGCAGCGGCGCGAGCTCCGCTTCGAGCCGCGCGCGCTTGAGGGGCATCTCCGCCTCTATCGGCGCTCCTTCCTCGTCTTCGCCCAGGTCGAGCAGGCTGACGACGGTTTCGTCCGCGCTCGTCAACTCCATCTTCGCGTACTCGGCCGGCGGCGTAAGTTTGCGCACGAGGCGCGCGTGGGCGGCCGGGTCCGACGAGGGGTCGGGCAGCGCGAAGTTCTCGGAGAGGAACGGCAGGATGACGCGCTCGACTATGGCGCGGTCAACGTCCTTGCCGCCGAGGTGGTTGTCGCCGCGGTGTTCGAGGACGTGGAGGCGGCCGTCGCGCGTCGAGACGACGGCCACGTCGAGCGTGCCCCCGCCGAGGTCGAAGACAAGCCAACGCTGGTCGCGCGCGCCGGGCGACGCGCCGTAGGCGATGGCCGCCGCGATGGGCTCCTGCAAGAGCGGGTACTGCTCTAGCCCCGCGAGCGCCGCCGCCCGCGCCGTCGCCTCGCACTGCAAAGCCGTGAAGGCGGCCGGCACCGTGATGCACGCGGCGCGCACCTCCTCGCCCGTCCGCCTGCGCGCGTCCGAGGCGAGCGCCTTCAGGACTTCGGCCGACAACTCCTCCGGCGTCATCGAGCGCCCCGACGCCGGGAACGTCTTCGCGAACCTCTGGCCCATGACGCGCTTGAACTCGCGCGCCACGTTGTCGGGGTCTTCGGCGATGGCGTTGTAGGCGCGGCGGCCGACGAGGAGGCTGCCGGACTTCAACGCCCTGACGACCGACGGCGTGACGTTCATCTGGTCGTTGTTCTGGATGACGAGCGTCTCCGCGCCTCGCGCCTGCGCGATGCAGGAGTTGGTCGTGCCCAGGTCGATGCCGAAGTTGATGTAGTCGCTCATCTGCTCTCAAGACCTCTCGACGATGACCTGCCCGTGGCGCACCACCCGGCCGCGCCAGAGGACGACGGGCGCGACCACTTCGCCGACCACCTGCGCGCCGCCGCCCTCCCCGACCACGTCCAAAACCTCGACGGCGAGCCCCGGCTCGTAGGGCTGGCCCGTCAGGTCAACGACCGACACCCCGCGCTCGGCGAGGAACTTGTTGAGGCGGCGCGCGACGTGGCGCGCGAGCGAGGCGGACTCTTCCGCGCCGGCCCAGCGTTCCAGCCGCCAGCAGTCAACGGCCAACTCGGCCAGGGAGGAGAGCGGCACTTCGAGCGAGTCGGGCGGCTGGTCTGTCATGACAGACAACATACAAGAACTCGGCCGCGCCGTGAAGACGCGGTCAAGGCCGGGGGCGCGAGTCGTTGACGTTGCCCCGCCCCGTTCTTTTCCGGCGCTCGCGCTTCGTGTTGGTGAGCGTCGGGGGCACGATGGAGTTGTAGTTGAAGTTGCTTAAGTTGAGATTGAGGTCCGGGCGGTAGTTGAAGTTGTAATTGACGTTGTGGAGGGGCGGCGGCAGCGACCTGCGCGCGGGGCGGAGGTTGATGACGCCGCACCTGCTGAGCAGGAAGCAGCCGCCGAGCATCAGGAGCGCGATGACGACGTTGCCCAGGCAGCTTGCGAGTTCGTCGCGCACGCCCTTCGCGGGCGCGGACGGCGCCTTCACGGCGGCCGGCGCGGGCGGCGGGTCCACGCGCGCCGCCAGCTCCCCCGCCAGCGCCGCCCCGTACTCAACCTCCGCCCCGACCGCCTCCGGCGCAAGCGCCCTCAACTGCTCCCCTACCTGTAGCAGCGTGTCGGAGCCGGGCGGCGCGAGCCTTGCGGCGCGCTTCAGCAGTTCGAGCCCCGGCGCCGTCTGCTCGTTCGTGCGGTACTTCGCCGACAGCTCCGAGAGCTTCAGCGCCGCCCGCGCCAGCGCCCGGCGCACGAACGGGCTCTCCTCGCCGCCGGCCGCGACGAACGCCGCCAGGCCCGGCTTGAGCCCGTACTCGAAGTCGCGCCACGAAGAGTTGTAGAGGCTCGCGCGCTCGTGCCTCGTGTGGGTCGCCGAGAACGTCTCGGCCGCGGAGAAGACCGCGTCGCACTCCTCCTGCAAGCGGTCTTCGAGCGGCCCGAGGATGTCGTTCTCGTACTCGTCGAGTAGCGGCGGGGGCAGCCCTGCGCCGCGCAGCACGGCGAGCGCGCGCCGGCAGAAGGTCATCTCGCCGCGCACGGCCGCCGTCTTCGCGCGCTCGGCCAGCGGCCCCGAGACGAGCCGGGGCACGCGCACGCGCAAAGCTTTCACCTCGCCGTAGGTGACGAGCTGTTCGTACTCGCCGAGCAGGTCGGCCGCCACCAGCAGCGACCAGAACTCCTCCGCCTCCCACAGCCCGCGCCACAGCCCGAACGCCTCGGCCCACGCGGCCGGCGCGCCGAGCGATGGGTCGAGCCTGCTCACGCCGGCCAGCATGAGCAGCGCCGCGTCGTGCGCGGCCCACTGGCCGCCCGCGCCGCGCAGCGCGTCCGACCGGGCGCGGAGGTCGTCGAGGCTGTCAACGTCGGCCGCGGGCGGCGCGTGGAACCAGAAGACGCGCTCGGCCGCGCGGCTCTGCGGGTCGGACAGCCGCCCCAGCGCGTCGCGCACTTCGGCCTCGCCGCGCGAGAGCGGCCCGAGCCAACGCGCGTCCGCCTCGAAACTCTTCTCGACGCCGAGCTTGAGCGCAAGGCGCAGCGACGCGGCCGCGTCGAACACCTCGCGCTGCGGCGACGACGCGGCCAGCCCGAGCACGCGGAACGCGCTACGCCCCGCCGGCCGGAACTCGCCCAGCGCCGGCCGCGGCCTCGTCCCGAGATTGAGGGTCGTGAGACTCGACACGACTGAAAATTTCTTACAGCCCCGCCATGTCCCACTTGCGCACGATGTCCTGGACGAGTAGGGCGATTTTGTCCGTGACCTTGTCGAAGTATTCCTCGGCCTTCTTCTGGTCGAACTTCGGGTAGCCCTGGCCGGGCTGGTAGAGGCCGATGGAGGAGGGGAAGGGCGCGGCGGCCCAGGCGCCGGGCGCGGGGTAGGGGGTGGCGAGGTCGGGCTTGTACCGCTCGGGGTGGACGAGGGTCGGGTCCACGGCCTGCACGAAGGCCGTCTCGTTCCAGCCGGCGTGGCCGCCGTCCTCGCCGAAGACCTGCTTCGTCACGTCGGAGGCGAACGACCACCAGTTGACGACGAGCGTGCGCACCTTGCGCTCGGCGGAGACTTCGGCCGCGACCGCCGTCAGCACCGCCGTCTGCGGCCCGCCGTGGCCGTTGACGACGATGATGTTGCGGAAGCCGTTCTTCGCCAACCCCTCCATGATCTGCTTGACGAAGGGGCGGTAGGCCGACTCCGTTATCTGGAAGGCGCCGGGGTAAGCCTCCATGCCGCCCGTGATGCCGTAGGGGAGGACGGGCGCGATCATGGCGTTGACGCGCGGGGCGATGCGGCGCGCGATGGCGAGCGGCGCCGTGTTGTCGGCGCCGTTGTTGGCGACGCCGTGCGGCTCAAGCGTCCCCACGGGCAGCAGCACGGTCTGAATCTTCGAGGGCACGACCTCGCGGAACTCCATCCAGTTGATGCGGTCCATCTCGCGCGTCGAGACGGTCGCGTCGCGCGGCGCGGGTGAGTTGCGGACGGCCTGCGCCTGAGGCGCGGCCGGCGCGAGCGCGCAGAGCGCGAGCAACACGGCTCCCCGAAAAGAGTTTCTCATCTCATCCCTCCGGCTGTGGTTCTGATTGACTTTGCCTCGCCTTAAAGTGTAGAAGCGTCTTCAGGCGTTAGAGAATACTTCATCATTAAATATAAGCAGAACCGGGCCGGGGCGACGAGGAGGCTTTCCGAATGTACGAGCACGCGGGCGAAGCGCGCGACGGCGGCGACGCGGCGGCGGCGCAGTGGGCCAAGGTCATCGACCAGACGCGCTGCATCGGCTGCCACGCCTGCACCACCGCCTGCAAGTCCGAGAACCTCGTGCCGCTGGGCGTGACGCGGACCTACGTCAAGCACGTCGAGGTCGGCGAGTGGCCGCAGGCGCGGCGCGCGCACCAGGTCACGCGCTGCAACCAGTGCGCGCACGCGCCCTGCGTCCAGGCGTGCCCGACCGCCGCCATGTTCAAGCGGCCGGACGGCATCGTCGATTTCGATAAATCAATCTGCATCGGCTGCAAGGCGTGCATGGCCGCCTGCCCCTACGACGCCATCTTCATCAACCCCGAAGACCACTCGGCCGAGAAGTGCAACTTCTGCGCCCACCGCATAGATGTCGGGCTGGAGCCCGCCTGCGTCGTCGTCTGCCCGGTCGAGGCGATTCTGGTCGGCGACCTGCGCGACCCCGCCTCGCGCGTCGCGCAGATAGCGAACCGCGAGCCCGTCAACGTCCGCCGCCCCGAGAAGGAGACCAGCCCGAAGCTCTTCTACAAGGGCGCGCACCAGGCGACGCTCGACCCGCTCGCCGCGCGCAGGCCCAAAGGCGGCCTCTTCATGTGGAGCGAGCAGAAGCTGGACCACCAGACGGTCAACAGCGGCAACCCCGCCTTCTCGAACACCTCGGCCGCCGCTCTCCTCTCCTACGACGTGCCGCACTCGCTCCCGTGGGACTGGCGCGTCAGCCTCTACACGTGGACGAAATCAATCGCGGCGGGTGTCTACCTCGTCATGGCGATGCTCGGGTTTTTCAACCTCGGGCTGGAGATTGAGAGCAGCCTTTGGCGGTGGGTCACGCCCGTACTGTCTGGCGTCTTTCTGGCGATTACCGGCGCGCTACTCATCTGGGACTTGGAGCACCCCGCGCGCTTCTACATGATCTTCACGCGGCCTCAGTGGCGGAGCTGGCTCGTCAAGGGCGCGTTCGTCATCGCGGGATATTCCCTCGTCCTCGCGCTCCACTTTCTGGCGAGCCTCAGGTGGAGGGCAACGCTGGCGCAGAGCTGGCTGCTCATCCCCGGCGTGCCGCTGGCCGCGCTGACCGCCGTCTACACGGCCTACCTCTTCGCGCAGGCCAAGGCGCGCGACCTGTGGCAGAACCCTTTGCTGCCGCCGCACCTCTTCGTGCAGGCGATTCTTGCCGGCTCGGCGGCGCTATTGCCCTTCGCGGCGTGGCTCGCGCCCTTCATAGCTGGCCGACTGCTGTGGATTCTCGCCGCCTCGTCGCTCGTCCACCTGTTGATGGTGTGGGGCGAAGTGACGCTCACGCACCCGACGGCGCACGCGCGCCTCGCCGTCTGGGAGATGACGAAGGGGCGCTACCGCTCCTTCTTCTGGTGGGGAATTATTCTGTTGCTCGGCGGCCTGCTCGCGCCCTGGCTCGGCCCGCTGGCGGCGCCGCTCGCGCTCGCCGGCCTGCTCCTGCACGAGCACGCCTACGTCCAATCGGGTCAGGCCGTGCCGCTGGCCTGACCGCCTTCTCAAACTTCGGCTTCATACTCATCTACGTCTTCAAGGGGGTGGCTCTGACAACAAACTCGAAGGAGAAACGGATGGCAACCAGAAGCACCAAGAAGAGTGCGAAGAAGAGTTCCAAGAAGAGCGCGAAGAAGAGCGCGAAGAAGACCGCGAGCAAGAAGAGTTCGGCCGCCGGCGGGCGCTCCCGCACGGGCGTTGACGCCGGCACGAAGGGCACGGGCAGCGCCGGGCGCAAGCCCGGACAGAGCAGCACCAAGGGCACGGGCAGCGCCGGGCTGACGAAGGGCGGCAAGGGCAGTAAGAAGAGCAGCGCCGGCAAGAAGTCCGGCAAGAAGTCCGGCAAGAAGT
>DATHBF010000299.1:0-4466 GCA_035296285.1 Pyrinomonadaceae bacterium | reverse complement strand
CGAACGAAGTGGGCGAGTCGCGCACGACGGGCGCGTAGATGTCGAGCACCTGACGGGCGTCGTCAATACAGGCGGGCCTGATGCGGGGCTTCATCTCTCGACGGGCGCGGGCGCGCGCCAGAACTCCAGCTCCTTGAAGTCGAAGTCGGGGTTGGGCACGTCAATCTTCATCTCTTCCACCTTGCCCCCGCGGCTGAGTCGGAAGGTGACGAAGCCGCGGCCGAAGGGGTAGACGATGGAGTCGCGCCAGCGGACGGAGAAGGTGTCGTAGTGCCAGTGTTCGAGGTCGCCGACGAAGTTGGGCGAGGGCGCGAGGCGCACGACGAGCTTCCCGTTCTCGACGGCGACCTTCGCGGCGCCGAACATCGGTCCCTCGTAGGCGCCGGCGTAGGCTTCCGCAGGCAGCGACGGCTTGGTGTTCGCCGCGCGCGACGCCTCGACCCGCTTCTCCTCGGCCTCCTCGGCGGCGCGGCCCGCCTTGCTGCGTGCGAGGTAGTCGGCGCTCCAGTCGCGCCGGGGAACGCCGAGGAAGGTGTCGAAGATTTTGTTCGAGAGGACGGAGGAGAGCGCCGTCTCGCTGTTGGTGAGGACGACGACGCCGAGGTTCTCTTCCGGCATCATGGCCGTGCGCGAGATCATGCCGTCGAGGCCGCCGCCGTGCGAGACGACCTTGCGGCCGTGATAGTCGCCGAGGAACCAGCCGAGGCCGTAGAGGTTGAAGTGGACGGTCGGGTTGAAACGCTCGGCCGACTCGCTGACGCCGGAGACGACCGTGTGCGGCGTCCACATCTCGCGCGACTGCGGGGGCGAGAAAATCTTGCGTCCCTCGTAGATGCCGCGCCCGAGCTGTAGCCGGAGCCACTGGGCCATCTCGGCCGCCGACGAGTTGATGGCCGCCGCGCCGCCCGCGTTGTCAACGTTGTCGTAGCGGATGACGCGCAGCTTGCCGCGCAGCTCGTTGTGCGGCGTGGCGATGTTCGGCGTCTGCAAGAGCTGCTTGTGGCTCGTCGTCGTGCGCGCCATGCCGAGCGGGGCGAAGAAGCGTTCGCGCACGAAGTCGTCCCAGCTCTTGCCCGTCACGGCGGGGACTATCTCGCCGGCCGCGAGGAACATGATGTTCTGGTAGCCGTAGCGGCTGCGGAAGCTGTGGGCGGGCTTCAGGTGGCGGACGCGGCGGATGATCTCGTCGCGCGGGTAGGTGGTCTCGAACCAGAGGAGGTCGCCGCCGAAGGTGGCGAGCCCCGAGCGGTGGCTCAGGAGGTCGCGCACCGTCATCTCGCGCGTCGCGTACGGGTCGTAAAGCTGGAAGTAGGGCAGGTGCTTCGTGACGGGGTCGTCCCACTGGAGCTTGCCCTCGCCGACGAGCACGGCGAGCGCGGCCGACGTGAAAGCCTTCGTGTTCGAGGCGATGGCGAAGAGCGTGTCCTTGTCCACCGCCTCCGGCTTGCCCAGCTCGCGCACGCCGTACCCCTTGGCGAACACGACCTTGTCATCCTTCACTATGGCGACGGCGAAGCCGGGCGCGTTCCAGTCGCGGCCCGCCCCGGCGGCGTACTCGTCAATCTCCCTCAGCCGTTCGTCGAGCGACTGCGCGAGCGGCGCGGGCGCGAACGTGAGCAGGACGAAGAGCAGGAGCGCGAGACGGGCGGGGCTTCGGCGCATGCGTGACAACCTTTCTGTCTAAGGGAAAGTTATTTGCGGTCTACGACGAGCGTCGCGTGCAGGCCATCCTCCATGAAGGTGAGCGTGGCTGTCAAACCTTTGAAGCCGCCCATGGCGCGCGCGGCGGCGCTCTGCCCGGAAGGCGCGGGCGGCTGGCGCGGCTGTGCGGCCGTGCCGTGGACGCTGCAAGCGACCTCGCGCCCCTCGGGCGAGTATCGGTAGGCGCCGCCTTCGGGGCAGTAGTAGCGGACGGCGTGCAGGCGCTCGGCCGTCTCAAGGAGGGCGCGGTCGAGGGCTTCGCCCGCCGGGGCCGAGCCGGCGCGGGCCGAGGCGGGCGAGGCGAGGGCGCGCGCCACGTCGGTCAGCGGGCCGAGGTTGTTGACGCAGGCTTCGCGCTCGTTCTCGGCCCAGGCGAGCCGGTAGTCGGGCAGCACCTCGCGCCAGTTCTCGGGGCGGACGCGCGCGAGGGCGTGGCCCTTTGCGTCGTCGTCGGCGCCGCGCGCGGGGGCGGGCGAGGCGTGCAGGGCCGCGAGGTCTTCGAGGATGAAGGGCTTGCTGGCGACGTAAAGCTGGTCGCCGATGCGCGCGTAGAAGAAGCGCAGCTTGAGCGGCCCGAACTGGAGGCCGAAGGTGCGCACGGCCTGCCCCGAAGGGAGCGCGTACTTGTAGAAGTCCTGCTCGAACTCGAAGAAGCGGCCGCGCTTGCCCTGGCGCGCGTAGAGGGCCATCGCCGCGTCGAGGGCTTCGAGGTAGCGGTCAACCACGCGCTCGTCCTGCACGGGCAGCGAGAGGTAGACGGGCGAGTTGAGGGAGAAGACGGCCATGCCTATCAGCATCTCCTCGATGCCGAACGAGCCGCCGCGCCCCGCCCCCATAGTCGCCACCTCGCCGAGCATCGCCGAGGTGTTCAGGTCGAAGGCCGGCCGCGCGTCGTAGACGTGGAAGCCTATGCGGCTGTCGATGCCTTTGGATAAGAACTCATTCGTGTTCAGCTTCGAGGCGATGTCGGCCGGCACGCCTATCTCGCGCAGGAAGTCCGCCTCGGAGCCGGGCCGCGCCCTGCTCAGCTCGCGCAGGTAGAGGCTCTTGTTGAAGCGCAGCGCCATCGTGAAGATGTCGCGCGGCGCGACGCGGCCGGGGTCGAGCGGCTCGGGCTCGCCGCCGCCGAGCGCCGCGGCCAGGCCCGTGTAGACCGAGTTGTCTATGAGGGGCAGGATGATGGTCTCGGCGCGGAACTGCTCGGGCGAGACGCGCAGCCGGAGCGCGATGGGGTCGAAGAAGGTTCGCCAGAGGCCGTTGTATTCGTCGAGGAAGTCGGCGTAGAGGTTGGCCTCCTCGGCGGTGACGCTGGCGACGGGAATCTCGATGTTGGGCGTCAGGCGCAGGGCGTGGCCGTGGCGCGTGCAGAAGCCGGTCGTGCCGTCCGACGAGAGTCTGTATTGCCCGCGCTCGGGGCAGTCGAGCGGGGCGGCGCCGAAGAGGCCGGGCGAGGCGCCCGCCGTGCGCAGCTCTTCGAGCGAGGCGGGCCAGCGCCCCTGCTCCGTGCGGAAGAGGAGCGCGGCGTGGCCCATCATGCGGAGGTGGTTGTAGCAGAGCAGCCGCCGCCGCTCGGTCAGCTTCAGCTGCGGGCCGACGAGGCGGCGGACGAAGGCGTCGGACATGTAGAAGAAGCCGTCCTCGCGCGCGTCGCCGCGCGGCAGGAGCGTGCGGACGTACTGGAACTCGGCCGTCTCGCCGAGGCGGCGGACGGGCTCGCCACCCTCGCGCCTGCCCTTGACGGCCTCGACGACGCGGCGGAAGGCCGCGAGCGAGTTGCTGCGGACGTGAAGGCCGGGCTCGGGGTCGGCGGCGACCACAGAGAGGTCGCGCTCGGGCGTGGAGAGGTGGACGTACTCGACGCCGAGGTACTGGCCCGTCTCGCGGCGCGCGCCCGCGTGCTCGCGCTCGGCGTCGGCGAGGAAGGAGTCAACGCGCGCGTGGAAGAGGGCGGGCTGGCGGAGGCGGAAGAGGAGCGTGATGTCGCTGCCCTCGCGGACGAAGGGGTCGCTCCCCGTCGCGGCCACTTCCTCCACGGCGAGGTCGTAGAAGGGGCGGAGCAGCGGCTCGGTGCGGAGCGCGAGTTGGCGCTTGAGGCGGTCGGAGGCGTCGAGGCTCGCGGCCTCTCGGTAAGCCTGGCTGTAGAGGTGCGAGCCCCAGAGGTCGGAGGCGTCGAGCGTCTCAAGGAGCTTGGAGAGGGCGCGGAACTCGACGAGGTAGAAGTCTTCGGGGACCGAGCGCGAGAGGGCGGAGACTTCGGGCTTGCGCCCCTTGAGCATCGTCTCCCAGGGGTGGCTCTTGATGGTCGGCCCCGTCATGCGCGAGAGCGCGACCGTCTCCCCGGCGGCGAAGCGCGGGGCGAGCCGGGACGGGTCAACCGGCCGGCCCATCGAATCGAACACCTGCGTCGGCGGCGGGGTCGGCGCGGGCGCGGCGCGGCGGTTGGCTCCCGCCGCGCGGCGTCGGCCCTGTCTCGCGCGGGGCGGCGGGGCGACGTTCGCGGTAATCGGGGGGACGCCCGCGGGCCATCTCGTGACGGTCTCGGGGTCCGGCCGGCCGGTGCCGCCGGTGGCGACGCGCATGGCGTCGAGCTGCAAACTCTCCTGGACGGCGCGCGCGCCCGTGAAGAGGCCGAGCAGGTCCGGGTCGGCGCGGCGCGTGCCGGTGCGCCGGCCCACGTCCTCGGCCCCGGCGATGCGCGCCACCTCCTCGGCCGCGAAGTCGAAGCGGCCGGCGCGGCGTCCGAGCTGGAGCGCGGCGTATTGCAG
>DATHBF010000298.1:0-5630 GCA_035296285.1 Pyrinomonadaceae bacterium | reverse complement strand
GAACGGCGTGGTCCCCCTCGCGCCCGCGCCCCGCGCGGCCGAAGAGCGCGCGGCCGACTCGCCCGTCTCACTCCGCGAGTGGGCGGGCGAGCGGTTCGCGCCGCTGGCGCCGTGGCTCGCGGTGGCGTGGGCCTTGGGCGTCGCGGGGCTCGGGCTGCGGTTCGTCGGCGGGTGGGTCCTGGTGCTGCGTCTGAAGCGCAGCGCGCGGCCGCTCGCGGAAGAGTACCAGCGGGCGCTGGCGCGGCTGTCGCGCCGCCTCGGCGTCCGGCGCGCCGTGCGCATCTGCCATTCAGCCCTCGTCGAAGTGCCGACGGCCGTCGGCCACCTCCGCCCCTTGATAATCATCCCGGCCAGCGCCTTACTCGGCCTGACGCCCCGCCAGCTCGAAGCCGTCATCGCGCACGAGCTGGCGCACATACGCCGCCACGACTACCTCGTCAACCTGCTCCAGACCGCGGTGGAGACTATGCTGTTCTACCACCCGGCCGCGTGGTGGGTCTCGCAAAGGGTGCGCGCCGAGCGCGAGCACGCCTGCGACGACGCGGCGGTCGAGTGCGTGGGCGACGTGCTCTTGTACGCTCGCTCGCTCGCCGAGCTTGAGCAGTTGCGGCAGCGGCGGCAGGCGGCGGCGGCGCTGGCCTTAGCAGCCAACGGAGGTTCACTCATGCAACGCATCCAACGACTCGTCAAAGCGAACGGCCCCGCGCCCTCGCGCTCGCCGCTCGTCGCCCTCACGCTGCTGGCCGTGCTCGCCTGCGGGGCAGTCGCCTGCGCCCGCGCCGCGCTCGCGACCCGGGGCGCGCAGACTTCCGCGCGCCGCGCGCCGGCCTCGGGAGAGCGCCGCGAGGTGGCCTTCACCTTCGTCTCCTTCCCCGGCAATCAAATCTACAGTCACGAGCGGCTGCGCAACAAGACGCGCAAGCTGATACGCGGCCTCGCGGCCAACAACATCAAGGCCGTCGGCTTCGTCAACGAGGGGCGCCTCTACAACGAGGACGGCACGCTCGACGAGGTGCGCGTCCAGATGCTCCGCGACTGGCTCGACGCCGGGCACGAACTCGGCAACGAGACCTTCGGCCACAAGAGCCTCTACAACTCGACCGTCGCCGACTACGTCGCCAGCATCGAGCAGGGCGAGAAGGTGATGTCGGGCCTGCTGTCCGAGCGCGGGCGCGGGAAGCTGCGCTACTTCAGCTACCCCTACCTGAACACGGGCGCGACGCCCGAGTCGCGCGCGGCCGTCGAGAAGTACCTCGCGGGCCGCGGCTACGAGAAACACGCCGTCACGATTGACAACATGGACTGGCTCTTCAGCCGCGCCTACATCGAGGCCCTGCGGCGCGAGGACGAGCCGACGGCCGCGCGCATCCGCGCCGAGTACCTGACCTACATGGAGAAGATCTTCGACTTCTACGAGGGCTACTCGCGCGAGGTGGTGGGGCGCGAGTTCCCGCAGACCCTGATGCTGACGGCCGGCGCCCTGAACGCCGACTCCATTGACGACCTCGCGGCGATGCTCAAGCGGCGCGGCTACTCCTTCGTCACGATGGAGCAGGCCATGAAGGACGAAGCCTACAAGCTCCCCGACACCTACGTCGGCCGCACCGGCGACTCCTGGCTCGTCCGCTGGGCCGTCTCGAAGGGGCTCCCCTGGACGGACATCGAGGAGCGGGACCTCGGCCCCCACATGACGAAGTACTACGCCGACTTCCAGGCCGAGCAGGCGAAGAAGTCGCAGGGCAAGAAGTAACGAGGCACTTTCAACACGAAGGGCACGGGGAAGAACTTATCTTTCTCCGTGCCCTTCGTGTTGAAGATTTTCCGCGCGGGGCTAAGCGGGGCGGCGGGCCTCCCACAGCGAGAGCGTGCCGAAGAGCGTCCTGTAGCGGGCGTGCTCGCCGACGCCTTCAAAGCCGGCCTCAGACATGAGCGCCGCCAGCGACTTGTTCGCCCGCCTGAAGTCCGCGACGTGGAACTCGCCGCCCGGCGCGAGCACGCGGAAGACTTCCCGAAGCGTCCGGCGCTTGTTGGCTTCCGTCAGGTGGTGCAGCACCATGCTCGACAGCGCGCGGTCGAACGAGCCGTCCGCGTAAGGCATCGCGTAGGCCATGCCCTCGCTGAAGCTTATCTCGGCCCCGGTACCGGCCGCCTTCCGCCGGGCGATCTCCAGAATCTTCGGGTCGCCGTCGAGCCCCTCCACCCGCGCGCCCGGCCGCGCCCGCTTCACCATCAACGTCAGCGTCGCCGTCCCGCAGCCCACGTCGAGCACCCGGTGCCTTTCGTCAATTGACGCGCGCCGCACGAGGCGGCTTTTAAATTTCGACTCCGGCATCAGCCAGCGGACGACGGGGTCGTAAAGAGGCGTCAGCCAGTCGAAGCTCATCGCCGGCACATACTTCTCGTCGCTTCTCATCATAATCAGGAGACCCGGCGGCGCGGTCTTAGCAGGCGCGGGCGGCGCTCACGGCCCGAACCTGCGCTGGTACTCTTCCGAGAGGATGAAGGCTTTGACCATCTCCGCCTGCTCGAAGTTGCCGTTGAACTTTTCGAGGTTCGTCAGCCAGTGGTTGTAGCCGGTGAAGTCGCGGTTCTGCTCGGGCGCGTCGTCCGGGTTGCGGCGCAGGTAGCCGAAGTACTGCATCAGCACGAAGGCGCGGTTGTAGTGGCCGCGGCCGAAGGCGTGGTTCTCGACGACGGAGCGCAGGGCGCGGGCGCGCGTCAGCGTCCCGGCGCCCAGGCCGGCGACGAGCGCGTCGCGCTCCGCTTGCGTGAGCGCGCCCCCGGCGCCCGCGTTGAGGGCGTCAACGTACTGCGCGTTCGAGAGCGCGCCGAACTTCGAGGCGAAGGCGGCGCGCGTGACGAACTCGTCGAAGAAGGCCGTCTTGTTGGCCTCTATCTGCCCCTTCCAGTCGCCCTGGTTGACGACGATGCCGCGGCCGATCCCGCGCACGTCGGCGAGGAAGTCCTTGAGCCGCAACCGCTCGGCCGTCTGGAAGGCCGCCTGGTGCGCGAGGTAGACGACGAAGCCCGTCTCCTGAAACTCGATGGAGAGGAAGAAGGCGGCCGAGACGTTGACGCGGCGCGCCTCGCGGCACAGGTTGTCGGCGCCGCAGGAATCGATGACGTTCGTCCAGTGGGCGAGCCCCGCCGCGTCCGGCTCGCGGTTGAAGAAGTCTACGTAGTGCTGGCGGACGAAGAACTGCGTGTCGAAGCCCGCGTCCCAGCGGACGGGGTTCGTGCCCGTCGCGGCGTCGTTGTCGGCGACGTTGACGGTGGCGGTCGGGACGGCGCCGAGCGTCGCGCCCGCGGCGTTGCTCAGCGTGACGGAGAACGACTCGGGGCCTTCGGCGAAGCGGTCGTCGGTGACGAACACGTCGAGCGTCTTCGTCGTCTCTTCGGCGCCGAAGCGGAGCGTGCCGAAGGCGGCCGTGTAGTCGGCACGGTCGCCGGCCGTGCCGTCCGAGGTGGCGTAGTCAACGCGCGCCGGAAGCGAGAGGTCGCCCGTGCGCGTGACGGTCAGGCGCACCGAGCCCGCGCCCTCGGACGCCGAGACGGACGCCGCGGCGAAGGCGACGGAGGAGGGGCCGACCTCGACGGTCGTCAACTCGTAAGCGCCGCGGCCGTAGGTGGCGAGCTGGATGCGCCCCGACGCCTGCGCCGCGAAGGCGACGACGGGGGCGGGCGGCAGGCCGTCGTTGAAGTACTCCCACGCGCCGCCGGCCGCGGCGGAGCGGAAGACGCCCACGTCCGTGCCGGCGTAGAGGACGTTGCGGTCGAGCGGGTCAATCAGCAGGGCGTTGGTCGGGATGTTGGGCAGGTTGCCGGACACATCGGCCCAGGCGGCGCCGGCGCTCGCCGTCTTGAAGACGTGGCCGGTGCCGAAGCCGGAGACGGCGAGGTAGGCGGTCGCGGGGTCTGAAGGGTCAACGACGATCTTCTCGATGAAGCGTTGCGGGAGGCCGGCGGTGATGTCGGCCCAGGTCGAGCCTCCGTCGCGGCTGACCATCACGCGCCCCTGGCCGGAGCCGGTGTAGATGGTGTTCGTGTCGGAGGGCGAGACGGCGATGGTGCTGAGCGTGTCGGAGCCGCCTTTGGTCAGGTCGGTGAAGCCGGCGGGCGCGTACCAGCTGTCGCCGAGGTTGTCGCTGACGAAGAGGCGCCACGAGCCGAAGTAGATGCGCTGGTTGACGCCGTTGCCGGTGAAGGGCGGGTAGAAGGCGATGCGCGTGTTGGTGGTGCTCTCGCCCCAGGTGGAGTAGGTGCCGATCTGCTTGTCGAAGAGGATGTTTGAGCCGCTGACGCGGAAGCGGTTGACCCAGGCCGAGAAGTAGGTGCCGTAAAGAATCGTGGGGTTGGACGGGTTGAAGAAGCAGGCGCCGCCGTCGCTGCCGGCGAAGGCGTCCCAGCCGACCGAGGGCAGGCCCGAGGCGTCGCGCAGGCGGCGCTGCGTGCCGTTGTCCTGCGTGCCGCCGATGGTGAAGCCGCCGTCGGTGGGGTGGACGGCGAGGCTCGTGAACTGGACGAGCGAGAGCGTGCGGTTGAGCGACTGGACGGTCGAGCCGCCGTCCGAAGACTTCCAGAGGCCGCCGTCGCCCGCGAGGTAGACGACCGAGGGGTTGCCGGGCTCGAAGGCGAACGCCTGCTGGTCCGGGTGGAGCGAGGACGAGCCCGGCTGATAGCTCCAGCCGCCGCCGCCGGAGGGGACGAAGTTAATCGTGAGGTTCGTCCACGAGGCGCCGCCGTTCGTGCTCTTCCAAACGTCGCGCGAGCCGACGTAGACCGTGTCGGCGTTCGTCGGGTCAACTTCGAGGTAGGTGTTGTAACCGAACTGGCCGGTGTCCACGCCGGAGAAGTTGGACGGCTGCCACGTGGAGGCGCCGTCGCGGCTGGAGTAGAGCCGCCGCTCGTCAGAGAAGATGGAGCCGACGTAGATGTAGACGCGCTGCGGGTCGGAGGGCGCGACGGCGATGCGGAAGTCGTAGACGGGGGCGCGGAAGCCGGTGGCGGGCGTTGTCACCGCGGACCACGTCTGGCCGGAGTCGTTCGAGCGGTAGAGGCCGGGCGCGCTTCCGAGGTCGGCGGTGGCGAAGCCGCGCGTGCCGACCGTCGCGTAGATGGTTTGGGGGTTGGTCGGGTGGAGGACGAGGTCGCGCATCTGGCCGGCGAAGGTCCGCGCCCAGTTGACGCCGCCGTCGGTCGAGATGAAGAAGCCGCTGGCGAGCGTCGCGTTCGTCGAGCGGTCTTTGGTGACGTTCTGCGCGAGGTAGACGCGCTGCGGGTTCGAGGGGTCAACGGCGAGGCGCGCGGCGATGCCGTCGGGCAGCGTCGAGTTGCTGACGCGCGCCCAGGTCTGGCCGGCGTCCAGAGACTTCAAAACGCCCGCGCCGAGGTAGGCCGAGTCGATGTCGCCCATGGCGGCGTAGACGGTCGAAGGGTTGCTCGGCGCGAAACTGATCCAACTGACGGGGAGGTCTATCTGGTTGTCGCTGACGGGCGCGAAGTTGACGCCGCCGTCGGCCGAGCGCCAGATGCCGCCGGTCGCGCCGCCGACGAGGATGACGCGCGTGTCGGCGGGAGAGACGGCGACCGAGTTGATGCGGCCGCTGGTCCCGCCCCAGTTCTTCGGCGTC
>DATHBF010000297.1:0-6355 GCA_035296285.1 Pyrinomonadaceae bacterium | reverse complement strand
GACACCTTCTTCTCATTTCCTCGGCCGCACCGTCACGAAGATAGTGCCTTCGCCGGGGCGGGTGACGAGGAGGAGGACGGGGCGGTCGCCGGAGCCGCGCACGGCGGCGCGCAGCTCGTCGGGGGTGCGGACGGGCTGGCGGTTAGCCTGGACGATGAGGTCGCCTTGTTGCAGGCGGGCCTCGGCGGCGGGGCCGTCCGGCTCGCCGGCCGTGACGACGACGCCCTCGGAGCCTTCGGGCAGGCGCAGGCGCGCGGCCAGCTCGGGCGTGAGCGGCGAGACGGCGAGGCCGAGTCTGCCCCCGCCCCCCTCGCCTTCGTCCCCGCCGCCCTGCTCTTCGCGCTCGCGGCCGGCGCCCGCGGCCACCAGCTCGCCGAGCGAGAGTTTGACCTCCTCCTGACGGCCGTCGCGGTTGAGCGTCAGCGTCACCTCGGTGCCGGGCTGCGTGGCGGCGACGAGGTTGCGTAGCTCGTTCGGGTCGCCGACCTCGTGGCCGTTGAAGGCGACGATCACGTCGTTAGGCTTGACCCCGGCGCGGTCGGCGGCGCTCCCCCTCTGGACGGAGCTGACGATGACGCCGCGCGCATCCCTGAGCCCCATGCTCTGCGCGATCTCGGCCGTCACCGCCTGCACGCCGACGCCGAGCTGGCCGCGCCTCACCTTGCCGCCGTTAATCAACTGCTCGACGACCGTGCGGGCCATGTTCGAAGGGATGGCGAAGCCGATGCCGATGTTGCCGCCCGACGGCGAGACGATCTGCGAGTTGATGCCTATCAATTCTCCGTGCGTGTTGACGAGCGCGCCGCCCGAGTTGCCGCGGTTGATGGCCGCGTCGGTCTGGAGGAAGTCTTCGAAGCTGCCGTCGGAGAGCCCCGTGCGCCGGCCCTTGGCTGAGATGATGCCGGAGGTGACGGTCTGGCCGACGCCCAAGGGGTTGCCGACGGCGAGGACGATGTCGCCGACGCGGACCTTGTCGGAGTCGCCGAGCGTGAGCACGGGCGAGTCCTTCGAGTCGATCTTGAGGACGGCGAGGTCCGAGGGCTGGTCGGAGCCGACGAGCTTGGCGTCGAAGGCGCGGCGGTCGGTCAGCTCGACCTTGATCTCCTCGGCGCCGTCAACGACGTGGTGGTTCGTGACGATGTAGCCGTCCTGGCTGATGATGACGCCGGAGCCGAGGCCCTCCTGCCGTTGCGAGCGGGGCTGCTGCTGCTGCGGGCGCTCGCCGAAGAAGTCGCGGAAGAAGGGGTCGTCCATGAAGGGGTGCTGCTGCGGCGCGCGGCTGACGCGCGACGAGCGGATGGTGACGACGGCCGGCGCGACGCGCCCGACCACGTCGGCGTAGGAGTTCTTCTCGACCTCGGCCGTCGCCCCGCCGCCCGAAGGCGGCTGCGGCAGCGTGAACGGCTCGCCGCGCCTGCACGCGGGAGCCAGGAGCAGGAGCGCGGCGAAGATCAAGGGCCGGCGGTAACTCTGTTTCTTCATGACGGAACCTCTTTGGAGCATGGATAGCCGAAATTTATGTTGGAACTTTAACGCCGAAAATCTATCAATTACACGGACCGTTTGGCAAAATGACGACGATGCGCCGAATGTTTGGGGTATGCAGGCGGGCGGAAAGTGTCTAAACTGGCGGCGTGACCAGAGCCCTCCAGAAACCTTCTCCCGGAGACAATCCAGAGCGTATGGAACAGAAGCCCTTCGACTTCGGTCTGACGAGCGTCATGGAGGAGGCCGCCGCCGCCGGGGAGTTCGACAACCCCCTGCCGCGCGCCGTCCTGCGCCCGAACTTCTACCAACTCTTAGACGGCCAGTGGAAGTTCGCGCTCGACCTCGAAGACCGCGGCCTGCAAGACCGCTGGTACCTCGGGCACGGGTACGAGAGCACGGCGCTGTGGCCCGGCTCCATCGAGGCGCACATGGCCGAGGCGAGGGAGCAGCAGCAGCAGACGCCCGAGTGGCAGGACAAGGTCGTCGCCTGGTACGAGCGCGAGTTCACCGTCCCCGAGCGGCGCGGCATGTCGCCCCACTCCATCTTCCAGATCACCTTCGGCGCCTGCGGCTACGAGACGAGGGTCTGGCTCAACGGCCGCCCCCTGAAGACCATCGAGGGCGAGGAGGTCCACTACGGCGAGTACACCTCCTTCTCCTACGAGATTCGCCGCGCCACGCTGCGCCAGACCAACCGCATCACCGTCCGCATCGCCGACACGATGGACGCCGAGATTCCGCGCGGCAAGCAGCAGTCGCACGTCTACAAGCGCGGCGGCATCTGGTATCAGACCTACACGGGGGCGGTCAGAAGCGTGTGGCTGGAGACGGTCGAGCGCAACCGCCTGCGCTCGCGCATCGGCGTGCAGAGCGTCATCGAGGACCGGCTCGTGCGCTTCAACCTCTCGACGCGCATCCGCGACCCCGGCGATTACACGCTCCGGCTCCGCGTCTACGAGCGCGGCCGGGCCGGCTCGGAGCCCCTCGCCTCGTCCGACTTCCCGCTCCGGCTCGAAACGGGCCAGAAGATTCAGCGCGTCGTGCTGGAGGTGCCGGGCGCGCGGCTCTGGTCGCCCGAAGACCCGACGCTCTACCTGCTAGTAGCGCAGCTCGTGGACGAGCACGGGCACGCCGCCCAGATCGAGTCGCACTTCGGGCTCAGGAAGGTCGAGGCGCGGGGGCGCTTCGTCTACCTCAACAACCAGCCCATCTACCTCGACGGCATCCTCTACCAGCCGGGCACGGCCACCTACGAGGAGATGCGCCTCCACCTGCGCGCCATGAAGTCTCTGGGGTGCAACATGGTGCGCGTCCACATCGCCGGCATCGACCCGCGCATCTACAACCTCGCCGACGAGATGGGGATGCTGCTCTGGGTCGAGGTGCCGAGCCCGCACAGCTCAAGCAAGAAGAGCCGCGACAACCACCGCGCGGAGCTGCTGCGGATGCTGGCCCTCATCGAGTCGCACCCGTCGGTCATCATCTGGAGCCTCTACAACGAGGACTGGGGCGCGCAGGACATCGCCACCAACCCAGAGACGCGCCGCTACATCGTGGACGCCTACCACTACATGCAGATTAACCACCCGCAGTTTTTGGTGGTGGACAACGACGGCTGGCAGCACATCTCTCTGGAAGGGCGTCTGAAGTCGGACCTCTTAACGGCGCACCTCTACACGCCGGACCTCGAACGCTGGCGCGAGCTGCTGGACCGCCTGACGCACGGCGAGACGGAGGGCGTGGCGGCCTTCCCGCTCGTCGTCGGCGACCCGTTCTTCTACCGCGGGCAGGTGCCGCTGGTGGTGAGCGAGTGGGGCGGCTTCGGCTTCTCCGACTACGGCGGGCCGACGGAGGCGGGCGAGCGGGCCGAGCGCATCCGCCTCTTCAAGCGCGAGCTGCGCCGGCGCCCCATCGCCGGCGACGTGTACACGCAGGCCACCAACATCGAGGACGAGCGCAACGGCCTCATCGACACGCAGACCGGCGAGCTTTCGGTCCCGCCCGGCGTCCTCGCCTCGCGCGACCCTGACGCGCACGGTTGAGCTTGGCGCACGGCCATCTCGACACAGAGGGCACAGAGAAAAGCTTTAACGGCTTTCTCTGTGCCCTCTGTGTTAAATCCTGCCTCCCGGCACACTCAACGTTCGCCGGGAGGTGTGGCGCCGGCCGCGGCGGGCGTCGGCTTGAGGATGAGGGCGGGGATGTCGGCGCCGCGGACGAGGGCGTTGAAGGCGCGCAGGTCGTCGGTCATGAGCTTGCCCAGTTGGCGGAGCTGCGCGTCTATGCGGGCGGCCAGCTCGTCGTAAAGCTCAAAGGACTGCTGGGTGGGCTGCGCGTCGGCGCTGGCGACGATGGAGCCGAGGGCGGCCAGCTTGTTGTTGAGCTTGATGGGATAGTTCAAAGGGTCCTGGCTGCTCTGGTTCTTCGTCTGGTACAGCTCCTCCTCGACGGCCTGGAGCCTCTTATTCAACTCGCCGCCGCTCTTGGAGACCGCCGCGGCGTTCGGCTGGTCGGCGACGCGCTTGAGCAGGTCGTCCAACTGCCGCCGCACGTCCCTCACCTGCGCGACCGCGTTGTGCGTCTCGGTCAGCTTGTCCCTTATCTTCAACAGGAGCGCGAGCTGCCTGTCGAAGTCCTGCTGCGTCGTCTGGAGGCGCGGGTCTTTCCTGATCTCAAAACTCTGCGTGAGCGTCTGGCCGTCGGCCGTCAGGCGGACCTGGTAGACGCCGGGCGCGGCGCGTGGGCCTCTGACGTTTCCGCCCCAGAGAATCATGCCGGGGAAGTTGGCGGCGTCGGCGTGGCGCATGTCCCAGATGAAGCGGTTGAGGCCGGGCTCGGTCGTGACGCGCGGCTCGCCGCGCGGCGGGCCGAACTGCGTGGACTCTTCGCCGGAGGGCGACTCGGGGGCCGCCGCGGGCGGCTGCTGCACCTGCGCGGAGCCGGGGGCGGTCGAGGTGCCCTGCTGGCCGGCGGTCCCGCCCGCGGGCGTGGGCGAAGGGGTCGGGCGTGGCGGCGCCTTGGCGGTGAACTTGCGAATTGACTTGCCCGAGGGGTCGAGGAATTCGAGCGTCACGTCGGTCGAGGGGCGCGACTTGAGATGGTAGTAGACGACGACGCCGTTCGGCGGGTTCGAGCCGATGGTGGCCGTCGGCGGTAGCGCGATGCCGCCC
Organism: Pyrinomonadaceae bacterium; assembly: GCA_035296285.1. Taxonomy (GTDB): domain Bacteria; phylum Acidobacteriota; class Blastocatellia; order Pyrinomonadales; family Pyrinomonadaceae; genus QHXN01. The sequence continues at coordinate 1,697 of DATHBF010000297.1, read as the reverse complement.
GCGCCCGGCATCCGGTAGGCGTCCTCGGGCTTGAGCAGAGCGGTCGGCCCCTGGCCGGCGCGCATGGCGTCCGTCAGTTGATGAAGGACGGTCAGGTCGTCCAGGACCCAGAAGGAGCGGCCTTGAGTCGCGACGACCAAATCCCTGTCGCGCTTGTGGACGGCGAGGTCGGTGATGGGGACGTGGGGCAGGTTGAGCTGGAAGGGCTGCCAGCGTTCGCCGTCGTCGAAGGAGACGAACATGCCCGTCTCGGTGCCCGCGTAGAGCAGGCCGCGCCGGGCGCTGTCTTCGCGGATGACGCGCGTGAAGGCGCCGTCGGGGATGCCGGCGTCAATCTTCTTCCACGTCCGGCCGTAGTCGCTCGTCTTGTAGAGGTAGGGCTTGAAGTCGTCGTGCTTGTACATCGTCGCGGCGACGTAGGCCGCGGCCGGGTCGTGCGGCGAAGCCTCGACGGAGTTTATTTGTATCCACTCGGGGATGCCGCGCGGCGTGACGTTCGCCCACGTCTTGCCGGCGTCGCGCGTCACCTGAACCAGGCCGTCGTCGGTGCCGGCCCAGATGACGCCGCGCGTGACGGGCGACTCGGCGACGGTGAAGATGGTGTTGTAGTACTCGACGCTCGTGTTGTCCTTCGTGATGGGGCCGCCCGTCGGCCCCTGCTTCGACCTGTCGTTGCGCGTCAGGTCGGGCGAGATGGCCTCCCACGACTGCCCCTCATTCGTCGAGCGGAAGAGGTGGTCGCCCGCGGCGTACAGAGTGTTCGGGTCGTGCGGCGAGAAGAGGATGGGGTAGTTCCACTGGAAGCGGTACTTCATGCCCTCGGCGCCCCAGCCCATCGGGTTGTCGGGCCAGACGTTGACGGCGCGCTGCTGCTTCGTGCGGTGGTCGTAGCGCGTCAGGTAGCCGCCGTAGGAGCCGGCGAAGACGACGTTGGAGTCGCCGGGCTTGGGCGCTATCCAGCCCGACTCGCCGCCGCCCACGTCGTGCCAGGCGTCGCGGTCGATGCCGAAGTCTTCGGTGCGGCTGCGGATGCTGATGGTCGAGTTGTCCTGCTGCGCGCCGTAGATGTTGTAGGGGAAGTCGTCGTCCACGGTGACGCGGTAGAACTGCGCGGTCGGCTGGTCCTGCTCGGTCCAGGTGCGGCCGCCGTTGAAGGAGACGTTGGCGCCGCCGTCGTTGCCCTCGATCATGCGCGAGGGGTTGTCGGGCGCGATCCAGAGGTCGTGGTTGTCGCTGTGCGGCGTGCCGAGCTGGTTGAAGGTGCGGCCGCCGTCCGTTGACTTGTGGAAGCCGACGTTGAGGACGTAGACCGTCTCGGGGCTCTGCGTGTCGGCGTAGATGCGCGTGTAGTACCACGCGCGCTGGCGGAGGCTCCGCGACTCGTTCGTCCTGGCCCACGTCCGGCCGCCGTTGTCGGAGCGGAAGACGCCGCCCTCCTCGGCCTCGACGATGGCCCAGACGCGCTCAGGGTTGGCGGGCGAGACGGTGACGCCGATCTTGCCGACCATGCCGCGCGGGAGTCCGGGCGAGCGCGTAAGCTCGGTCCAGGTGTCGCCGCCGTCCGTTGACTTGAAGAGGCCGCCGGTGGGGCCGCCGCTCTCGAAGGCCCAGGGGCGGCGGATGACTTCCCAGAGCGAGGCGTAGAGGACGTTCGGGTTCGAGGGGTCGAAGGCGAGGTCGATGGCGCCGGCCTTCGG
>DATHBF010000296.1:0-6395 GCA_035296285.1 Pyrinomonadaceae bacterium | reverse complement strand
CACGGCCTCCGTCCGCTTCAACTTCTAAGCGAGCGGGCCGGCATCACAAAAACCAAGGCGGGGGCCCTCCGGAGAGGGCGCCCGCCTTGGTTTTTAGGAGGCAAGCTGTGCGGCCTTCGTTTCAGACGTTCAGAAGCTCCTGCTCCTTCGTCTTCGCCAGCTCGTCCACCTTGCCGATGTAGGTGTTCGTCAGCTTCTGGGTCTCTTCTAGCGCGTCGCGCTCGGCGTCCTCGGAGATCTGCTTGTCCTTGAGCATCTTCTTCAGCCGGTCGTTGGCGTCGCGGCGGACGTTGCGGATGGCCGTCCGGTGCTCTTCGGCGGCCTCGTGCACCTGCTTGGCGAGTTGGCGGCGGCGCTCCTCTGTGAGCGGCGGGACGGGGACGCGAATCATCTTGCCGTCGTTAGACGGGTTCAACCCCAAGTCGGAGGAGCGGATGGCCGACTCGATGGCCCTCAACTGCGTCTGGTCCCAGGGCGTGACGGTCAGCATGTTGGCCTCCGGCGCGTGGACCGACGCCATCTGGCTGAGAGGCGTCGGCGTGCCGTAATACTCGACCACCACCGAGTCGAGCAGGCTCACGGCCGCGCGCCCCGTCCTGATGGTCGCCAGCTTCTTCCTCAAATCCTCGACCGCCCCCTCCATCCGCGGCCGCGCATCCTTGATCACGTCCTTTTCGCTCATGGCTCTCTCCGTTACGGTTTTTCGTTGCAGACGCGCGTGCCGACGCCCGCCTCGCCCATGACGACGCGCATGATGTTGCCGGACTTGCGCATGTTGAAGACGACGATGGGCAGGTTGTTGTCCATGCAGAGCGAGATGGCCGAGGCGTCCATCACCTTGAGCTGCTGCTCCAGGACTTCCTGGTAGGTGATGCAGTCGTAGCGCGTGGCCGTCGGGTCCTTGACGGGGTCGGCCGTGTAGACGCCCTCGACCTTCGTCGCCTTCAGGATCACCTCGGCGCGGATTTCGAGCGCGCGCAGGGCGGCGGCCGAGTCGGTCGTGAAGTAGGGGTTGCCGGTGCCGGCGGCGAAGATGACGACGCGCTTCTTCTCAAGGTGGCGCACGGCGCGGCGGCGGATGAAGGGCTCGGCCACCTGCGGGATGTTGATGGCCGAAAGCACCCGCGTGTGGACGCCCGTCTTCTCAAGCGCGTCCTGCAAGACGACGGCGTTCATGACGGTGGCGAGCATGCCGATGTAGTCGGCCGCGGCGCGGTCCATGTTGCCGGCGCTCTCGGAGACGCCGCGGAAGATGTTGCCGCCGCCGACGACGACCGCCACCTCGACGCCGAGTTCCTGGACGGCCTTTATCTCCTCGGCTATCGAGCGCGCCACCTCCACGTCCACGCCGTACTTCTGCGCGCCCATCAGGGCCTCGCCCGAAGCCTTCAGCAGGATGCGCCCGTAGACGGGCGCGCCCGCCGCTGCTGTGTTCGGTGAACTCATTTTAGCCCCGGTTTACTGGTTGCCGCCGGCCAGGGCCGCGACCTCGCCGCCGAAGTCGTCCTCGCGCCTGGCCAGCCCCTCGCCCATCTTGTAGCGCGCGAAGCGGCGGACGGTGATGCGCTCGCCCGTCTTGGCGATCTTCTCGGTGAGTAGGTCGCCGACCGTCTTGGCCGGGTCCTTGACGAAGGGCTGGTCGAGGAGGACCGTCTCCTCGTAGAACTTGTTGATGCGGCCTTCGACGATCTTCTCGACGACCTGCGCCGGCTTGTTGGCGTTCTTCGGGTCGTTCTGAATCTGGCCGAGCGCGATCTCGCGCTCCTTCGAGGTCACTTCGCCCGGCACCTCCTCGCGCGTGACGTAGCGCGGCTCGGCCGCCGCGACGTGCATCGCGATGTCTTTGACGAGCGCCTGGAACTCTTCGGTGCGCGCCACGAAGTCGGTCTCGCAGTTGACCTCGACGAGCACGCCGACCTTGCCGCCCATGTGGATGTAGGAGCCCACCGCGCCCTCGGCGGCCACGCGGCCCGCCTTCTTGCTGGCCGAGGCCATCCCGCGCTTGCGCAGGATTTCGATGGCCTGCTCCTCGCTCCCGCCCGCCTCAGTGAGCGCCTTCTTGCACTCCATCATGCCCGCGCCCGTCTTCTCCCTGAGCGCCTTCACCGCCGCCGACGTGATCTCCGCCATGTCCTTCTCCTGAAAAATAAAGTCTTCGCTGATGACTAAAAAGATGCGCAGCCCGGCGGGTTCATCCGCACACGGAGGGCTGCGCTCGCCGTTAAGTTGAAAGTTTGTAAGCTAGCTTCCGCCGCGCCGCTGTGCCGCCCTACTTGGCGGCGCCGACCGACTCCGCGCCCTTCTCCTGCTCGGGCGAGGTCTGCGGCAACTTGCCGTCGGTCTCTGTCCCGCCGGTGGCGCCGCGCACGGGCGCGTGCGTGCCTATCTGCTCGTGGTCGCCGACGCTGTCGGGCTGCTGGCCCTGGCGCCCGAAGCCCTGGTTGCCGGGGACGGAGACCTGCACGTCCGCCGAGACGTTCGACACGTCGCCGCCCGCGACCTGAGCCGACTGGGCGCCGGGCTCGATCTCGCGCGTGCTCTCGACCGTCGAGGTCGTGACGCGGGAGGTCGGCGCGGTAGTCATCTCGGGAACGGTCGGAGCAACGCCTTCGCCCTCGCCGTCCTCCTCGCCCTTCGAGCGCATCTGCGCGCCCTCGATGACGGCGTCGGCGATGCGCGAGGCGAAGAGGCGGACGGCGCGCAGGGCGTCGTCGTTGCCGGGGATGACGTAGTCTATGCCTTCGGGCGAGCAGTTGGTGTCCACGACCGCGATGATGGGGATGCCGAGGCGGTTGGCCTCCTTGACGGCGATGTCCTCCTTGCGCACGTCGATGACGAAGAGCGCGTCGGGGATGCGGTTCATGTTCTTGATGCCCGAGAGGTTCTTGTCGAGGATTTCGCGCTCGCGGTCGAGCTTGATGCGCTCCTTCTTCGTCATCTTCTCGTAGCGGCCGTCGGTCTGCATCGCTTCGAGGTCGCGCAGGCGCTTGATGGACTTCTGGACGGTCTGGAAGTTTGTGAGGAGGCCGCCGAGCCAGCGCTGGTTGATGTAGTACTGGCCGGCGCGCTCGGCCTCCTCGCGGATAGCGTCCTGCGCCTGCCGCTTGGTGCCGACGAAGAGGATGGTGCGGCCGCGGTCCTCGCCCGAGAGGCTCGTGACGAACGCGATGGCGTCGCGGAACATCTTCTGCGTCTTCTGCAGGTCGATGATGTTAATGCCGTTGCGCTCGCCGAAGATGTACTCCTTCATCTTCGGGTTCCAGCGCCTGACCTGGTGGCCGAAGTGGACGCCGGCCTCCAGGAGTTCCTTCATCGTGACGGTGACTGCCAAACTGCTCCTCCTTAGGGTGATTGGTTTAATGTACTCGCCGCGCCCCAAGCGACCCCGCGAGGGGGCCAACCAACCGGGGCGCGACAATGGAATCGAGCGACTGCGAATTAACGCTTCGAGAACTGGAACCGCTTGCGGGCGCCCTTCTGGCCGTACTTCTTGCGCTCCTTGGCGCGCGGGTCGCGCGTCACGAGGCCCGCGCCCTTGAGGGCGGGGCGGAGGTCGGCGTTGAACTCCATGAGCGCGCGGGTGATGCCGTGGCGCACGGCGCCGGCCTGGCCCGCGGGGCCGCCGCCCGCCACCGTGACGACGATGTCGAACTTGCCGGCCGTGTCCGTCAGCGTCAGCGGCTGGCGGATGACCATGCGGAGCGCCTGGTTGGGGAAGTACTGGTCGAACGTCTTGCGGTTGACGCGGATTTCGCCGGTGCCCGGCCGGAGGTAGACGCGCGCCGTCGAGGTCTTACGCCGCCCGGTCCCGTAATACTGGATGTCTGCCACAGCTTCTTTCCTCTAGTCTTTACTTCTTGGAGGCCGCCGCCGCGCGCGCGTCGAGCGTGAGCGGTTCGGGGCTCTGCGCCGCGTGCGGGTGCTCCGCGCCGGCATAAACCTTCAGCTTCTTCGCCATCGCCTTCCCGAGCTTATTCTTCGGGAGCATCCCCTTGACGGCCTGCTCGATGACCCTTTCCGGGTGCTTCTTAAACTGGTCGGTGACGGAGACTTCGCGCAGGCCGCCGGGGTAGAGCGTGTGCCGGCGGTAGACCTTCTGCTCGTTCTTCGAGCCGGTGAAGACGGCCCGGCGGGCGTTGATGACGATGACGTGATCGCCCGTGTCGAGGAAGGGCGTGTACTGCGGCTTGTTCTTGCCCGTCAGCACGCGCGCCACCTCAGTCGCCAGGCGGCCGACCGTCTGCCCCTCGGCGTCCACCACGTACCACTTGCGATTGTCGGCGAGTCCGTCCCCGCTGGGAAAGTATGTTGACATAGGATAACTCTCTCTATCTTAAGCGTCTAAAACGCGAACGGGTAGAATACGAAACGGCCTTTTCGTTGTCAAGCCGGCGCGACGAAAGGCCCTCCAGTCCGAGGGGGCTGGAGGGCCTTTGCCGTGAAACGGGGCCGCTTCTCGCCGGGGCCTTACGGCTTGGAGGCGGGCGGCGTCGTGGTCTGCGGGTCTTCGGTGCGCCGCTTGAGCTGCGGGGCGTCGTCCTTCTTCTCGGGCGTCGTGGTGCCGTCCGGGTTCGCCGTCTCATCGGCCGAGGGCTGGCGCCGCTTGAGCGTCGGGCGGCCGGGCGCGCCTTCGCCGGAGGGGCCGATGTCGCCGACCGTCGAGGCGCGGGCGTTCGAGAGGCGGAGCAGGCGGGACTTCACCCTCTGGAACTCGGAGGTCGAGAGGACGTACTCCTCACGGTCGGGGAAGCGGGCGACCAGCTCGCGCGTCTTCTCCATGCGTTCCACCGACTGCGGGTGCGACGCGAAGAGCTTGGACATCGTGCCCGGCTTCTTCTTGTTCTTCGCCTGGAGCTTCTCGAACATCGTGGACATCGCGTTCGGGTCGTAGCCGGCGGCCCACAGGTATTCGACGCCGAGCATGTCGGCCTCACTCTCGGCGTCGCGGCTGAACTTCATGAAGCCGAGCAGGGCGCCGAACTGGGCGGCGTTGTTGATGAGCAGGCCGCCGATGCCGCCGAGGAAGATCGAGCCGGCGAGGAGGCCGATCTCGGCCAGCATGCCCTTCGCCTGGTTCTCCATGGCGTGGCGGGCGGCGACGTGGGCGATCTCGTGCGCCATGACGCCCGCGACCTCGGCCTCGTTGTCGGCGGCGAGAATCAGGCCCTTGTTGACGTAGAAGAAGCCGCCGGGCAGCGCGAAGGCGTTGACCTCGTCCGAGTCGATGACCTTGATGGTGAAGGGAATCCTGGCGTCGGAGTGGAGCACGACGTTCTGGCCGACGCGGTTGATGTATTCGGTGATGACGGGGTCGTCAACGAACTTGGCCGTGCGGTCGACTTCCGCGGCGAGCTGGCGGCCGAGGTTGACCTCTTTCTCAAGGCCGCCGCTCATGCTGGCGATGATGCCGCCGTTGATCTTGCGCTTGCCGATCATCCGGGGGTCTTCCTTCTCGGAGAGCGGCTTGCCGGCCTTTGACGCCGCCGCCTGGGCGTTCTTCGCGTCCTGCGCCTTGTCGGCCTTCTCGTCCTTCTTCTTCTTCTTGTCGTCGGAATCCTTTTTGGCGGGCTGCTGGGCGTCCTGGCGCTTGACGGGCGCGGCCACGGCCACGAGCGAGCCGGACCAGAGACTCAGGACGAGCGCGAGAGCCGTAAACGTGCGGGCAATTCTGGTTTGCATGAGCTTTGAAGTCTCCGAGATAAACACTGCCTGCGCCTGCGGCCGGTGGCTCCTCCCGCCTCGCGCGTGGGGTCCGGCACCTGGGGGCTGTTGCAGTTGACCTAAATAGAGTACCCGGATTGGGTGAATCTTTAGATGCAACCGGCGGCGCAAGGGGTTGCGCCGGGTCGGGGGCCGCCGTGCGGCCTCTGATGGCAGCCCGAAATCCTGTCCGAGGGAGCGGGGGGATTATAGCAGCTGCGGCGGGCCAAGGTGTGTAAAACTTCTTTATTGCCGCGCCGCGCGGCGGCGTGCTAGATTCGGAATGGCCCCATCCCGCCCGCCCGCAGAGGGCTCCCGTCTCCTTCTATCCGGCTCGCCGCCAAGGGTTTGATGAAACGCATACAGGAAAAGATCAAGGACCTCGTCGAACCGCAATCCTTCGAGCAAGTTGGGAATTTCGCCGAAGACCCGGCCCGCGCCCTCTCCTCCTACCGCTTCACCGACGTGACCTCGGACCTTCTGGCGCGTTGGCTCGACGCGCTGGCGGAGCTGCCGCCGGGCGGGGGCGACGCGCGCGCGCTGGCCGGCGCCCGCGGCGTCGGGAAGAGCCACGCGCTGGCGGTCTTCGGCGCGCTCGTCGGCTCGGAGCGCCTGCGGGTGGCGGTCGAGGACGGGCACGTCCAGACGAGCGCGCGGCGGCTGGCGGGGCGCCGTTACACGGTCGTGCGGGTCGA
>DATHBF010000295.1:0-3675 GCA_035296285.1 Pyrinomonadaceae bacterium | reverse complement strand
CCCCGGCGGTCGAAGTTGCCGACGTTCGAGCCGAGGAAGAGGACGAGGGCGCGCTCGCCGTCGGTCAGGTTCTCGGCGAGCCGCGGCAGCGCCGAGTCGTAGTCGGCGGCGTAGGCCACGACGTTCAGGCGCGGGTAGTCGCCGAGGAGCGCGTGCGCGCTCGCCTCAAGCGCCGCCGTCGAGATGTCCACGGGGACGTAGGTCAGGCCCTTCTGGCGTTCGAGCACGGCCTCGATGACGCGGCGCGTCTTGGAGGCGCTGCCGCTGCCCAGCTCGACGAGTGTCAGGCGCGAGCCGCGCGCGGCGGCCTCGACTATCTCGGCGGCGCGGCGCTCGAAGATTTCGGCCTCGGCGCGCGTCAGGTAGTACTCGGGCAGGAGGCAGATGGCCTCGAAGAGCTGCGAGCCGAGCGCGTCGTAGAAGTATTTGGGCGGGAGGCTTTTCGGCCCGGCGGTGAGGCCGCGGCGCACGTCCTCGGCGAACGAGTCGGCGGCCACGGCGGGCGCGAGGCGGTGCAGCGTCAGTCGCTCGCTCGGGGGGTGCTCCATCACGGCCGGGCTTCTTTCCTCTAAAGGTTTGTGCGGCTGCTATAATAACCCACCCGTCCGTTACCGCACAGAGTTTCGCCGACGAGAGAGCCGAACGACATGGACGAACGCGCAGAACTTTTCGCGCGCGAGCTGACCGGGGCGCGCGCCGACACCCTCAACCTCTTCGACCTCGCGCGCGAGGACGATCTGCACGAGAGCCCCGGCTTCGGCTTCCGCCCCGTCGTCTGGCACCTCGCGCACATCGGCGCCTTCGAGTCCTACTGGCTGCTGCAAAAGGTGCTCCAACTGCCCCCGCCCGAGGACCGCTACGAGCGCATCTTCGACCCCATCCGCACGCCGCGCGAGGAGTCGAAGGACTTGCCGCGTCGGAGCGAGATGGAAGACTACCTGCGGCGCGTCCGCGAGGGCTCGCTCGGCTGCCTCGATTGTTACGACTTCGACGCGCCGGACCCGCTGCTCGCCGACGGCTACGTCCTCCGCCTCGTCCTCGAACACGAGAGGCAACATCAGGAGACGCTCGCCTACCTCTTCCAACTGCTCGACCCCTCGAAGAAGACGCGGCCGCCTCTTAACGGCCGCGCGCCCGCGCCCGCCGAAGATAAGCCGGGCGGGATGGCCGAAGTGCCGGCCGGCGACTTTCTCATGGGCGACGCCGGTCACGGCTTCGCCTACGACAACGAGCGTCCGGCGCGCGAAGTCTCCGTGCCGGCCTTTAAAATCGCGCGGCAGTTGACGACGAACGAAGAGTACGCGGCCTTCGTGGAAGAGGGCGGCTACGGGCGGCGCGAGTTCTGGTCGGAGGAGGGTTGGGGCCGGCGCGAGCAGGAAGGGTGGTCGCACCCGCTCCACTGGCGGCGCGAAGGCTCCCGTTGGCGCGAGCGCCTGATGTTCGGCGAGGAGGAGCTAAGACCCGACCACCCGGTCACGGGCGTCAGTTGGTTCGAGGCCGAAGCCTACGCGCGCTTCGCGGATAGGCGCCTGCCGACGGAGGCCGAGTGGGAGAAGGCCGCCTCGTGGGACGGCTCCGTTAAGCGCCGCTACGCGTGGGGCGACGCCGAGCCTTCCCGTACGTTGTGCAACTTCGGCTTCCGCTTCTGGGGCACGACGCCCGTGGGCAGCTTCCCCGCGGGCGCATCTCATTACGGCTGCCACGACATGACCGGCAACGTCTGGGAGTGGACTTCGACTCCCTTCGACGCCTTCCCCGGCTTCGAGCCCTTCCCCTACCCCGAATACTCGCAGGAGTGGTTCGACGGCGACCACCGGGTCCTCAAGGGCGGCTCCTGGGCGACGGGCGCCTCGGTCCTTCGCGCCACCTTCCGCAACTTCTTCCGCCGCCACTTCCGCATCGCCTTCTCGGGCATCCGCCTCGCCGCAGACGCCTGAGTTCTCCGGGTTTAATTTCGCCCCGGCGGCACCTAACTATTTGTAAACATTACCCGGCGTCGTCGCGTATTAGAGGCGTGCCGCGGTCGCGGGCGGGTCCCCGTCCAACCAAGCTAAAGCTTTTATGAGAACGATTTACACCTTCTACGCCGACGCCGCGCGCATCGCGCTCCAGTCCATCTTCGCCCACAAGCTGCGCGCCTTCCTGACCCTCATCGGCATCATCATCGGCGTCGCGTCGGTCGTCGTCGTCGGCGCCGCCATCTCGGGCCTCAACACCTACGTCATGGAGAAGGTGACGGCCGTGCTCGGCACCAACCACTTCATGATCGCCCGCATCGCCCGCACCGGCCAGCTCTCCGAGGCCGAGTGGGACAAGATGAACCGCCGCAACAAGCGTCTGGAGATCGAAGACTACGAGTGGGTGCGCGACTACTGCACGGCCTGCTCCGAGGTCGGCGCGCAGCTCCAGGAGCGGGTGGACCTCAAGGAGAACGGCGAGGAGCTGTTCGGCGTCCAGGTCCAGGGCTGCACGCCGAACATGCAGGTCATCGAGGACAAGACCATCGCCGAGGGGCGCTTCTTCCTTCAGCAGGAGTACGAGACGGCCGCGATGGTGGTCGTCATCGGCGACGAGGTGAAGGAGAAGTTCTTCCCCGGGCGCGACCCCGTCGGCAAGACGGTCAGCGTGAGGGGTATGCCCCTGACGGTCGTCGGCGTCGAGGAGAAGCGCGGCTCGATGATGGGCCAGAGCTTCGACAAGGTGCTCTACATGCCGCTGACGGCCTACCGCAAAATCTTCGGCGGCCGCCAGAGCTTGCAGATTCACGGCAAGGCCCCCTCGGCCGACAAGTTCCAGGACGCCATCGAGGACGCCCGCATGGCTCTCAGGAACAAGCACAAGCTGAAGGGCAACGAGGAGGACGACTTCGGCCTCGTCAACACGGGCGACATCGCCAACGACGTGGGCTCGTTCACCGGCGCCATCGCGATGGTCGTCGTCCCCATCACGTTAATCTCGCTCCTCGTCGGCGGCATCGTCGTGATGAACATCATGCTGGTCTCAGTCACCGAGCGCACCTTCGAGATCGGTCTCAGGAAGGCGCTGGGCGCGACCCGCAAGCAGATGCTCTTGCAGTTCATGATCGAGTCCTCTTTCCTGACGACCTGCGGCGGCATCCTCGGCTTCCTGCTGGCGACGCTCCTGGCCTGGGTGATTACGGTCTCGACGGGGATGACGATGACCGTGACCCTCTTCTACGTCGGCCTCTCCATCGGCGTCTCGGGCGGCATCGGGATGATCGCCGGCATCTACCCGGCCTTCAAGGCCGCGCGGCTCGACCCCATCGTCGCGCTCAACCGCAAGTGAGGGGGCCGTGGGAATAACGAGATGAAGTTCAGACTTTCAAAGTACGTCCCCGTCGAAATCCTCCGCATGGCGTTCGACAGCCTGCGGGCGCACAAGTTCCGCAGCTTCCTCACGGTGCTCGGCATCGTCATCGGCGTGGCCGTCGTCATCGTCATCGCCTCGCTGCTGACGGGCGTGCGCCAGTCCATCGTCAACCTCATCGAGGAGTACGGCACCAACAACATCTACGCCTTCCACCTCACCACCGGCCCGCAGCTCGGCGAGCGCGACCAGGCCGAGCGCACGCGCAAGCCGCTGACGCCCGAGGACGGCGAGGCCGTCGCGGCGCAGGCGACGGCCGTCGAGCTGGTCGGCATGGAGGCCCCGAAC
>DATHBF010000294.1:0-4427 GCA_035296285.1 Pyrinomonadaceae bacterium | reverse complement strand
GGCTCGGCCTACAACAACCGCGAGGAGTACGCCAAGGCCGAGGCCGTCTTCCTCCGCGCGCTCCGCATCCGCGAGAAGGCCCTCGGCCCCGACAAACCGGAAGTCGCCTCGACGCTCTACTCGCTCGCCGCCACCTACTCGCGGCGCGGGCAGTACGCGCGCGCCGAGCCCCTGCTCTACCGCGCCCTCTCGATACAGGAGAAGCTGACCGGACCCGAGGCGCCCTTCTACGTCGGCCTGACGCTCAACAACCTCGGCTTCCTCCACTTGCAGAAGGGCGAGTACGACAAGGCCGAAGGGCTCTACCTGCGCGCGCTCGCCATCACCGAACGGCTGCTCGGCCCCGGGCACCGCCTCGTCGCCACGCAGCTCAACAACCTCGCCGTCCTCTACCGCGACCGCGGCGACTACCCGCGCGCCGAGCCGCTGCTCAGCCGCGCCCTCTCCATCCAGGAGAAGGCCGCCGGCCCCGAACACCTCGACACCAGCATCGCCCTCACGACCCTCGCCATGCTCTACAGCGACCGCGGCGACGACGACCGCGCTCTGCCCCTCTTCGAGCGCGCGCTCCGCATCCGCGAGAAGGCCGAAGGCCCCGAGAGCACCGCCGTCGCCTCCACCCTCGGCAACGTCGCCTACGTCTACGGCCGACGCGGCGACCACGCCGCGGCCGTCCGCCTCTACGAGCGCGCCCTCTCCATCGTCGAGAAGAGACTGGGCGCCGACTCGGCGCTCTACGCCACGATGCTGAACAACGCGGCCGTCGCCTACTCAGACCTCGGCGACAACGCGCGCGGCGAACAGCTCTCGCGCCGCGCGCTTGACATCAAGGAGCGCGTGCTCGGCCCCTCTCACCCGGACGTGGCCGTCGCCTTGAGCAACCTCGCCTACTTCTACTTCCTCCGCAACGAGTTCGGCCGCGAGGAGGCTCTATATCTGCGCGCGCTCTCCATCGCCGAGAAGGCTTACGGCCCCGACCACCCGAGCGCCGGCACCTACCTGGCCAACCTCTCGACCGTCTACTGGGGGCGCGGCGACACGCGGCGCGCGCTCGAAGCCCTCACGCGCGGGGCCGAGCTGCGCGAGCGCAACCTCTCGCTCGTCCTCGGCCTCGGCTCCGAGGAGCAGAAGCGGCTCTACCTCGCCACGCTCCGGAACGAGGCGCACGAGGTCATCTCCTTCCACCTCGGCCACGCGCCGCGCGACGCCGCGGCCGCCGCGCTCGCGCTCACCACCGTGCTCAGACGCAAGGGGCGCGTGCTCGACGCCGTCGCCGACCAGACGGCCGCCCTCCGCCGCCGACTCGACGCGCGCGACCGCCAACTGCTCGACGAGCTTTCGGCCGCGCGCTCCTCGCTCGCCCGCCTCGTGCTCAAAGGGGCGGGCGAGGGCGAGGGCGCGGCCGCTGGCGGTGAGCGGCGCGCGGAAGAGTCGCGCCTGAAGGCGGAGATTGACCGGCTGGAATCCGAGGTCAGCTCGCGCAGCGCGGAGTTCCGCGCGCAGGCGCGGCCCGTCACGCTCGCGGCCGTGCGCGAGGCGGTGCCGGCCGGCTCGGCCCTCGTCGAGTTCGTCCTCTACAGGCCCTTCGACGTGAAGGCGCAGGGGCTCGCCTCCAGGTTCGGCCCCGCGCGCTACGCCGCCTACGTCCTCGGGCGCGAGGGCGGCCCGCGCTTCGTAGACCTCGGCGCGGCCGAGGCGCTGGACGCGGCCGTGCTCGCCTGGCGTCGCGCGCTGTCCGACCCCTCGAACCAGGACGCCGCGAACCGCGGCCGCGAGTTGGACGAGAAGCTGATGAGGCCCGTCCGCGCGCTCGTCGGCGACGCGCGCCGCCTCTTCCTCTCGCCCGACGGCGCGCTCAACCTCATCCCCTTCGGCGCACTCGTCGGCGAACGCGGCCGCTACCTCGTCGAAGACTACTCGATAACTTACCTCACGAGCGGGCGCGACCTGCTGCGACTCGGCCCCGCCGCCGCGCCGCGCCAGTCCCCGCTCGTCATCGCCAACCCGCTCTTTGAAGCACCGGCGGGACGAGCGACCGCCCCGCCTTCATCTTCAACCACCCCGGCCGCGCAGGGCCGCCGCTCGTCCGACTTCGCGGGCGCGCGCTTCAACCCCCTGCCGGGGACGAAGGGCGAGGCCGCGGCGCTCGGCTCGATACTGCCCGGCGCGCGCGTGCTCACCGAGGCGCAGGCGAGCGAGGCCGAGCTGAAGCGCGCCTCCGGGCCCGAAATCCTCCACGTCGCCACGCACGGCTTCTTCCTCCCCGACCAAACGCGCGCCGACTCGCCCGCCGACGCGGCGGTCGCGCGCGGGCTCCTCCTCGGCACGACGCAGCCGGCCGCGCGCGCGGGCGGTGAGAACCCTCTGCTCCGGTCGGGGCTGGCGCTGGCGGGCGCCAACGGCGGCGACGGCGGCGCGGGCGAGGACGGCGTGCTGACGGCGCTCGAAGCCGCCGGCCTCGACCTCTGGGGCACGCGACTCGTCGTCCTCTCCGCGTGCGAAACCGGCGTCGGTGAAGTGAAGAACGGCGAAGGCGTCTACGGCCTGCGGCGCGCGCTCGTGCTCGCCGGCAGCGAGAGCCAGGTGATGTCGCTCTGGCAGGTGGACGACGCCGCGACGCGCGACCTCATGGTCGCCTACTACCGCCGCCTCCGGGCAGGCGAGGGCCGCACCGAAGCCCTCCGCCAGGTCCAGCTCCAGATGATCCGCGCCGTGAAGAAGGCCCAAGCCGGCCCGAACCGCTCCCTCTCCGCGGCCTCCCCCGCCGCCGCCTCAGACCGCAGCCACCCCTTCTACTGGGCAGCCTTCATCCAATCCGGCGACTGGCGCCCCACCACTCCCATCGACTGAAGCCCGACCCGTGGCGGTATAATATTAGTTAGCTGGCTTCCCTGAGTGCTGGTACATTACGGAATGTCTTGTTGCCGCCGAACAGGTGCTCGCAAAAGACCAGGGGGCGTCGGTTACTTGTGAGAGCAGGGAGGCGCGGGTACGCGGCGGCCTTCTCGGGATAAATTCATGGCGGGAGTCAAGCCACTCAAGAAGCTCGTGAACAAGGCGCGCGACCTGCGCGAGGGCCACCGCGCGCGCCGCCGCCCGACCGGCTTCGGCTTCGCGCTGGCCGACAGCGTCGAATACCTTGACGCGGCGCGCTGGGACGAGCTGACGGCCCCACACTCCCTGTTCCTCTCGCGCGAGTACCTGCGCGTGCTCGAAGAGGCGGGGCCGGAGAACCTGCGCCAGCGTTACGCCATGATATTCCGGGGGCGCGAGGCGGTGGCGGCGGTCGCCGCGCAGTGCGTGACGGTCTCGGCCGCGCGCGTGCGCAAGGAGCCGCGCCGCGAGAAGCTGGCGGCGGCGCTCGAACGCGTGCAGGAGAGGATGCTCGTCTGCGGCAACCTCATGTCGTGGGGGATGCACGGCGTCGCGCTCGCCGACGGCGAAGACCCTTCGGAGATTTGGCCGGCCGTCGCCGAAGCCCTCTACCGGCTGCGCCGCGCCGACAAGCTCTCCGGCGACGCCGACCTCGTGATGGTCAAGGACATCACCGACGAGACGGCGGCCGGCGCCGAGGCGCTCTCGAAGTTCTCCTACCGCCCGCTCGAAACAGACCCCGACATGGTGCTGGAGATTTCGCCGCGCTGGGCGAGCTACGAAGACTACCTCGCCGGCCTCAACTCCAGATACCGCAAGGCGGCGAGGCAGATAGAGAAGGACGTGGCGTCGGCCGGCTGCCGGGTCGAAGAACTGGAAGACGTTGAGGGCCAGGCCGAGGCCCTTCACGGCCTCTATATGCAGACTCACCGCAACGCGCGTCTGAGGCTCGTGACGCTGCCGCCGGCGTTTCTCCCGACGCTCGCCGCGCGGCTCGGCGGGCGGATGCGCTGCACGGTCGTCCGGCGCGAGGAACAGATGCTCGGCTTCGTGACGACGGTGCGCGACGGCGAGACGGCCGTCGGCTATTACATCGGCTTCGACCGCGAGGCCAACGCCCGGTTCCCCGTCTACTTCCGCCTGCTGCAAGCGGTCGTCTCCGACGCCATCGCCCTCGGCTGCCGACGCCTCTCGCTCGGGCGCACGGCCCTCGAACCGAAGGCTCGGCTCGGCGCCCGCCCCGTCCCGATGCGCGTCTGGATTCGCCACCGCATCCCGGCCCTCAACGTCCTCGTCCGCGGCCTCCTCCACACCGTCTCGCACGACGAAGCGCCCGAGCGAAACCCCTTCAAATAGCCTCAAACCTTACGGCTTCTTCGGCTGCGGCGGCGCCTCCTCTTCGACGAACTCGTCGTCGTCGAGAATCTTCAGCTCGGAGCCGTACTTCTGGTAGTTGCGGAAGCGTGTGTCGTTGCGGCTCTGCCGGACGCGGCCGGCGGCGGCGACCGTCATGACGAGGACGGAGCGCGAGGGCAGGAGGTATTCGCCCTTCT
>DATHBF010000293.1:0-29803 GCA_035296285.1 Pyrinomonadaceae bacterium | reverse complement strand
GCGCTCGGCGCGGCCGCCGAAGCCGGAGAGGTAGAGTTGGACGAGGCGAAGTGGCGGAAGGCTTTTCGCTTCTACCGCCACCGCTTCCGCTTCAAGCGCCACTTCGGGCAGGTGTCTTGGATGATGCAGGCCTGCGCGCGTTGGTGGCGCGTGACGGGCGACGAGGAGACGGCCGCGCTCGTCTTCGAGATAGGCGACTGGATTCTCAATTACCAGCAGGACAAGACGGGCGCCTTCGTCAACGACCACCAGCCGGACACGCCCGGCTACACGACCGCCCTTTACCTCGAAGGCGTCGGGGCCGCAGCCTCGCTCGCCGCGGCCCTCGGCGACGACGCGCGCCGCGCCAGATACTCGGACGCCGCCGAGCGCGGCTTCCGCTTCCTCGAACGACTCGTCATACAGGAGCGCGACGCCTCCGTGCTGCCGAACCCTCAGATGGCCGTCGGCGGCCTGCGCCAGAGCCTCCACCGCAGCGAAGTCCGCATAGACTTCGTCCAGCACGCCCTCTCCGCCCTGCTCGAATCGAGCCCCGACCGCCTCGCCTGAAGCCGACTCTTCGGCGGCAGACGGCGCCGCCGCGAGGAGTGCCAGCCAACGTTTGGAGGTATGACTCTCTCCCCGGAATCTTACTTGCCGCGCATCTGCCGCCCCTTCGCTTTCACCCCGGCCAGGAACTCTTTCGCCTCTTCCAACTCGGGCCTGACGCTATCGGCCGACCGGCAGAGCGACACAAGCTTCGTGTAATAACTCTTCGCCCTTTCGCGGTCTGCCGCGAGCCGCGCCGCGCGCGCCGCCCCGTAAAGCCCGTTGAAGCGATTCGGCGCGCTGCGGAGTGATGTCTCGAACGCCTCCAATGCCGCCGCCGGCTGCTTGAGTTCCAGCAGCAGCTCGCCGAGCTGTTCGCGCGCGGGGAGAATAGCACCGGGCGTGACGGGATGTTTCTCGGTTGAGTCGTCCAACTCCGCCGCCGCGCTCATCAGCCGAAGGGCCTCTTCGTGCCTGCCTTCGGCGTACGCCAACCAGCCCGAAGCGGCCTGGAGTTTGATCTCGACCTGTTTGGACCAGTCGTAGTCGCCTTTGACTTCGGCGAGCGCGCGCCGGATGTCGGCCAGCCTCTCGACCTCCCGGCGAGCCGAGGCCGCGTCGCCGGTACGCGCGGCCCCGACCGCACGCGCGAAAAGTGTGTGAGCTTCGACCCAGCGGAAGCGTTGCCAGGGGAAAGCCTCCATGTTGCCGGGAGGCGACGGCAGCTTGGCCGCCTCGTCCCAGCGCCGCCGTTCGAGCGCGTAGCGCGCGGGGATGGCTGTGAAGGCGTAAGCCACTTTGAAGTTCGGCGGGTCAACCCTCCGAATCCTGTTCAGCTCGTCGAGCACGCCGGCGACTCGTTTATCCTGCGCGCCTTGCAGGTAGGCATAGGCGAGGTAGTCCATCGCGTGAAGCTGCTCGTCCCACGCGCCGGGCATTCTGTTCCTGACGGCGTAGGCCACCGCCGAAGCCCTCGCGTCGAGGTTCGAGCGTATCGCCTCCTGCCACAGACCCAGACGGGTGAAGATGTGCGAAGGCATGTGCTGCGCGTGCGCCGACGCGGGCGCGATGCCGGCGTAGGTCCGCGCGGCGGGCAGCGCCATCTGCGCCAGCGCCGGATAGTCGTAGCTATGAATCAGGTAGTGCGCGACCCCGGGGTGCCGCGGCTCGCGCGCCAGCACGCGGTTCAAAATCCGTGCGGCCTTCTTTTCGTTGGGGTAACTCTTGTCGCCCGCCGTCATGCCCTTCGCGATGAGCGTGAGCGCGTAGAAGACTCCTGCCTCGCGGTCTGAGGGGTAACGCATGTAAAGCCGCTCCATCGCGTCGCCGTAGGCGAGGGCGCGCGTCCGGTGGTCGAGCCTGTCGGAGTCTTTGAAGAAAAACTCTATCGCCGCGACGTAATCACGCTCGCGCTGCGTATGTGCGCTGAGGGATTTGGCCTTTTGGACGGCCTCCCATCCCTTCTTCAACTCCGCCGCGCCCGGCGGTGCCCAGATGGGGTGGTAGTTGCTCATCGCGACGCCCCAATGACCCATCGCGCAACGGGGGTCGGTGACGGTGACTTCGGCGAATGCCTTCTCGGCCTCCTCGTACTCGAAAGAGTGGAGCCACGCAACCGCACGGTTAAATTGCGCGCGGGCTGCGGGCGTGCATGAGACCGGGAAGTTGACACGCCCGAGCTTCTCCTCATGTTCGTGATGATGTTGGTGTACCTCCTGTGCTTCGGCCGAAGGTGTGTGGCACAGGCTGGCTGCCAGAAGGGACGCGGCTAACGAGGCGGCGAATAGAAGAGAGCTTTTCATAGATACTCCTCCCCGGAAAGCAGAAGCACTGGATTTGCCAAAGCCGGCAGCCGTATCAATGTCCACGGCTGGCTGTGTCCGATAAGCTCAACGTTTAGAAGGCGTTATCGGATGCTTAGTGACACTCATTACTCGCCAATCGTGTACAGCCTACGTTTGTTCGGTGCCCTTCAACTTGTCGTGCTTGCAAATCTTAACCCCCTTTTCTACCCCCTCCGGGTAGTAATAGCCGGAGCCGCTACAATCGGGGCAGTTGTCGGCATTGAGTGTAGCGGAAGTGGCGGGCGGACTTAGAAAGGCTTCGATCTGAGCGTCGACCTCCCCGGACCGGAAGATGGTGGTGGCGTACCCGCCGGGGTTGTTAATCCCCTGCCCCGTCTTTTGAAGGTGCTCCGCAAAGCGTCTGCATTCTTCGAGGGAAAACTTTGAACCCACACCCACACTGTGTTCTGTGTGTGTATTGTTTTTCAATTCCTTATTACTATTTTTATTAGTGCCCTGTGGGACTATAGTCTGATAGACCACTGTATTCTCTGGGACTATAGTCTGTCCCTCATGGACTATAGTCCCAGAGACTATAGTCTCGACGGGTATAGTCTCACTGGGTATAGTCTGTCGGGGTATACTTTTCACGCCGGGGAGTACTCTGTAACGATTGCCATCTTGGCAGCCCTTCTTTGAGGTGCCTAAGCACTCGACGAGACCCTTTTCGATCAGCTTTGCCACCGAACGTTGAACCTGGCTCCGACTCATGACGCACTGCTTAGCGAGTGCCCCGAGTCCTACCTCACACTCTTCTGATTTCCAACCACGGCTTAACCGATAAAGCCTCTGAAGCACGGCCTGTTGATACGGATCGAGCTGCCTCTCAGGAATAAGCCGGTCCGAAATGTCATTGAAAACTGCATAATAGCCTCTGTCGCTATCAACTATGGTCTGTTGGACTATAGTCTGTTGGGGTATAGTTGTTTCTAATGCTTCGGTCTTATTACTATTTCTCGGCCGCTTTAGCTTCGCCTGCGGGGCTTTGTTTGCGGTTTTACTGCCGGACTTATTAACTATAGTCCTGTGGGGTATAGTCTGTTGGACTATAGTCTGATTGACCATAGGTTGATTTGGTAAAGGGTTCTGGTTAATTGAAGCGTCGGATTTGTTCGGTGCCTCTTCAGGCGTACCTTCAGCAGAAGCTGGAGCCTCTATCTGTGACCGCTCACGCTCCTCCTTCTCCCTGGCAAGCCTTAACAGCTTCGCCATCGGCAGGACTTTCAACGGCTCACTCACGCTGCTTCGACCTCCTCTGCTGGAATTTCGAGTTGGAGTTCAGCGTAAGCCTGGTCAATGAGCTCCGTCGGTGCGGTATCGGCCCTCATAAGCTGTAGCATTTGATAGGCGGTGCCGCAGATACGGAGGACATCGCGAGGTGTGCCGCCGCTGAGTTCATAGATACGCCGCGTCGCGAGGGCAGGGAAGGGGTTGGGAAATTTATAGTAGTCACAGCGGTGCTGGATCATCTTTTCCACTTCGGTGAGGGACATTGGTGCCAGTACCGTCGGGTTAATTAGCCGGGAATAAAGGGGTTTCAGCTTTTTAGTACGGAGGCGGTCACGCAGCTCCAACTGCCCTGCAAGCACAATTTGGAGGAGTTTGGCATCATTGGTTTCAAAGTTTAAGAAGCTGCGCACAAGCTCCAGCATCTTGGTCGAGAGTTTCTGCGCCTCATCAATGAAAAGGATGACCGCCTTGTCGGCCAAAAACTGCTCGCCGAGCCAAGCCTCGAACTCCCGCTCGTGCTGTGTGACAGATTTACGTGACGGCAGCCCGACGGCCCCAGTCACTGTCTGAATGAAGGCGTACTCTGACTTAAAATTAGGCGTCGGAATGAGGATGCTTACCACGTCTTCCATCGCGTCGAACTCGGCGTGGGCGTAACGGACGAGACTGCTCTTCCCGACCCCAATGTCACCCAGAACGGCAGTGAAACCCTGTCGGTACTCAACGCATGACCTTATCTTAAAGAGCGCCGCTTCTAGAGCATCTGTCAGAAACAGTGCGACGGGATTAGGCGAGATAGAGAAGGGAGTGAATTTTCTTTTCATTGCATTCGCCCTTATACCATCACTTAATGGCTTAATACAATAAAAAAGTTCAGAACAAAGCCTTGTTCTTCAAAAGCATATTGGAACAAGCGTTATTTAATGATATATGTTGTGAAACAGGAGCTAAGGAAGTTATTAACCATAGAAGGGCAATATATTATTTCGCCCAGATTCAAATATACACAAACTGCTGAGTTGTGTGCCCTCGGCGGCCATTCGTTACACAACCTGAGAAGGAGGAAGGGCATTGGGTGTGGTCGAAATAGTTGACTTGAGTCAGGAAATCTTTACGGGCATGCCAGTCTTCCCCGGTCTCCCGGAGGTGAGGATTAGTGTCCACCAGTCGCATGAGCAACTGGACGGAGTCGCCGACGGCGGTGTAGTCTCGCCGGCCGTCAACCGGCTGGAATTGGGCGAGCATACGGGGACGCACGTAGACGCAATCAGCCACATGGCGCGCGAGCACCGAGCGCAGTCCATCGAGACTATGCCCCTGACGACCTTCTACACCGAGGGCGTCTGCCTGGACCTGTCACACAAAGGGTTGATGGAACTGATTGAGGTGACCGACCTGGAGCGCGCACTCTCCAACGCGGGGCTTGAAATCAGGCGCGGGGACACGGTCCTGCTCTACACGGATCATTACAGGCGTGCCTTCGGGACGGACGACTGGCACAGGGGGCCGGGCGTCAGCGCCGAAGCCGCCCGCTGGCTCGGTGGGCAGGGCATCGCGGCCTTCGGCGTGGAGCCGGCCGCCCCGGGCGTGCGCGGCGTCTCGAACAAGGAGGTCCACCGCGTCTGCGGCGAGTTGGGCTTCACGCATTACGAGAATATGTGCAACCTGCACCTGCTGGTGGGGCGGGGGCGGTTCCGCTTCATCGGCCTGCCGCTCAAGATACGCGGCGGCACCGGCTCTCCCGTGCGCGCCGTCGCCGTCTTTGAAGGGTAGCCTTACACAGGTCTGAACGCCGCCCGGACGGCCGCGGATGTACGTTGACAGGCACGGCGGAGCCTCATTAACATCTGCCGACTCGCCACGGGGCAAGACCCTCGCGCCAAAGACTCCTGAAGTGTTCGCCCCCGCCCCTCTCTTCACCGCCGCACGCGGGCGGTCAAACTTAAGTGCTCTTCCAACGCACGCAGACTGGAGAAAATATGCGCCCCCCTACCATGCATACACTCGCCAGGCCGTTCTTCGCGCTCACGTTCGGACTCTTCCTCGCGTTGTCTCTCACGGCCGCCGCCGCGGCGCAGACGCAGATCACCACGGGCGTCATTCAGGGAACGGTTCTGGACGAGCAGGGCGCGACCGTGCCCGGCACCACGGTCGAGGTGAGGAACGTCGGGACCAACCTGACCAAGACGCTCGTGACCGACGAGGGCGGCCGCTTCGTCTTCCTCCAGCTCCCGCCGGGGCGCTACACGCTGACCGCCTCGAAGCAGGGCTTCGCCACGCTCAGGCAGGAGGAGTTCGCGCTCACCGTCGGGCAGGCCGCGACCCTCGACCTTAAAATGAGAGTCTCGGGCGTCAACGAGACGATCACGGTCTCGGCGGTGCAGACCGTGGACACGGTGAGCACGCAGACATCCACCACCATCAACGAGCGCGCCGTCGGCAACCTCCCCGTGCTCGGCCGCAAGTTCGAGGACCTTTTGACGCTGACGCCGAACGTCTCGGTCACGCAGGGGCCGGACGGCGACGAGATCAACTTCGCCGGCCAGCGAGGCGTCTTCAACAACATCAGCCTCGACGGCGGCGACTACATGAACGGCTTCTTCGGCGAGCAGGCCGGCGGACAGCGCGCCGCCATCGACATCCCGCTCGACGCCGTCAAGGAGTTTCAGGTCATCGCCACGGGCGCGACCGCCGAGTTCGGGCGCACGGCCGGCGGCGTCGTCAACGTCGTCACCAAGTCGGGCACCAACGCCTTCCACGGCTCGCTCTTCCACTTCCAGCGTCTCGAAGCCCTCACCGCCAACACCTCCGACGGCAAGCCCCTCACGGACTTCCACCGCGAGCAGTTCGGCGGCAACGTCGGCGGCCCCATCAGGAAGGACAGGGCGTTCTTCTTCGTCGCGTACGAACAGATCTTCGAGAACCTGACGCGCGCCAACCTCTCCGAGCAGATCGGCGACACGCCCTGCCCCGTCAGCGCGCCGACCATTCAGGCCAACGAGGGTTTGATAAACTCGAACACCGACTGCCAGAGGCTCTCTCTCGTCAACTTCATCCGCACGACTCGCAACCAGGAGGAAGGGCTGCCCGTCGAGCGCCCCATCCGCAACTCCGCCATCCTCGGCAAGATTGACTGGGAGCTGACGGGCGCCAACCACCTCACGCTCTCGCACAACTTCGACCACTCGAAGAACGAGAACCAGACCTTCGACGTGGCGACCTACGGCAACTCGGCCAACGGCGTCGAGGGGCCTTCGAAGATTCACGCCTTCAACTCCAACCTCTTCTCGACGCTCTCGCCGTCGAAGGTCAACGAGTTCCACTTCACCTACGGCCGCGAGGAGCGTCCGCGCTCGGCCGTCGAGTCGAACGTGCCGGCCGACACGGCGATGGGCTTCGCCACCACCTTCCGCTTCGGCCACCCCTTCTTCATACAGCCGGCCGTGGACGAGACCTTCTGGCGCACGCAGCTCAAGGACAACTTCTCCATCGTCACGGGCAACCACACCGTCAAGTTCGGCGGCGAGTGGGTG
Source organism: Pyrinomonadaceae bacterium (assembly GCA_035296285.1). GTDB lineage: Bacteria > Acidobacteriota > Blastocatellia > Pyrinomonadales > Pyrinomonadaceae > QHXN01. The sequence goes on along the minus strand of DATHBF010000293.1, from coordinate 22,668 downwards.
CACAGCCGCAACTCGCAGGTCTTCCGCGGCTTCTTCGAGGGGCGCTACATCTTCGACAGCGTGACCGGCTTCCTGCGCTACGCCTCGCCGGCCGCGGCGGGCGGCTTCGGCCCCGCGACCGTCGGCTGCTCCAACGGGACTTACGTCACCGCGCCGGCCGCCTGCCCGGCCGGGACGACGGCGACGGGCGGCCCCCTCCTCCTCTACTTGCAGGGCGCGGGCCTGACCGGCCCCGCCACCGACGCCGCAGGCTTCTCGGACATCGCCAACGAAGACCTCGCCCTCTTCGCGCAGGACTCGTGGAAGGTGCGCCCCAACCTGACCTTCAACTACGGCCTGCGCTGGGAGGCGCAAATCTTCCCCGAGCCCGTCGTCCCGCCCGAGCAGACGGCCTACGGCATCTTCCTCAACGACCCGCGCTTCCCTTCGACCGGGCGACTGCCGAGCCCGAAGAAGCAGTTCCAGCCGCGCGTCGGCTTCGCGTGGGACATCGGCGGCGACGGCCGCTCGGTGCTGCGCGCCAACTACGGCATCTACTTCGCGCGCCAGAACATGCTCTCGCAGGTCGGCTCCATCACGACGAACGGCGTGCAGCAGCAGACCATCTTCCTGAACACGCCCATCATCGCCTCGGGCGTCCCCGGCCCCGTCTGGCCCAATGTAGTGACGCCGCCCTCGACCGTGACGCCCTGCGTGGCGGGCACCGTCACGAACCCCTTCCCCTGCTTCTCGGGCGTGCGCGTCTTCAGCCGCGACTACGCGAACCCGCGCGTCTACACCACCAGCGTCGCCTTCGAGCAGGCGCTCGCACAGGACCTCTCCGTCTACTTCGACTTCACGCACGCGAAGGGCGTCCACATGACGCGCTTCCTCAACGTCAACCGCAACAACTTCTTCTCGCCCTTCCTCGGCGAGGTGATGGTGACGAGCGCCAACGGCAAGTCGCTCTACCGCGCCTTCACGGCCGGGATGCGCAAGCGCTTCAGCCGCAGCTACCAGTTCGAGTGGAACTACACCTTCGCCAGGGACCTCGACGACGACTCGAACGAGCGCGACCCGTTCACCGACCGCGCCTTCGACATCAACAACCTACAGCTCGACTACGCGCTCTCGGACCGCGACATCCGCCACCGCTTCAACTTCTTCTCGAACGTCATGCTGCCCGCCGGCTTCGACCTGAACGCCCGCGTGCAGGCGCGCTCCGCTCAGCCCATCACGCCGACGGTGCGCACCGCGACGAACCGCAACACGCTCCGCAAGAACAACGAGTTCTTCTCCTTCGACTGGCGCCTGCAACGCCCCTTCCGCTTCGGCGAGTCGTTCGAGCTGATCCCCATCTTCGAGATGTTCAATACCTTCAACACCGAGAACAACATCAACCCGCTCGTCACGCCCGGCCTCTTCAACTTCGACGGCTTCCTGCGCCAGGGCGTCGGCGACCCGCGCCTCGTCCAACTCGCCCTCAAGTTCGTCTTCTGATGAGCGAAGCAGAGGTCAGAGAGATCGTTGACAGGGAGACGCGGGCCTGGGACACGAAAGATGTCAGGCTCCTGCTGAGCATCTTTCACCCGGACATGGTCTGGCCCTGGCCGCCGACGCCGCACCACCACGACCCCGCGGACTGGGTCTTCCTGGCGGGCAGGTACGACTACGAGCGTTGGAGCCGGAACTGGCAGCAGTTGTTCGACACGCACAAGCTGGTGCACAACCGCCGCGAGATTAAGAAGGTAGTCCTGACGGCGGAAGGCGACGGGGCCTTCGCCGTCGTGGACGTGGACACGCTATGGCGGGACGGGGACGGCCGCGAGCAGCACTGGAAGGGGAGGGCCTGCAAGGTCTACTCGAAGGTGGGCGGCGAGTGGAAGATGACGATGCACACGGGGCTGCTCGACTACGCGGGCTCATGACGACAGCGCGTCGCGCGGGTTAGTGAAATAGCCCTCCAGCCGCTCGAAGAAGCGCCCGACGTGCAGCCCGTCCATGAGGGCGTGATGGACCTCCACCGAGACGGGCATCATCATCCGGCCGGCCACGTCGCGGAATTTGCCGAACGTGACCTTGGGGATGCCGCTCCGCCGCCGCGAGTCGCGCGCGTGCGAGATGCTTGTGAACGAGACCCAGGGGATGACCGAGTGGTAGATGAGGTCGTCGCGGTCGGCGCGTGAGTCGAGTGGCGGGGGCTCGGCGCGCGCGCCCTCAATCGTCGCCACGGCGCGGGCGTGGAAGGCCCCGAAGTCTTCCTCGAAGTCGAAGTAGACGAACGTGAAGCTCTCGTCGGGTAGCAGGAGGATGGCCCCCGCGTCGAGGCGGTCGTGGACGAGGACGCGTTCGCCGCGCAGCCTGTAGCGGAACGGCTCGACCTCGTTGGCCGTCTTCGTCGAGAGGAAGTGATAGGTGACGAAGAAGGACAAATTCCGGGCGCGCGCGAAGCCGAGCAGGGGCGTCACGTCAACGTCGGCGCAGACGTTAATGAAAGGCTCGTCGTAGTCCTTGAATAGTCGGAAGAGGTGGCGGCGGCCCCACGCCTCTGTGTCAAGGTATCCGGGCATGGGGCCATTATACTTCCTCACGGCCCGGCCGGGCTTCACCTCTGGCAGAGCAGCCGACGAAGCGATAGCCGACGCCGACGACCGTCTCGATTGAGTCGCCGCAGGGGCCGAGCTTGGCGCGCAGGCGGCGGATGTGAACGTCGAGCGTGCGCGTGTCGCCGTAATATTGTTGCCCCCACACGTCGTCGAGAAGGTGCTGGCGAGTCGCCACCTTCCCCGGCCTGCGCGAGAGCGCGGCGAGGAGCGCGAACTCCTTGCGCGTGAGTTTGACCTCGACGCCTTCGCAAGAGACGTGCATGTCCTCGAAGTGGACTTGCAGGCTCTCGTCCTCGTAGTGCGCGGACGTGGAGTCGTCGGCGCGGCGCAGCACGGCGCGCACGCGCGCGACCAGCTCGCGCACCGAGAAGGGCTTGGTGACGTAGTCGTCGGCGCCGAGTTCGAGGCCGGCGACGCGCTCGGCCTCCGACCCGCGCGCCGTGAGCATGATGATGGGCGTGCGGCGCGTGGCCGGCTCGCGCCGCAGCCGCCGGCACAGCTCGATGCCGGACATGCCGGGCAGCATCAGGTCGAGGAGGATGAGCGCGGGCGGGCTGTTCTTGTCGAGGGCAAGCTCCAGCCCCTTCTCGCCCGTCTCGGCCACGACGGCCGGCAGCCCCTCGCGCTCAAGGTTGTATCGCAACCCCTCGGCGATGTCCGGCTCGTCCTCGACGATCAGCACAGGTCTGTTCATTTGTAGCTGTGTTTGATGACGGCGGCCTCGGTCATGTAGACGGTCAGCTCGCAGATGTCGGTGACGTAGTCGGCGACGCGCTCCAGGTGCTTGGCGACGAAGAGGAGGCGGGCGGCGCGCGGCGTGGCCGCGGGCTCGGCGACCATCAGCTCGATGAGGTCGCGGAAGAGTCGCTCGTACATCACGTCTATCTCGTCGTCCTGCCCGATGATGCGGCGGGCGGTGACGGCGTCGCCCTGCGTGAAGGCGTCGAGCGCCCCGCGCAGCATCGAGGAGGCCACGTCGGCCATGCGCGAGAGGGCGGGGTAGGACTTGAGACGCGGCTCGTCGTTGAGGTCGAGCGCGACGCGCGCGATGTTGCAGGCGTGGTCGGCGAGGCGTTCGAGGATGGGCGTGATCTTGGCGACCGAGATGACGAAGCGCAGGTCGCGGGCGGCCGGCTGCCTGAGCGCCAGCACGTCCACGCAGAGGCGGTCTATCTCGACTTCGAGGCGGTCGATGGCGTCGTCGCCTTCGAGCACCTCGCGCGCGGCCCCGCTGTCGCGCTCCGTGAGGGCGTACATCGCGCGCCCGAGCGCCCGCTCGGCCTCGCCGCCGAGCACGAGCACGCGGTCGCGCAGCACGTCCAGCTCGGAATCTAACCGCCTGTGGTGGTCCATCTTAAAAACTCCTCCCCTGGTAATCTCGCCCGCGCCCGCCCCTCCGCACAAGTCTAGCACCCTTGCCGGCGCGGCGGCCCACTCACCCGAAGCGGCCTGTGATGTAGTCCTCGGTCAGCTTCTCGTCCGGGTTCGTGAACATCTTCTCCGTGTCGTTGACCTCGACGAGCTTGCCGAGCCAGAAGAAGGCCGTGCGGTCCGAGACGCGCGCCGCCTGCTGCATGTTGTGCGTGACGATGACGATGGTGTACTGCCGCTTCAGCTCGACTATCAGCTCCTCGATCTTCTGCGTGGCGATGGGGTCGAGGGCGGAGGCCGGCTCGTCCATCAGCACGACCTCCGGCTTGACGGCCAGGGCGCGCGCGATGCAGAGGCGCTGCTGCTGCCCGCCGGAGAGGCCGAGCGCCGAAGACTTCAGGCGGTCCTTCACCTCCGACCAGAGGGCGGCGTCCTTGAGCGCCTCCTCGACCCGGCCCCCGAGTTCCGACTTCGAGTCCGTCAGCCGGTTGATGCGCAGGCCGTAGGCGACGTTGTCGAAGATGGACTTCGGGAACGGGTTCGACTTCTGGAAGACCATCCCGACCTTTCGGCGCAGCTCGACCACGTCCACGCCCGGCGCGTAGATGTCGTGCCCGTCAATCATGACCTGCCCTTCGGCGCGCGTGCCGGGGATGGTGTCGTTCATGCGGTTGAGCGTCCGCAGGAAGGTGGACTTGCCGCAGCCGGAGGGGCCGATGAAGGCCATCACGACGCGCTCGGGGATGTCGATGGAGATTTGGTAGAGGGCCTGCGTGCGGCCGTAGAAGAAGTCCAGGCCGCGCACGCCGATCTTCGTCGGGACGGCCTCGGGCCGCCGGGGCTGCTCGGCGCCCGCCTTCGGGGCTCGGACTGGAGTGGGTGCGGTTGTCATAGCTGTTAGAACTTCTTCCTCGTCAGGAAGCGGACCGAGACGTTGATGACGAGGATGAGCGTCATCAGGACGAGGGTGGCGGCCCAGGCTTGGGCGTGCCACTCGTCGTAAGGGCTGACGGCGTAGTTGAAGATTTGGACGGTCAGACTGGCTATCGGCTGGTCGAGGTAGACGTTGAAGAAGCGGCTGCCGAAGGCCGTGAACAGGAGCGGCGCCGTCTCGCCCGAGACGCGCGCCACCGCGAGCATCGCGCCCGTTGCGATTCCCGAGGCCGCCGCCGGCAGCACGACGCCGGTAGTCACCCTCCACTGCGGCGCGCCGAGCGCCAGCGCCCCCTCGCGCAGGCTCGCCGGGACGAGGCGGAGCATCTCTTCGGTCGTCCGCGTCACGATGGGAATCATGATGATGCCGAGGGCGACGCCGCCCGCCAGCGCCGAGAACTGGCGCATCGGCAGCACTATCAGCGTGTAGACGAAGACGCCCGTGACGATGGACGGGATGCCGGTCAGGGTGTCGGCGATGAAGCGGACCGCGCCCGCGAACCAGCCGCGCCCGAACTCGGAAAGGTAGACGCCGGCCGCGATGCCGATGGGGAGGCCGATGACGGACGCCAGCCCGAGCAGCACGAGCGTGCCGAGGATGGCGTTGCCGATGCCGCCGCCCTCGCCCACGGGCTTCGGCGTGTCTATCAGGAACTGGAGGCTCAGGGAGGAGATGCCGCGCCACGCGATGTAGCCGAGTATCAGGAGCAGGAGGGCGACGCCGATGAAGGCGCACGCGGCCGTCAAGCCCGCCATCAACGTGTTGACGACGCGCCTTCCCGCATCACCTTTGCCCCGCGTTGAATCCATTTTCTACGCCCTCGCCACGCCGCTCGTCCCGCGCGTCACGCTCCAGACGAGGAGCCGCGCCGCGCCGTTGATGACGAACGTCACGAGGAAGAGCACGAGCCCCAGCTCGACCAGCGCGCTCAGGTACAGGTCGCCGGTCGCCTCCGTGAACTCGTTGGCGATGACGGAGGCGATGGTGTAGCTCGGGTCGAATAAGGAGACGGAGATTTCGGGCCGGTTGCCGATGACCATCGTGACGGCCATCGTCTCGCCGACCGCGCGGCCCAAGCCCAGGATGACGGCCCCGGCAATCCCGGGCGCCCCGTTCGCCAGCACGATTCGCGTCGTCTCCCACTTCGTCGCGCCCAGGGCCAAAGCCGCCTCGCGCTGCGAGACGGGCACGGCCGCCAGCACGTCGCGCACGACGGCCGTGATGATGGGCGTGACCATGATGGCGAGTATCACCCCGCCCGTGAAGAGCCCGATGCCCGTCACCGTCCCCCGGAAGAAGGGGAGCCAGCCGAGCCACGCTTGCAGCGGCGGCCCGACGTGCTCGCGCAGGAAGGGCGCGAGCACGAAGATGCCCCACAGCCCGAAGACGACCGAGGGGATGGCCGCCAGCAGCTCGACGAGGAAGGCCAGCGGGCCGGCCACCTTGCGCGGCGCCTGCTCGACCAGAAAGATGGCTATGCCGAGCGAGACGGGGACGGCCATCAGCAGCGCGAGCAGGGAAGAGACGACCGTCCCGTAGACGAAGGGCAGGGCGCCGAACTCGTCCTGTATCGGGTCCCAATCGCGCCCCGTCAGGAAGGAGAGGCCGAACCGCTCTATCGAGAGCCGCGCGTTCGAGCCGATCTCCAAGAACATCAGGACGACGATGACGACCAGCAGCAGCGCGCAAGCGAAGAGGAGGCCGCGGAAGACCGCGTCGCCGAGGTTGCCCGTCGGCGACAGCGCGCGCCGCCAGTCCCACGCGCGGAAGCGCGCGCCGTACTCTGACGCGGGGCTCGGGTTTGTCGGCGCTGGCGTGGACATTACTGTCGGAGCGGCTTGCCGCCGGAGGTGATGGAATTGATCTTGGCCTCGGCCCGCCTGACGATGTCGGGGGGCAGGGGCGCGTACTGCAAGTCCTTCGCGTACGCCTCGCCGTCGTGGATGCCCCACCAGAGGAAGTCCACGAGCGCCTTGCCCTTGGCGGCGTCCTTCTGGTCCTTGTAGGCGAGGATGTAGGTGTAGCTCGATATCGGGTATGCGTTCGCGCCGCCGGCATTCGTTATCGAGACGCGGAGGTCTTCGGGCGTCGCCGGCAGGCTCTCGGCGGCGGCGGCCGTGACGGCGTCCAAGCTGGGCTCGACGAAGGCGCCGGAGGCGTTCTTGATGAGCGCCACGGGCAGCTTGTTCTGCACGGCGTAGGCCAACTCGACGTAGCCGACGGTGTTCGGCGTGTTCTTAACCTGCCCCGTCACGCCCTCGTTGCCCTTCGCGCCCAGGCCCGCCGGCCACTTCGGCGAGGTGCCCGTGCCGACCTGCCCCTTCCACTCGGGGCTGACCTTCGAGAGGTAGTCGGTGAAGACGGCCGAGGTGCCGCTGCCGTCGGAGCGGTAGACGGGCGTGATGGCGGCCGAGGGGAGCGGGACGCCGGGGTTGTCGGCCTTGATGCGCGCGTCGTCCCAGCTCTTGATCTTGCCGAGGAAGATGTCGGCGATCACGTCCGGAGAGAAGCGCAAGGGTTGCGAGACGCCCTGGAGGTTGTAGGTGAGGATGACCGCGCCGAGCACCGTCGGGACGTGCAGAAGCTCGCCGGGCGCGCTCCGCAAGTCCTCGTCCTTCATGGGTGAGTCGGAGGCGCCGAAGTCTATGGTCTGCTCCTTGATCTGCTTGATGCCGCCGCCGGAGCCGATGGACTGGTAGTCAATCCTGACGGCGGGGTGGGCCTTGCCGTACTCGCTCACCCACTTCTGGTAGAGCGGGTTGGGGAACGTGGCGCCGGCCCCGCGCAGGTTGACCGCGCCGCCGGCCGCACCCCCGCCGACGGGACCGGCCCCGCCGCGCTCGCCGCTGCAAGCGAAGGCGGACGCGAGGCAGAGTGTCATCAGGAGCGCGGTCGTCGCGCGCAGGGCTTTTCCGGGAAGGCTCAAGGGGTTTCAGACTCCTCTTTATGGATTTCTAAGAAATGGAAGGATGCACCAGCGATGTTACATTTCTCTGAACGGAATCCTAAATCGGCGTTAACAATTAGCCGGGACGCGGTCAGGCCGAGCGGCGCCGGGAGATTTCGTCGGCGGGCATGAGGCGGTAGCCGACGTTGACCATCGTCTCGATCCGCACGCCGAAGGGCGCGAGCTTGGCGCGCAGGCGGTAGACGTGGACGTGCAGGCTCTCGGCGTTGTAGGGCTTGCCGTCGCCCCAGGCGTGGCGCCACAAGTCCTCCGCCTTGACGATGCGGCCCGTGTTGAGCGCGAGGCGCGAGAGGAGCAGGAACTCGGCGCGGCGGAACTTCAGCGGCGCGCCGCCGCACGAGACGTAGTAATTGTCGTGCTCAACCCGCAAATGACCGTCGTCGTAAACGTCCTCAATGGTTTCGATTGCCGACATAAGCTGTATCCGTGATGACTGAACGCGTCGAACAACCCGAATCCGTCAGGCGCGGCAGGCAAAGTCCGCCCCGGGGCGAGCCGCGATGCCCGCCCCGGGGCGTTTGGACCCCGACCGATTAGAACTTCAGCTTGAGGCCGAACTGCATGACGCGCGGGCCGCCGACCGTGTCGGTGATCTTGCCGAAGTCGCTCCCGGCCTCGCCGATGAGGTTGTTCGGGGTGGCGAAGTTGACGTTATTGAAGACGTTGAAAACGTCCCAACGGAACTCAAGGTTGACGCGCTCGGTCAGGTTCGTCCGCTTCGAGAGCCCCATGTCGAAACGCTTCTGCCAGAGGCCGCGCAGGACGTTGCGGCCGAGGTTGCCGAAGCCGCGGTTGTTCGGGTAGCCGCCCGCGAGCGAGAGAGGCGAGCAGAGCACCGACGGGTTGAAAGCCTGCTCGGTCGGGTCCGCGCCCGCCCGCCGAAGCTGGTCGAGCGAGCCGCAAAGGCTCGGCCGCCCGAAGGCGAGGCGGTAGAGGCCGCCCGAGCCGAGGCGCGTGTTCGCGTACTGCGAGGCCGTGCCCACCGTCACCTCCGGCGAGAAGATGGAGTAGGGCGTGCCCGACTGCATCTGACCGAAGCCGGAGAGCTGCCAGCCCGTCAGGAACTTCGACGTGGAGCCGAAGGTCGGAACGTCGAGGACGAAGCTCGCGCTGAAGCGGTGCGGGCGGTCGAAGTCCGAGACCGCGCGGCTGCTGCCGAGGTCGAAGGCGTTGCCCTGCGCCGTGAAGCCGACGTTCGGCAGGTCGGGCTTGCCGCCGCCGGCCGTCGAGCCCGGGTCGGCCGAGCCTGTGTCGATGGACTTCGACCAGGTGTAGGCGACGTTGAACTGCGTGCCGCGCGAGAACCGCTTCGTCAGGCCGAACTGGCCCGAGTGGTAGATGGAGTCGGCGTAGTTGCCGAGCAGGATGGCTTCGGGAACGTCGAAACCGAGGTAAGGCGAGCGGGCCTCGAAGCTGATGACGGCCCCCGAGGCGTTCGCAAGGTTGTAGTCGAGCAGCCCGCCGAGCGCGGAGTTGGCGAAGCCGAAGGCGCGACCGCGGCCGCGCTCGCGCGCCGTCGAGCCGGAGTTGAGCGCCCCGTTCGGGCTGCCGGCCGCGACGTAAGCCTGGTTGAAACGCTCGAAGATGAGGTCCGGGGTTGCGGGGTCGTTCAGGTCGTACCCTTGCGCGAAGGAGACGGCCTGGAGCAGCTTGTCGCCCTTCGTGCCGACGTAGCGGGCCTCGAAGAGCAGGTTCTTCGTGACCTCGAACTGCGCGCCGACGTTCCACTGGTGGACGAAGGGCGTCTTGAGGTTGCGGTCGATGGCGCGGAACTCGAAGGTTTCGGCGATGTTGCCGCGGGTGGGCTGCCCCGTCGCGGGGTCGTTGGGGTTGAGCGTGCCGTCGGCCCCGCGCGTGACGTTGGTGTTATCTCGAATCTGGTAGGTGCCAGCGGCCCCGGCCGTGCGGATGATGCGATTCGGGAGGTACTGGTTGAAGGGGAAGTTGGGGTCCTGCTGCGAGAAGGCCGTCGTCAGTGGCACGGCGCTGCCGGGGAACGTCACCTCGACCTCGCGCAGGAAGGGGTAGTTGCTGAAGATGGTGTTGATGAAGGCCGCCGACGGGCGGTCGTAGAAGAGGCCGTAGCCGCCGCGCACAACCAGCCGGCTGTTCGCGAAGGGCGAGTAAGCGAAGCCGACGCGGGGGGCGAAGTTGTTAAGGTCCTGGCCGTTCAGGGTGTGCTTCGTGGGCGCGGCGGCCGTCGCGGCGATGGCCTGGTCAACGGAGGCGAAGCCGGTCGGCCGCGCGTTCGAGGCGACGACGAAGCCGCCGCGCGGGTCGTTGAAGTCGGTGACGAGCGAGGGGTCGAAGTTGCCTATGCGCCCGTTCACCTCCTCGGGCCAGCCGAACCACTCCCATCGCAGGCCGAGGTTGAGGGTGAGCTTGCGGCTGAGCTTCCAGTCGTCGGCGACGTAGGCCGAGAGGTCGCGGAAGCGGAACTGCTTCTCGGTGATGCCGAACTGCGTGTCGGCCTCGGTGGCGACGCCGCGGAGGAACTGCGTGAAGTTGTCGTACTTCTCGAACTCGGTGGCCTGCTCTTCGGGGAGGCTCGTGTCGTAACTGTGGCGCTTGAACTCGGCGCCGAAGCGGACGGTGTGGTCGGCGAAGACCGCCGTCACGTTGTCGGCGAAGCTGAAGGTCTTCTGCAAACGCTCGTTGAAGGAGTCGTTAGGGCCGCCGAAGGAGAAGCGTTCGAGGAGGGTGCCGGGGCGGCCGACGTAGTGGCCGAGCCTGAGCGTCGAGGGGCTCCGGTCGAAGGCCACGGCCGGGTTCGGGATGCCGACCGACTCGTTCGTGAGCGAGAGGAACGGGTCGTCGAGGCGGCGCGTGTTGTCGAGCAGGAAGAAGCCGAAGCGCGCCTCGTTGATGAGCGTCGGGCCGAAGACGTGCTGGTCGGAGACGGCCAGCGTGCGGTTGCGGTCGGAGCGCCGCAGGACGAAGGGCGAGGCGAGGCTGTTGGGGTCCGGGAACGGGTCGAAGCCGGGGAAGTTCGAGAAGAAGAGGGTGCCGTTCAGCGTGTTCTTGGAGTTGAGACGGCCGTCGAGCTTGACGGTGAACTGGTCCTGCTGGAACTCGGCCGGGAAGACGTTGCGCTGGCGGATGAAGGGGTTGCCGCCGACGGAGCCGGCGACGCTGGCGTCGCGGCCGACTAAGTTCGAGCCGCGCGGGGCGCCGATGACGAACTCGCCCGTCGCAGGGTTGCGCAGGTTCAGGAGCCTGACGGCAACGTCCGAGATGGCGGAGGCTGTAGGGATGGAGGCCGTGATGCCGGGGTTCAGGCTGCGGAAGGCGTCGAAGAGGTTCTGCTTCGTGCGCTCGCCGCCGATGAGCGCGAGCGCCTGCGGCAGCACCGTGATGGAGGAGGCCGTCGGCACGAAGGCCGTCGCCGCCTGCGTGCGCTGGTAGCCGCCGAAGAAGAAGAAGCGGTCTTTGACGACGGGGCCGCCGACGGTGAAGCCGCCCTCGTTGCGCCGCGCCTTCGGGCGGGCGATGCCGTCCTTGTTGAAGAAGAAGTCGTTGGCGTTGAACTTCTCGTTCTGGAGGAAGTAGTAGGCCGAGCCGTGGAACTCGTTGGTGCCGCTCTTGGTGACGAGCTGGAAGTTGCCGCCGCCGGAGCGCCCCGTCGTGGCGTCGTAGAGCGAGGTCTGGAGCTTGACCTCGGAGAGCGTCTCGGGGGCGGGCGCGATGTTGTTGTTGAGCGAGCCCTCGTTCGAGGTGATGTTGGTGGCGTCCACGCCGTTGAAGGAGAGGCTGGTCGAGGTCGTGCGTGTGCCGTTGACCGAGGGGCTCTGGTTGCCGGTGCCGTTGGTCAGGACGGGCGAGAGGTCGGTGTTGACGCCGGCCTCGGCCGAGAGCAGTTGCGTGAAGCTGCGCGTCGAGGTCGGCACCGCGACGAGCTGGTCGGCCGAGAGCTGGCGGGCGACGGCCGACGACTCCGGCGTCGCCAGCGCCGCGCCGCCCTCGACCACCGTCACCGTCTCGCCGGCCACCCCGGCCACTTCGAGCCGGTCTTCGAGCGTGCGCGGGACGGCGGCCTCCACCTCGACGTTCGAACGCTTCAGGGTCTTGAAGCTCGCCACCTCGTAGGTGAGTTCGTACGTGCCGACGGGCAGCGCCGGGAACGTCCAGCGCCCCTCGTCGTTCGTCGTGCTCGTGCGCGTCAAACCCGTGTCCGCACTCCTGATGGTCACCTGCACGCCGGGCAGGACTGCGCCGTTCGGGTCTTGCACGACGCCGCTCAGGCTTCCGGTCGTCCCGGACTGGGCGAGTGCAGCCGGGAGGGCTTGCCCCAGCAGCAGAACAAGCAGACAGACGCTGACTGCAAGGGTACGGTTAAACGGGCGGGAGAAATTCATCGGGGACCTCCTGTGGAGCTTGCGCGTGTTGCGGTCTTTGGTGTTGGTCGAATGCATGATGGCTTGAATGGTCTTTGAGCTTCGCCGCGAACTGGGGCGGGGAAGGCTTCGATTGAAGGGTTGGCGCGGTTACGGTGTGGCAAGGAGGGAGATTAAAGGCGGGGGGTTAAATCAGGGTGAAGGGTGTATTAAATGATTGTTAAATGAAGAATGTGGGCCGGCGCGAACGCGGGGCAGACGAAAAAGGGCGGGTGTTAACAATCCGTTAACACGGAGGTAACACGCGTGAGGTATCATCCCGAGCTTCCCGACAAGTCACTTCATGGTCCGAGTCGCCGGGAGAGGAGTGCAACCCCCCTTATGTCAATCGCCCACGAACTGAGCAGTGAGGTCGCGGCGGCCGTGCTCGCGGCCGGCGAAGGTGAGGCGCCGCAGGACGCGAGCGGGCGCGCCGAGGTGGTGCTGGAAGTTCACTCGACGCTGCGGCGTTTGAGCGCCGAGAACCGTAAGAGAGGGCGCTCCGTGAAGGACGGCCCCGAAGGCCCTGCGCGCGGGGAGGGGGCGTCGTCGGGTCGGCACTGAGCCTCCGAAGGTTTCGGTGAGGGGGCTTTAGTCTTCCTCCGACTCTTTCGGCCGCACGAGCCATTCGAGGCGGCCCGCACGCGCCTTAATCCACTCCTCCGCGTCGAGCGCCACGCATGCCAGCGTCGCCGTCGCCATGTGCCGCCCCTCCCCGGTCAGGAACGCCAGCAGCTTCTCCATCCCCGGGTTGTGCCCCACGAGCATTAAGGCGTCGGCCGACTCCGCGGCCCGCGCGACGACTTCGAGCAGGCGAGCCGCGTCGGCCTCGTAGATGCGTTCGTCGTAGAGCAGCTCGGCGGAGAGCCCGGCCGACTCCCTGACGAGGGCGGCCGTCTGGCGCGCGCGCACGGCCGGCGAGCTGATAATCAGGTCAACACGGAGCCTCCTCTCGCGGATGAGGCGGCCGACGAGCGGCGCGGCCTCCCTGCCGCGCGAGTTGAGCGGGCGGTCGAAGTCCTGAAGCCCCGTGTCTTTCCAGCTCGCCTCGGCGTGGCGCAGCAGGTAGAGCGTCTTCATGGCCGAGAGAGTAACCCATCCTCGGTTACTCCGCCCCATCTCGGAGGCGCGCCGCGTCAGCTCATGTGGTTAGCGGTCGCTGGCGAACGCGCCCGCCTGCTGCCGCGAGGCGAGCCGCGTGTGTTCCTCGACCATGTGTTGAAAACAGCCCTGGCACATCCCGGGCGCCGCCGGCGTGCTCACCCGGCGAATCTCCGCGCCGCACCAGACGCAGACGACCGGGAACTCCGGCCCGTCCGACCTCTCGGCATCCTCCATCGGCGTTCAACTCCCTCTGTCAATGCGGCCTTGGATCAAATGGCAGAGGCAAGAGGCCGGGGAGACCTCTTACCTCCATACGCACAGCGAAAAGGCGGGCCGGTTTAGGGGGGACTTTTATGTTAAGAGGTGTGGGCTACGCGGCTGTTAAGGGCCGATTAAATCTTAGTTAAAAAGCGGCGGCCGACGTGCCGGCCTGATGAAAGTCTGTGAGAGGGTATTGCGAAGACTTTCGGTAACTCAGATCGCCAGCTTCCGCGCGTGCTCGCGCTCCTTCCGGCGGGCGATCTTCTGGAGCGTCAGAGTTATCTGGTCAACGGCGGGCATGATCTCCGAGAGGTCTTCGTCGGTGATCTCGGCGGGGCCGATCTCCCTGAGCGCGCGCGAGATCATCCTCAGCTCTTCGAAAAAGAGGTGGCTGGCGTCAAGGGGGTCGGCCTCCAGAAGCTCGTCGGCCTTCCCGACGGCCAGCACCTCCGTCTCGGTCGGGTCGGGCTCGCGCATCTCGCCCAGGACCTCCTTGACGCGGGCGCGCAGGAGCGTGCTCGACCCCTGCGCCAGCAGGTGTGCTTCGAGCAGCTTCTTGCGGATGGCGCGCGCCTCGGCGTCCGTGCCCCCCAATTTTCTGGGGGTGATTCTGGAGAGCTGGTGCGCCTCGAAGAGGTTGAGGTCGCCGCGTTCGAGCGCCTCGCGCACGTCGCGCGGGAAGTCGAGCAGGGGCATGTACTGGCCGACGAAGCTGCGCACGGAGATGCCCGTCTCGCGTGCGAGGATGGCGCGCAAGGAGGAGTCTATGCGCAGCAGCAGCTCCCGCTTGAAGCGCGGGGGGCGGCCGCGGTTGGTGTCGTTCGGCGCCCGCGCGTAGAGCCCGCGCACCGAGTTGAGCATCGAATAGAGTTCCTTCTGCGACCGGGGCAGCAGGTCGGGCAGGGAAGCGCGCAGGGAGTCGAGGACGCGGCCGACCCCCTCGGCGGATGCGAGCGGGTCAATGCGCCTCGTGCGGCGTCTCGTCATTTTCAAGACTCAAATCCTTTCGGAGTTCGACCTTGACCGCAGCGGCCCCTGCGGCGTGAAACCGAAGGGCGAGATTTTATTTACGATAGCATAAAAGCCCGCCGGCCTCGTTCACGCCCCGCGCCTCGGCCCCCAACTGATCTTTATCTCCCCGGAGACGAACCTGCTGTCCGAGCCGGCCCCCTCCGCCACGGGGTCTATCAATTCCACGCGGACGACGAGCGCGCGCCCCTCGACGGGCAACTCCCTGACGTTCGGGAACTGGCCCGACGTGACGTGCCACGCGTAGACCTGCGAGGGGTGCGCGCCGAGCGTCCGGCGGCCGTGATAGAGAAGGTTCCGCGCGTCCTTCCGGTAGGGCGGCTGGCGCACGACCTCGACGCGCCAGCCGAAGTGCTCCTGCGTCGCGCTCCGCTCCTTCACGGCGCGCAGACGCAGGCCGGGCGCGACCTCGCCCGTGATAACTCGGCGCGCGTCCGTCACGCCGAACGAAAGCTCGCCGGCCGACTTTCCCTTCGTGCCCGTCTGCCCCTGCGCCGCGACCGCCGACAGGATGATTGCCAGAAGTAGCCCCGCCTTCCTCATACCCGACCTCCGCGATGTTTATCGAACGACGATGCGTCCCTTGTACATGTTCATGCCGCAGGTGAACTCGTACTCGCCCGGCGCGGGCGGCGTCACCTCAAGGCTCACCGTCTCGCCCTGCGGCAGGTGTGCGCGCCGGCCGAAGTCGGGCAGGACCACCTCCTCGCCGCACGGCGTCGCCTCGCGCCGCGTAAAGCTCAGGCGCAGCGGGCGCCCGGCCTCCGCGTTGATAGAGGCGGGCCGGTAGCCGCCCTTCACCGTCACGTCCACCACCTGCACGCCGCCGGCCCCGACGCCGGCCGCGACCGACTCGCCCTTCCAGAGCCAGAAGTACCAGACTATCCAGCCGATGACGCCGAAGCCCATCAGCGTTACGATTATCTCCGTCGTATTCATGACCTCACCTCCCCGCGAGGCCGCGGCCGGAAGAGCCGCAGCCGGTTAGCGTTCATCACCACCGTCAAAGACGAAGCGGCCATCGCCGCCCCCGCGATGACGGGCGAGAGCAGGAGCCCGAGCAGAGGGAAGAGCAGCCCCGCCGCGACCGGGATGCCGAGCACGTTGTAGACGAACGCGCCGAAAAGATTCTGCCTGATGTTGCCGAGCGTCGCCCTTGAGACTTCGACGGCCGTCACCACGCCCCGGAGGCTGCCGCCGACGAGCGTCACGTCGGCCGCCTCAATCGCCACGTCCGCGCCCGTCCCGACGGCGAAGCCCACGTCGGCGCGCGCCAGGGCCGGCGCGTCGTTGATGCCGTCGCCGACCATCCCCACTAAACGAGGGCCGCGCCGGACGCCCCGCTCGCCGGGCCACTCGCCCGCCTGAAGTCTCTCGATCTGCCGCGCCTTCTCCTCGGGCAGCACCTCCGCCATCACGTGCTCGATGCCCGCCCGACGCGCGACGGCCCTCGCGGTCCGCTCGTTGTCGCCGGTCAACATCAGGACCTCGACGCCCAACGCGCGCAGCGCGCGGACGGCCGCGACCGAATCCTCCTTGAGCGCGTCGGCGACGCCGAGCAGGCCGGCGGCCCGTCCGTCCACGGCGACGAACATCGGCGTCCTGCCTTCGTCGGCGAGCGCCGCCGCCTCGCGCTCGAACGCGTCGAAAGGCACGCCCGCCTCCGTCAAAAGCCTTCGGTTGCCGACCAGCACGCGCCGGCCTTCCGCCTTCGCCTCGACCCCGCGGCCCGGCACGGCCCTGAACTCTTCAGGCTCGCCCGGCTCGACGCCGCGCGCACGCGCGCCGCTCACGACGGCCTCGGCCAACGGGTGCTCGCTCCTTCGGTCGGCCGTCGCCGCCAGCTTTAATAGCTCATCCGCGCCGAAGCCCCCGAGCGGCAGCACGTCCGTCAACTCGGGCTTGCCCTTCGTCAGCGTGCCCGTCTTGTCGAGCACGACGGCGTCGAGCCTGGAGGCCGTCTCAAGGGCCTCGCCGTTCCTGATGAGCACGCCGTGCTCGGCGGCCTTGCCGACGCCGACCATCAGGCTGATCGGCGTCGCCAGGCCCAGAGCACAGGGACACGCGATGACGAGCACGGCGACCGTCGTCACCAGCGCGTGGTTCACCGCCGGCTCAGGCCCGAAGTTGAACCACGCGAGGAAGGTCAGCACCGCGGCTATCAACACGGCCGGGACGAAGAAGGAGCTGACCCTGTCAACGAGCCTCCCGATGGGCGGCTTAGAGCTTTGCGCGCTCTCGACCATGCGGACTATCTGCGCCAGCGCCGTGTCGGCCCCGACCTTCGTCGCGCGGAAGGTGAAGGCGCCCGTCCTGTTGACGCTCGCGCCGACGACCGCGTCGCCCGGCCCCTTGTCCACGGGCACCGACTCGCCCGTCACGATTGATTCGTCCACCGCCGACTCGCCCTCGACGACGCGCCCGTCAACCGGCACCTTCTCGCCGGGCCGCACGAGCACCGTGTCGCCGACGACGACCTCCCCGATAGGCACGTCCGTCTCTTTCCCGTCTCGGACGACGCGCGCCGTCTTCGCCTGCAACTCAAGCAGCTTTCGGAGCGCCGCGCTCGAACGATTCTTCGCCCGCGCCTCCAAAGCCTGCCCGAGCAGGACGAGGGCGACGACGACGGCGGCCACCTCGAAGTACATGCCGCCGGTGCCTTCGGGGAAGAGGCGCGGCGCGGCGACGGCCGCCGCCGAGTAAGCCCACGCCGCGCCCGTGCCCAGGGCGACCAGCGTGTCCATGTTCGTGTTGTGATTACGCAGCCCGTTCCACGCGCTCTCGAAGAACTGCCGGCCCGACCACGCCAGCACCGGCAGCGTCAGCAAAGCGGAGACGATACCGATCTGCCTGTGCCACCGCATCAGCGCGTCGCGCAGGGAGGGCACGAACTCCGCGAACATCAGGAGCAGCAGCGGGACGCCGACGGCGGCCGCGAACCGGAACTTTCGCATCAACGCGCGGTAGCCCTCCGCCTGCGTCTCCCCGTCGCCGCGCCCCCCGTGCGCCCCGTGCCCGTGTATGGTTAAAGCCGTGGCTGCCATCTCTTCAAACCTCCCCGCCGCGCCGTGACACATCTCAACGGCGCCGCGCCTTCTTCAACCCTTCCGACCTGTGGGCGGCGTGCTCGACGTGCGAGCCCTCGATGAGCCCGCAGACGTGGCCCGGCGCGCGCCCCACCTTGTCCCACTCTTCGAGCGTGGCTTTCAGTTCCCTGCGGTAACGTTGCAGCTCACGCAGGCGCTCGTCCAGCTCCTCCATGCGGCGGCGGACGATCTCGCGCACCTCGTCGCAGGGGCTCTGGCCCTTGCGCGCGTCGTCGAGGACGCGCCCGATCTCTTCGAGCGAGAAGCCGAGCGCCTGCGCCCGCTTGATGAAGGCCAGCCGCTCCAGCACCTCCCCGCCGTAGACGCGGTAGCCGCCGTAGGTGCGCGAAGGCTTGTCCAAGAGCCCGCTCTTCTCGTAGAACCTCAGCGCCTCAATGCCGACGCCGCTCCGCTTCGAGACCTCGCCGATTTTCAGCATCCGCCGCCCCTCTTCCTCGCCCACCAGCACCGCCCCGCGCCTCGTCCCGCTCATCGCTTTGACCTCCTCCTTCGACCGACGCCTAAGTATAAAGTCTACACCCGACTACAGAGTCAAGGGGCTAATTTCGGCCCCTCACCTCCCGTGGCCGGCGCCCTTGCCGCCGAGCCGAATCCGCAGGAAGGCCTTGTACGAGACAGGGTTCCTCCCGTAGAGCATGTCGAGGGCTTCCGGCTTGGAGTAGAAGGTCGTGTCGCCGCCGAGGCCCAGCGTGTACTTGTCGCCCGCATAAAGGTCGCGCACGTAGCCGACCGTGTAGGCCCCGACGCGGTACTGCGGGTGCGCGTGCTCGCCGAAGCCGAGCCTGCGAAGGTCCTCGGGCCGGAGCAAGTCCTTCTTGTCCACCAGCTCAAGGCGCGTGTAGAGATAATTCTTGTCCGCGAAGTTGAGCGTGGACTCAAGCAGGTAGCTGTTGAGCCTGAAGGTGTGGCCTTCGTCGCCCTCGCGGTTGCGACCCCAGATGAGACTCGTCGCCCAGTTCCCGCGCCTCAATGGTCTGTTGTATTGAATCGAGGCCGTCTGCCTGTGCGTGTCGCCCTCGTGGAGCAGTTCGGGGTTCTTCAGGAAGCCGTAGGAGTACTGCAAGACCCAGTTGTCGCTCGGCGCGACAGAGACGCGGACGGAGCGCGAGTTCCAGGCCCCCGCCTCGAAGCCGTAGCGGTCCTCGTCGGGCTCGCGGCCGTTGAAGACCGAGCCCTCCACCTTCAGCCGGCGGTAGGTGAAGCCGGTCGTGACGACGCCGAAGGCGATGTGCGTCGAGTCCTGGAGGTGGTGCGCCAGCGGCGCCGAAGGGTTCTCGGAGGCCGACGCGCGGTGCATGAAGGCCACGGGACCGAGCGCCGGCTCGCCGGGGTAGCCGAAGTAGGCGAACCACGACGCGCGATCGCCTACGGGCAGCGTGTATTTCGCCGAAAGCTCCATCAGTAGGTCGTGCGGGTGTTGGGCGTCCACGATGGGGCGGCCCTGGTAGACCTCGCCCGACTGGAAGAGCTGCGGCGAGCCCGCGCCCGAATAGGTCAGGGGCTCAAGGCTGAACATGCCGCGCAGCTCAAGCGTCCCCCTTCCCACCTTCCTCGTCGCCATCGGCATGATCCAGTTCTGAGACTCGAACTTCGTCACCCCCCGCGGCCCGCCCTGCGCGTTGACGCCGAGTTTGGCCTCGCCGTGCAGCATCACGAGCCAGTCGCCGGCGCGCTTGTGCAGCATGTATGCGGGCGTGGAGGCGGGTTGCCAGGTAGTCCCCGAGCCGTCGCGGCTCGTCATCGGCACCCCCCCAGCGTGGCCGTCGTGCTCTGATGCGTCATGCGGCTTGACCTCAGAGGGCTCGGGCGTCGGACCGGGCGTGGGCATAGGCTTCGGGGTCGCGGCGGGCGTAGGCTGCGCCGGAGGCTTATCGTGGTGGTGGTCGTGCTGGGCCGCGACCCGGCTCGCGCCGACGAACAGGACAGCCGAGGCCAACAGGAACGCGCGCATGCGGCCGGCGCCGGGGACGAGGTTTTTCATGACTTCACTCCTTCGATGTTTCGGGCCTTCTCCGTTCATAAGTATAGTCTACAGTCTGGAGACGGCTACAGAGTCAAGGCCCAATTTCTGTCGCGCGAAAAAAGGGCGGGCCGGAATGAGACCGGCCCGCCCTCTCTCGACGCGTTCGCCGCTTATTCGCCGTGCGCTTCGGTCAGCTTGCGGAAGTGGTAGCCCATCGCGGCGAGCGTCATGGCGTGTGCGAAGTTTCTACGGTGGTGCGCCACGGCGCGGCGCAGGTAGCGCCAGAACTCGACGCGCGCCGGGTCGCGCACGCCGAGCGTGAGGACGACGCGCGCGAAGGCCGCCGCGTCGGCGAGCAGTCTGGTCTGGCGCGGCTCAGGCCCGCGCGTCAGGTGCGACAGGCAGTCAAGCGCGCGCTGGTAGTACTCGGCGGGGCTGTAGATGGTCCTGACGATCTTCCTGTAGCCCTCGACGAGCCGCGCCGCGTCCATGCGCGGGACGAAGTTCAGGCACTCCTCGGTGTTGCTGCCCGCGCTCTCCTTGAGCAGGCGCCCTTCGCGCTGGAGGCGCCGCCAGAGCTGCGTGTCGGGCAGGGCCGTCAGCAGGCCGACCATCGCCAGCGGGATGGCGCTCTCGCGGATGAAGGCGATCTGCCGCTCGAAGATGTCTTCCGGGTCGTTGTCAAAGCCGACGATGAAGCCGGCCATCACCTCCATCCCGTAAGACTGAATCTTGCGCACCGAGTCGAGCAGGTCGCGCCGCGTGTTCTGCCCCTTCTGCGCCTCCTTCAGACTCTCCTCGACCGGCGTCTCGATGCCGAGGAAGACGCGGCGGAAGTTGGCGCGGCGCATCATGTCGAGCAGCGCGTCGTCTTCGGCGAGGTTGACGCTCGCCTCCGTGATGAAGGAGAAGGGCTGGCCGTGCCGCTCCGACCACCCGCACAGCTCGGGCAGGAGCTTGCGGACGTTCTTCTTGTTGCCGATGAAGTTGTCGTCCACGATGAAGACGAGGCCGCGCCAGCCCGTCGCGCGCAGCGCGTCCAGCTCGGCGAGCACCTGCTCGTTGGTCTTCGTGCGCGGGACGCGGCCGTAAATCTCGATGATGTCGCAGAACTCGCACTGGAAGGGGCAGCCGCGCGAGTACTGCACGCTCATCGCGCTGTAGCGGCCCAGCTCGGCGAGCCGAAAGTCTGGGACGGGCGTCGAGGTGAGCGCGGGGCGCTCGGCGGCGCGGTAGAAAGGCTTGGCCTCGCCGCGTTCGAGGTCCGCGAGGAACTCGGGCAGCGTCGTCTCGGCCTCGCCGACGAAGATGTGGTCGGCCTCGGGCAGTTGCTCGGCGCTCGTCGAGACGTAAGGGCCGCCGACGACCACGGGCTTCCCGCGCGCCTTGCACAGCGAGACGACGCGCTCCAGCGAATCCTTCTGCACGATCATCGCGCTGACGAAGACCATCTCGGCCCATTCGATGTCGGCGTCGGAGAGTTTGCGGACGTTCATGTCCACCAGCCGGCGCTCCCACCCGGCGGGCAGCATCGCCGAGACGGTGAGCAGCCCGAGCGGCGGGAACGGCGCCCTCTTCCCCTCGAAGGCCAGTGCGTGACGGAAACTCCAGTAGGTGTCCGGAAATTCGGGGTAGACGAGTAACGCCCTCATCCCTTCGGTCTCCTCCCTCCTGCGGGTCTTGTCGAATGGCGGTTGTGCGGCGTGAGTATAGCACGCATGCCCGGCCTGTGTGGCGAGAAATACTTGGGGCCGGGCGGCCCGCCTCCCGCCTCCGGCCCGTCCGGGTCCGGCCGGGCGGCAGCCGCATAAACTACCTTGACAATCTAGGTAGTCTCCCGCATCATGCACCCGCGAGCTTAGACCGTCTAGGTACTCCGGAGGGTTTCCCGTCATGCCCACGCCCGACACCAAGCTGCTGCAAGGCACGCTCGACATGCTCATCCTGAAGGCGCTCTCGTTGGGGCCGCTGCACGGATACGGGATCGGCCAGCGGATCGTCCAGATGTCGGACGACGTGCTGAGGGTTGAAGAAGGCTCGCTCTACCCCGCGCTCTACCGCATCGAGCGGCAGGGTTGGATCACGTCCGAGTGGGGCGTCTCGGAGAACAACCTGCGGGCCAAGTTCTACAAGCTCACGAGGGCGGGCCGGAAGCAGCTCCAGGTCGAAGAGGAGAACTGGGGCAGACTGGCGGACGCGGTTTTCAAGGTGATGCGAACCGCCTGACGAGGTGAGCAGAGATGTACTGGCTGAGGTTCGCCTGGCTGCGGCTCAAAGGGCTGCTGCGCAAGGAGCAGGTGGAGGATGAGATGGACGCCGAGCTACGGTTCCACCTCATGATGCGTGCGCAGGAGAACGTCAGGAACGGCATGACGCCGGAGAGGGCCATGCGGGACGCGCGGCGGCGCTTCGGCAGCCTGGACCGCGTCAAGGAGGCGGCCCGCGACATCAAGGGAGGCGGGATGTTAGAGACCTTACTGCAAGACATCCGTTACGGCTTGCGGATGATGACGAAGAGCCCGGCCTTCACCCTCGTCGCGGTGCTCACGCTCGCGGCCGGGGTCGGGGCGAACACGGCCATCTTCTCGGTCGTCAACGCCGTCCTGCTCAAGTCTCTGCCGTACCACAACTCAGACCGGTTCGTCATCGTCTCCGGCGCGGACCGGAGCGCCGGCCCCGGCGTGCTCTCCCCCGCCGAGGCGCAGGACTTCGCGGCGCGGCTCACGACGCTCGAAGACTTCGCCGCGATGCAGTCGCTGAGCGTTAACCTGACCGGCGGCGCCCAGCCGGAGCGCGTGCGCGGCGCATTCGTGACGGCCAATTTCTTCGAGGTGTTCAACCTGCTGCCCGCCGCCGGCCGGACGTTCGCGCGCGGCGAAGACCAGCCGGGGGCCGAACGCGTCGCGGTCGTCAAGGAGGGGTTCTGGCGCCGCCGCCTGAACGCCGACACGGAGTTGGCCGGCCGGAAGGTCA
>DATHBF010000292.1:0-1808 GCA_035296285.1 Pyrinomonadaceae bacterium | reverse complement strand
CGAGCCGTCGGCGGAGTAGACCAACTTCTCCTTCCGGTTGCCCTTGTAGTCGTAGACGTAGCGCAGCCAGGGCTCGCCGTCGCTCATGAACCAGGACTTTTCGAGCAGGCGGCCGGCGTCGTCGTATTTGAATTTGAACTTGTAGGTGTATCGCGGGTCGCGCTTCGGCTTCGCCGCGCC
Source organism: Pyrinomonadaceae bacterium (assembly GCA_035296285.1). Taxonomy (GTDB): domain Bacteria; phylum Acidobacteriota; class Blastocatellia; order Pyrinomonadales; family Pyrinomonadaceae; genus QHXN01. The sequence continues at coordinate 1,628 of DATHBF010000292.1, read as the reverse complement.
GGGGGCCGACCCGACCATTATCGGGGGCGGGTTGTACTCGCGCTGTATCGTCCCGATGTCGGACACGCGCTCGCCGCCCAGATAGCCGTAGACCGTTATGTCGGAAGGGTTGCCCTTGTAGTCGTAAGACTCCCGCTTGGTGAGGTTCCCCCGCCCGTCGTAATACTCCATCGAAGAGGGCTTGCGCCCCTGCACCGACCACGTGCCCGAAAGGTCTTCGCTCTCGGTGAAGACGGTCTTGACCTTGCCCCTGAGCCCTTCGTCCTCCGCGTCGGACTTCGGCCTCGCGGCGACGGGCTCCTGCGGCAGCGGGTCGGGCGTGGCCGCCTCCACGCTCTTCCTTATTGCGGCCTGCGCCTCGGCGACGGATAGCACCCTGAAGGAGTCGAGGATTTTGCCGGCCGCCGCCAGCATCTCGGCGTCTTTCTTGAGGACAGCCGTGAGCTGATAGATCCTGTCGCCCGCCCCGACGACCCGGCTGATGAGGTGCATCTGCGGGAGTTCGAGCCTCACCTCACGGCCGGGGAGACCCGACGCCGTGATTTCGCGGTTGCTGAGCACCTTCCCCTGTTGGGCGGCGGCCTGCGCCGCGACGCCCTCGGCGAACGCCAGCACCAACTCCCCGGTGTCCGCGTCGGCCCTCGGCGTCTTGCTCTTGTCAATGTAGCCGACCTCGTAATGCGCCCCGGCGAGCCGCCAGGAGTATGAGTCGCCGGCCGTGACCTCGCCCTTCGGGGTTTCGAAGGCGATGCCCTTGAAGCCGGAGATTTGTCGCGGGAGGGCGATGGAGAAGCGGCCTTCGAGCGAGGTGAACGGCCCGGCCGCCGCAGCCGCGGGTGGGTTCTTTCTCTCGACCTGAAAGCCCTGTCCGAGCGCGGGGGCGAGGCCGCCGAGGATGAGCGACTGAAGAAGCACGAGCCGCGCGAGGCGCTTCGAGAGCATGGCCTTTCCCCTTCAGTCGCCGCCTTCGACCTCGACGCGGAAGTCTTCGATGACGGGGTTGGAGAGTACGTCGCGGGCCATGCGCTCGGCCTCCTCGCGGGCGCCGGCCTCGTCCACGGAGTTGTCGAGCGCGATCTCGAAGTACTTGCCCTGCCGGATGTCGCTTATCCCACGGTAGCCGAGCAGCTCGACCGAGTGGTGGATGGCCTTGCCCTGCGGGTCGAGCACACCGGCCTTCAGCGTGACGTAGACTTTTGCCTTCACGGAACCCTTCTCCCTTTGCGTTCAGAGCGTCATAGCCATCTCGTGCTGGCGGTCGGTCTCGGCGAAGCCGTGGGCCAGCAGCGGGCGTGTGAACAGACTATGCTCCGGCTCGTTGATGATTTTCAACGTGCCGGGCAGGCGCGCGAGCGCCGCGCAGAGCGAGGCGGCCTCGTCCGTGCCGGCGGCGGCGAGGTCGGAGACGTGCGTGTTGCCGTCCCTCCCGTAGGTGAGCAGCGCGTAGGCCGTGGGCGCGGCGCGCGGGCCGAGGTGGAAGCCGCGCAGCCGGCCCTTGACGAGCAGCGTCGGCAGGTCGCGCTGCCACGCGGGCGGCTCGGCGCGCAGCCGCGCGAAGCTTTCGAGCAGCTCGCGCGGCGGCGCCTCCCGGAGCGGCGCCGCGCCCTCGAAGGCCGACGCCTCGTCCA
>DATHBF010000291.1:0-14808 GCA_035296285.1 Pyrinomonadaceae bacterium | reverse complement strand
CAAATTGGGATAGGTACTTGCATCACAAGCACCCCCCTTCGACGTACATGAGGGGCGTGTCGGCGGGGTGCGTCGAGTGCGTGCCGTTGTCAGGCGTATGTGGCGGCGACGGCTTCGATCTCGATCAAGAACCCGTGGTGCAGCTCCCTCGTCGGGATCACGGCGCGGGCCGGCCGGTGTTCGCCCATCACTCGCGCGTAGACTTCGTTCACCCTGCCCCACAGGCCGATGTCCGAGATGTAGACCGTCATTTTCAGCACCCGACTCAAGTCGCTGTCGGCCGCCTTCAGGATGCCGTCCACGTTCTTCAGTGCCTGCTCGGTCTGCTCCTCGATGGAGCCGAGCCTCTTCTCGCCGGTTTGCGGGTCGATGGCGAGTTGCCCCGCGACGAAGACCAGCCCGTTGTAGACGACTGCCTGCGAGTAGTGCCCCGCCGGCGTCGGCGCGTCCTGCGTGTGTACGGTTGTGATTTTCATGGCTCAAGATACTTACGGAAAGGTTGTGCTTCGTACAGTTGTGAAGACTCCTGACTCACCTCGGCTTTACCTCCCGCCAGAGGCGCGTGCCCGACTCGGTCGGCTCAAGCCGGCCCCCCTCGCCCAGCCGGGCCAGCCCCCTCTCGCACAGCTCCGCTATCTCGTGTCTCACCGTCGCCTCGTCTAAATCCGTCTCCGCGCCCAGCGCGCCGTCGATGATCCAGCCCGCCAGCCCGACCCTCTCGCTGCCGGCCGAGACGGCCAGTCGTTCCGGGCTGTAGCGCCCGGCCAACTCCGTCACGACCCCCAGCAGGGCGATGGCCGGGGCGCGCAACCCTTCCGCGGTTTGCGCCCCCTCGCCCATGACTTCCGGCCCGTCGCCCGTGTCGGGCACGGGGCGCGGTGCGTCGCCGAGCGGCAGCGGCGTCTGCCGCGATTGGGCCTCCCCCCGCGGCCGGTAGGCGGAAGATAACCCCCTCGTCACCTGGTCTTCGTAAAGCAGCAGCGTGCAGGCCGCGTCCAGCGCCGCGTAGTGGAGCTGCTTCGCCGTCAGTGGACGCCGGCCCCAGTCGCCGCGCTGCTCGCCCTTGTCGAGCATCACGCCGAGGTGGGCCTGCGCCTGCGCCCGCAGCGAGTAGTGCTTCTCGCCTGCGCGCCGCGCCGCCAGCATCGTGTCGTGGACCGGGGAGGCGTGGATTCGGAAGTGGCGGGAGAGTCGCTCTGCGTCGTAGGCGGCGTTGTGGATGGCCTTCGTGACCGAGTTTTGTTCGAGCGGCGCGCGTAGCAGCCCGAGGTCGAGTCCGGCCAGCGTGTCAACGACGGCGACGCGGAGCCGGCCGCCTTCGCGGAAGGCCAACTGGACGAGGGCGACCCGCTCCACCCGGCGGTCCCACCAGTCGGCCGTCTCGATGTCGAGCGCCAGGGCGGGCGCCGACACGAGCCGCGCGGCCAGTGAGTCGAGTTCCCGCGGGCCGTTGACGAGTCTGATGCTGAAGTCGAGCACGCGCCATTATAATCGGTGCCGCGCGCGGGAGGGGTCGGGTGGTGCACAGAAAGGGGTGTGGGCCGTGCCGGTGCGTTCAAAGACAGAGGACGACGTGAGGGTGGGGTTAATCGGCTTCGGGTTCGCGGGCGCGGTCTTCCACGCCCCGCTCATCGCGGCGCTCGGCCAGGTGTCTGCCGGTCGTCATCGACAAGCCTTTCGCGCCGACTGCGTACCGAGCCCGGCCGTTACGAGTGTTTTTACGAGGGGGCCGCGCCTCATCAGGAGTCGCGGCCCCCTTTTACGAAGTCCGACAGGGCGGGGCACACTGAATCGAAAACCGCCCTATGAGCAGCCGCGCTCGACGGGCTGAATCCTCCAGGTGTCGTTTATCGCGTGCGAGCACGCGAACTGTTGGAGGAACAGTTGGTCCAGGGGCGTGCCGGTGCCGAGCGGGATGTTCAGGCATTTGCCGCTATCGACGGAGATGATGTGGAAGGAGCCGTCGCCGCGGTTGGACGGGAAGAAATCCCAGGTCTGATTTCTGTAACCTATCCCGTGCACGTTGGGGCTCCACAGGTGGATTCTGGCTCCGTCGTGCTTGCCGAAATCCTGAACGTCCATTCGCCTCGCCTCCGACCCCTGTATCGCCGTGAGGATGTGCAGCCCGCCGCCGTCGCGCCGGGTGATCTTCCAGAGGAAGCCGGGCAGGTTGCCGCAGCGGCGGACGGCCACCCTCGACCCGTTGTTCGAGTCCATGGCGAAGAGGCAAAGCGGCGCACCGTCCGGCGTCCTCATGTTGGAGACGATGCGCGCGCCGCACTGGAGCGTGGATTGCGCGAGAGCGGCCGGGGCCGCGCATCCGAGGATGAAGAGGGCGACCAGGAGCCGCGCGCGCGAGCTTTTGACGGCCCTGATGATAATGTTTTCGGCGTTCATGTGACTGACCTCCTTAGGTGTTTCTCCGTGACGTGAAGTGTTTGGTTTCGCCGCGTGGGCGCTTCGGAGAAGGCCGGCGCGATGCCGGGTTCTCCTTACGCGTAATAGACCGGGGGCGCGTGGAAATGTTTAGTCGCGTGAAAAAATTGGGGCGGGCTTATAATCGCCCCGATGGCCGAGGTGGAGAAGACAACCGAAGAGTTGGTCTCGGAGCTACAGCAGGGACGTGCGCGCGAAGAGAACTTCCGACTCCTCTACGAACGCTACTACGCCCGGCTCTTCCGCTTCTTCAGGAACAAGCAACTGCCGCCGGAAGACTGCCGCGACCTAATACAAAAGGTGTTCATTTCCGTCTATAAAGGGTTGGGCGGCTTCCGCCACGATTCCCACTTCGAGACATGGCTGTTCAAAATCGCGCTCAACTCGTACGTCAGCGAGATTGAGCACCGGAGGGCCGCCAAGCGCGACGCCGTCGAGGTCCCCATCGGTGAGGGGCCTTCGGACGAGGGCGCGGGGCCGGCCTCCTATCGAGTCGCCGACGAGAGGGCCGACCCGGCCGTCGAACTGCTGGACAAGGAAAAGCTTGAGAAGATGCGCGAGGCGATGTGCGAGCTGCCGGAACAGATGCGCCGGTGCGTCCTGCTGCGCGTCGCGAAAGAACTCTCCTACCAGGAGATCGCGTCGGTGATGGGCATCTCCATCAACACCGTCAAGGCCCACCTGCATCAGTCGCAGAAGGTCCTGAGGGAGAAACTCGGCAAGTATTTCGGGGCGCTCGAAGTGTGATGGGGAGGCTCGATGGACGGACGAGACGAGGCTCGCGTCTACATGAATGCGTTGATGCCAGGACTCGAAGACGTGGCCGGCCCGCACCCGAGTGTGGACGCGCTGGCGGCCTACCAGCAGGGCCGGCTGGGCGGGTCGGCGCGGGCGCTGGTGCGCGACCACCTCATCACATGCGACGAGTGCTTGGCCCTCTTCAAAGACGCAAACGACTTTTTCGCGCCGCCGCGGGAGGGGCGCGGGGAGGTGAATGAAGTTCAGGTCCGCAGGGAGTGGGACGCGCTCTGGCGGCAGATAAAGGCGGAGGAAGGGGCCGAGGCCCCGTCGAGTGATTCCACGCCGCGGCCCGCCGCTCGAAGGGCCGGGAAGGCGCTGCCTCTGGCGCTGGCGGCGGGGCTGGCTTTGGCCGCCGGGCTGACCCTCGTGTGGGCCGTCTGGTCGCGGCGGGACGCGCCGGAAGTTGTCAGGCGTTTACAGCTTGAGCGGGAGGAGATGGCCGTGCGGCTCAAGCAGCTCGAAGAAGAGAACGGCCGACTGCGAGAGCAGGCACGAGAAAGTCGTCCGTCGGAGAACCCCTTCGAGAGAGAGTTGGCCGAGTCGAAGCAGGAGAACGAGCGGCTCCGCGAGCGACTCGGGGCCGCCGAGCGGAGGCGCGAGACGGAGCTGGCCGAACTGAGGCGCCCGCAGCTCAACGCCCCCATCTACGACGTGCTCCCGCAGGAGATGACGGTCCGCTCGGCGGGGGGAGCGGAGATGACTCGCGTCGTGCTCCCCCCGGGCGAGAGGAGCTTCACATTAATCCTCAACGGGGGAGGGCTTCCGCCCTACCCGAAATATGACGTGGAGATAAGGGGGCGGGGCGGCAGGAGGGTCTGGCGCGGGACGGGGCTGAGACAGGAGGGCGGCGGCAATTTCGTCATCACGCTCGACAGGGGATTCCTGAGGGACGGCCGCTACAGCCTGAGGCTGTTCGGGCGGTCTGCGGAGGGCACCAGGGCGGTCGCCGAATACAACATCCAGGTCACCAGCGGGCCGCGGCGCTGAAGGCCGTTTAAGGCTCAGGACTTCCCGACGAGGATGAAGGGCGACCAGAAGTAAGGGTGAGAGAATTGACTGCCTTCGATTAGCTCCAGCCGGGCCCGTCGCAGGGCCTCCGCCCTGCCCGGCGAGCCGCCGCGCAGATGACGGTAGAACCTCACCATCAGCTCTTCCGTCGCGTGGTCGGATGTCTTCCAGAGGCTAGCCACCACCGATTGCGAGCCCGCGTAGAGGAAGGCGCGAGTCATGCCGACCAGCCCTTCGCCTTTAACCTCCTTGCCGAGTCCCGTCTCACAGGCCGAGAGGATGACCATGTCGGCGTTCATCCTGAGGTTGAAGATTTCGTATACCTGAAGCAGCCCGTCTTCTTTAACTTCCGGGGGCGACGGCGCTTCAGGCGTTTGCCGGCCGCCCCGCGGCAGGCTCAGCACGAGGGCGGAGAATTGCGGCCTCTGCTCGTTGAGGAGTCCGTGCACGGCGAAATGGACGATACGAAACCGGGCGATGCGGTCTTGCGCCTTCACGTTGTTCTCGCTGGCCTGGCGGCCGAGGAACACTTCGACCTCGCCCGGGGGGAAGAGCCCCGCGATGCGCTGAACTTCGGCGCCGCTCTGTTTCAGCCTGTCCAGTTTCAGGCGCGCACCGCCGCCCAGTGCGCTGCGCAGGGCCACGCCCGCGCCGTCGGGCTCCGCCTCCCGCCGCTCCCCGTAGACGGGGTCGGCGAAGGCGATGAAAGCCTTCCTCGGTCTCGGCGAATCGTCGCGGTAGTGTTCTATTCCCGCGAGGACGCTCGCCGACGGGATGTAGCTGATGGCATAGTTGCGGACCAGGTAGGGCAGGTGTCGCCACTGCCCCGGCGTCGTCCCCGGGCCGCCGGGCCTGAGCAAGACCTCGAAAGGCAGGTAATGGGCGAGGCCGTCCGGGGCGATGATTAAATTCCGCCTCCCGGCGAGTAGGCCGGCCGCCGGGAGTATCAACTCCTTATAAAGCCACCGGGCCTCGACGAGGTAGTTGGAGAAGGTCGCGCGGCCCGGCTGTGCGACGGCTTCGCGCAACCTCTTCACCCGCGTATAGATCGTCGCCGCCGGGGGGAGACGCGCGACCAGATACCCGTCGCGGCTCAACGCGAAGAGGTAGGAGGCGTCTTCGCCGAAGGAATATTCCAGCAGTACGGTCTCGGCGTCGAGCAAACGCTGAGCCCCCTCAAGTCGGAGTGGTTCCGGGTAGCGCAGGTCGGCGTAGCGCGGATGCCTGCGACGTACGGCGCGACGCCAATCCTGATACTCCTCATCCGCGGCGATTAACTGCTCCCCCAGCGCCTTTATCTTCGCCGGGTCGGGGCGCTCCTGCGAGTGTTGCTGCAATAGCTGCGACTGTAACTCTGAGATGCGTGAGTGAATCTGCCGCTGCCGTGCGAGCAGGGCGGGGTCAACGTCGCGTTCGGCCGACACACGGCCCTCGGCCATCGTGTCCAGAAAGGCGCGGGCGCGAGCGCGCTCGGCGTAATAGAACGCCTCCTGCTCATACCCTTTCGACGGCTCGCCCTCCGCCGACCTGACCAGGAGGTCAATCAAGCTCTTATAGACTTCAACCTTGCTCTGGAAAAAACCGGCCTTGTCCTCGGACGTATCCAACCTCCCCCTCGTCCGCTCGATGTCTTCGACCGCCTCGCGGTAATGCCCGCGTGCTGCGGCCAGCTCCGCCCGCGCCGTCAGGGCGGCGGCCATGCCTGCGTGCGCCTGCCATGCTATCTCCGGCATCCGTGTCTCGGCCGCGATGCCGAGTGCCCTCTGATGCGCTTCGACGGCGCGGGCATAATTCTTCAGACCGAGTTGCAGCTTCCCGAGGTGGTTGAGCACCCTGCCTTCGACCGGCAGCAACTTGACCTCGCGGCTTATCTTTAAAGCCCGCTCGAAGCTGGCCAGCGCGCCCGCGTGGTCGCCCGCGGCCGACAGCGCCGAGCCGATGTAATCGAGGGCCATAGCCTGCTGGATTTTATCGCCTATCGCTTCGGCCGTTTTGAGCGCCGCAGAGTAATCGGCCAGGGCATCTTCAGTTTGCCCCTGCCGTTCATAAAGCGAGCCGCGGATTTGAAGAAACGCCGCCTCCAGCCCAAGGTTCCTGACCTCGCGGACGATTCGCAGGGCCGTCTGCAACTGTTCGAGCGCCCGGGGGTAGTCGCCGAGTTCGACGTGAATGGAGCTGAGGGTGGCGAGCTGGGTTGCCTCACTGGCCTTGTCGCCCAACTCGGCGGCGACGGCCGCGGCGCGCGAATAGTCGTCTATCGCCTGCGAGTAGTCGGCCACCTCAAGGTGAACGTTCCCGATAAGGCCGATGATCCTGCCTTCGCTCAAGCGGTCGCCGAGCGCGCGGGCTATGACGAGGGCCTGCCGGTACGCTTCCGAAGCCTGCGAATATCTGCCCGTGTTGCTGTAAACAACCCCGACGTTGGCGAGGTACGCCTGCTCGCCTTCACGGAAGCCGATGCGGCGGGCGATGTCCAGGGCGCGGAGCGAGTGCTCAAGGGCCAGGTCGTGATCGCTCAAGTCCTTGTAGATAGAGCCCATGAGGCCGTGGACCGTCGCCTCCCTTTCCAGATCGCCGCCCGCCTCGGCGCGGCCGAGCATCGCCCGCAGGACTTCGAGCGCCTCGGCGAACTTATCCGAGTTGTAGTAGACGAGGAACTTCGTGCGGTGGGCTTCCCAGGACTCGGGCTTGAGGCGGAGAGCCTGCTCCAGTTGGCTCAGTGCCGCCTCCGGCTCGCCTTGCAGTTGATGTAGATGACCCAGCCCGTAGCGTGCCGCGGCGTTTGTCCGGTCGGCGGCGACGGCCTCTTTCAACCCTCTGGAAAGTTCTTGAAGCCGCCCACGCGCCCTCGCTATCTCCACCCGCTCGCCGTATGCCGGGGCGAAGTCGGGGGCCGCGTCGAGGCAGGCGACGAGGTGTCTCTCCGCTTCCTCCAGCTCGCCTTTCTGCCTGTGGAAGAGGGCCAGCCCGTAATGTGCGAACCGGTTCGTGCCGGCAAGCGCCTCAAAGTATTCCCTCGCCGATTCGGGCTCGCCCAGTTGCCGTTGGAAGGCTATGAGCTTGCCGTATGCGCGGTCGAAAGACGGGTCAAGCTCGACGACCTTTTTCAGCCCCTCGACTGCCACCCGGTAATCTCCTTCACCCCGTCGTTGCAGTGCTTGATTGTAAAGCTGCACGGGGTCCGCTTGGCCGCGCGCCGTCGGCGTGCGGACAGGCTGAAGGACGGCGGCGGCGAGCGCCAGCGCGCCGAGGGCGAGGCAGCGCGCCCTCCACGCTGCCGCCTTCCGCCCGCGCCGCGCCGCGACAGGCGAACCGGCGGAACGCTTGAGATTCCCAACCCGCCTCGCCATCACATCACTCAAGGCATTGTCTTATCCGACAGCGAAAACCGGGTCGTGACCACCGCAGGCGTTTGACGGCTCAAGGGCGATTTGAACTCCCACACGAAACTCGCCGCGCCATCCGATTGCGGGGCCATCGAAGCCTTGAAATTCTCGGGCCGTCCCCCTGTCGTCTCCGCACGAACGAACAACGCCGCGGGGTCGGCAGTCACGACATAGAATCCGAGCGGCGGGGGCGGCGGGCAATTCGGCGGAAGGCAACGGTCTTCCAGGTCCACGAGAAAAGCGTTCTCCTGCCCCGGACTGTTTCTCAGAAACCTCCGGAATCTGGCTTTGACCGCCTCACCCTCGGCTACCTCTATCACCCGCTCGAAAGCGATGACCGACACCGCCTGTTTGGCGTCCGAGCTGGCAATCTCCGTCTGCACGCTGACCGAGTCAGAGCCCGGTTTCCATGTGAGCAGGTGTGTGAGCCGTAGCAGGCCGTCGCTCGTGCGCACGGTCACTTTCGACGCCAACGGTTTGGCGTCGGAGAAAACGGCCCCCGAAGGCGGCGACTCGAATGAGACGGGGACGAAATTGCTCGGCCCCGTCTCGCCTCTCTTGTCCCCGACGGTCGCGGTGGAGGCCACGACCTGCCGCCCGCGCCGGTCCTTGTAGGTCAGCCTGTAGTAGTCGCGCACCGGCGCGCTTACGGCCGCCAGCTCCTTCGGGCCTCTCAGCCCGACAATGCCGCCAAGCGAAGTGATAGCGAGTTCGTAGCCGTTATCTGCCCTATACACCCGCGTCTCGATTTTCGTCGCGGGGGCTTGCAGGCTGTTAGCTTTCCGCGGGCAACCGGCGTCCGCGAAGATGAAGTTGAGGAGCGAGAGGCAAATGACCGTGCGTCCCAACGTGAGGCTTAGCATCATCGACTACCGTCCTTTCCGGGCTCGCGTAAACGAAAGCCGCGCCGCCGCCCATTCAACGGATGGCATTCGCCTCCTTACGGGGAGGCGATTTTATACCGACAACACATTAGACGGAAGATAGGCGGATTTGTTGGGGGCGTCGCAAAAAATATTCGCGCCTTTCTTCGGGGTGAAAGCAGGAACGCGCCGCCGGAGCCAACCCGGCTCCGGCGGCGCGCCGTCATGCCGGCGGTCGGGCCGCTAGAAGTTGAACTTGATGGCGAACTGCATGATGCGGGGGTCGAAGGTGCCTCCGATCTGGCCGAAGCTCTCGCTGTTGATGTCCTGCGTCTCGGAGCCGATGAAGAAGTTCGTGTGGTTGAGGGCGTTGAACATCTCGGCGCGGAGCTCGATGTTCATCCGCTCGTTGATGCGGGTCCGCTTGATGAAGCCGAGGTCGAGGTTCCAGTAGCCGGGGCCGTCGATGGGCGTCTGCTGGAGGTTGCCGTAGGTGCCCGCGGCGGGGTTCTGGAAGAACTCGGGGTTGGCGCGCCCGTCGGGGCCGATGAGGCGCGGGTCGAGGTAGAGCGGTCGCCCCGTGGTCGGGTGGGTGAAGAGGCCAGTCATGCCCCGCAACTCGTCGAGCGTGAGCGAGGTGTTGACCGTGTTCCTGCCGGAGCGGCCGGCGCGGTTGACCGTCCCGCGCGCCGAGACCAGGGTGATGGGGCGACCCGTGCGGGCTTCAAAAATGCCGGTCATCTCCCAGCCGCCGAGGAGCTTGCCGACGACGCCGTCCGTCGAGCCGAGGAACCTCTTGCCGGGGCCGAGCGGGAGCGCGTAGATGCCGTTGGCCTTGAAGACGTGGCGGATGTCGTTTAAGGCACGCCGCTTCTCAAGCTGGCCGAGGGTGATGTCGAGGAGCGCGGCGAAGTTCGCGTCGCTGCCGTCGAAGTCCGTCAGGGCCTTGCTCCACGTGTAGTTGGTCTGGAAGTGCAGGCTTCTTCCGAAGCGCATGCGCAGCTCGGCCTGCATGGCGTGGTAGTTGGACGAGGAGCCGTTGCCGAGGTAGTCAACGTTGCCCGCCGCGGGGTTGGCTGGCAGGAAGAAGCCCGGGGTCAGGGCGGCGCCGTTGGTGCCCGGCGTCAGGTAGGTGTTGCGCTGGGAGACGTAACGGTTCGCCAGCTCGCCCACCTGCCCCGTGCGGATGAGGTTGAGGATGGTCGAGTCGAGCGTCGTGCCCGTCGCGGTCGTGAAGAGCCCGCGCCTGCCGACCTGCGGGATGATCGTTAGCTGTTGGCTGTCCTTGACGGCGGGGTTGTAGGCGGGGCTGATGACCACGCGGTTAGCCACGGGGATGACGTTCGCCGCGTCCTGCGCCTGCCTGAGCGCCTCGGACAGGTTCAGGTTGTTCTGCGCGCGGCGGAAGTCCTGGAGGAAGCCGTTCTCGAAAATCCTGACCTGGTTGATGTCGATGCCGCGCAGTTGCTTGACGCCGCGGTTGCCGACGTAGCGAATCTCGGCGACGGTGTTGCGCAGCACTTCGCGCTCGACGCCGACGTTCCACTGCTGGACGTAAGGGGTGCGCAGGTTCGGGTCGATGGTGAAGATGGTCGGGCTCTGATTTAACAATTGCTGGTCGGCGAGCGTGCGCGGGACTTTGAAGGCCGGCGTGTTGATGGGGATGATGCCGCCGCCGCTGACGGTGCCGTTGAGGCCGGTGAGCGACTGGGTGGAGGTGAGGCCGTCGTTGCCGTCGATGGCGGAGTTCTCCGTGGCCTGAATCACGCTGTCGATGACGAAGTTGATGGAGTAGCCGCCGCGGACGGCCGTCCTGCCGCCGCCGAACGGGTCCCACGAGAAGCTGAAGTTGGGCGCGAAGTTGTTCTTGTCGGGGTTGTAGAAGGGGCGCGTGCCGTTGCCGCCCCCGGCGAGGTCGAGCACGACGTTCGGGTTCTGCAACGCCTCAAGGCCGCCGACCGGCAGCAGGCCGATGCCGTTCTCTTCCTGCACGGGGTCGTAGTAGTCGTAGCGCAGGCCGAAGTTGACCGTCAGGTTGTCGCGCAGGCGCCACGTGTCGCTGGCGTAGAAGCCGAGGGCGTAGAAGCCGAGGTTGCGCCGCTGCTCGGCCCCCTTGACGAAGCCGGACTCGCTGCCGGTGACGTTGAAGGTCTGACTGGCGCTCGTGATGGCGCCGGTCAGCAGCGCGAGCAGGTTCGACGCGTTGGTGAAGTCGGTGGTGCCGACGCCGCCGGGGAACTGCGTGCGGTTGGTCGAGTTGAGCGGGTTGATGTTGCCGGAGCCGAAGCCGAGGGTGTAGGTCGGCAGGATGCCTGCGAAGCTGAAGGGCTCGACCGCCGTCGAGCGCAAGTTCGCGCCGAAGCGGAAGAGGTGGCTCCCCTTCACCCAGGAGGCGTTGTCCATCAGCTCGTAGACCTCGCCGCCGCGCCCGCTGACCTGCGAGTTCTGCACGGGGTTCGTCACCGTCGTCCCGACGCTCGGGAACGCCAGCAGGTTGCCTTCGGGGAACTGCACGTTGGTGAAGAAGATGGAGCTTTGTCGGTAGTAGCCTGCGCGCAGTTCGTTCGAGACGTTCTGGCCCCAGTTGGAGAACCACGCCAGCGCGCCGCGCTGCCGCTTGGGGCTCTGCCCCTTGCCGGGCAGGCCGGGGAAGGGCTCGCCGGTGTTGTTGGTGGTGGCGTCGTTCGGCACTATCAGGGCGTTGCGGCTGAAGACGGCCTCGAAGCGGTTGCGCGACGATGCCTCGTAGTCGATGCGGAAGCCGAACAGCTTGTCGGTGCTCCCGGCCGGGCTGTTGAAGCGGAAGCCGCCGGTGTTGACGCGGTCGCCGGCGGCCGTGATGTCGTTCGGCACGGGCGTCAGGTTGAGCAATGACTGGATACGCGGGTCGAGCTGGCGGCCGGTGAGCGAGAGCAGGTTGACGGTCTGGAGCTGGCCGTTGTCCGAGCGCCGGTAGGTGAAGTTGCCCTGCCGGGCGGCGGCCGTCAGCGTCGTGCGCGTCAGCGCGGCCTGCTCGGCGGCCCGCGTCTCCTCGTAGTAGGTGTAGAAGAAGAGTTTATTCTTAAGCGCGAGGCGGGGTCCGCCTTCGCCGAAGCGCGGGAGCGCGAAGGGGCCGCCCACGGTCACGCCGAACTGGTTCTGGATGAGCTTCTCTTTGGGCAGCCCGGTCCGGTTGTTGAAGAACGAGTTGGCGTCGAACACGTCGTTGCGGTGGTACTCGAACAGACTCCCGTGCAGTTGGCTTGAGCCGCGAGGGGTGACGAGCTTGATCTGCGCGGCGCCGGTGCCGTCGCTGGAGCCCGCGTTCTGGGTGGTGATGGTGAACTCGCCGACGCCCGACACGCTCGGCCCGGCCTGCGCGAACAGGCCGCTGTTTGTGCTTCCGCGCAGGTAAGTCTCCTGCACGTTGATGCCGTCCCAAGTGATGTTGTTGTAGCTGCCGCGCATGCCGTTGATCGTCGCGCTGCGCGTGCCGCCGACCGTGGCGACGCCCGCCTGGAGCCGCGCGAGCTGCACGGGGTTGCGCCCGTTGAGCGGCAGGTCGTTGATCTGCTCGGTGTAGACGGTCGTCCCCAGCTCGGCGTTCTCGGTGTTGACGAGTGTCTGGGCCTCGGACGCCGTCGTCGTCACGACCTCGGCCACCCCGCCCGGCTGCAACTCCAGATTCACCGTCGCCGGCATCCCGACGTTCACCTTCACGCCGCGCGTCTCAGTCTTCTTGAAGCCCGCCGACTCGGCCGTGAGGACGTAGTCGCCCGAGCGCACGTCCGTGAAGATGAACGCGCCTTCGCTGTTGGTGCTGGCCGTCACCTCACGGCCGGTCGCCATGTCAGTCAGCGTCACCGTAGCCCCCGCGACGACCGCACCCTGCGCGTCCTTCACGGTCCCGCCCACGGTCGCGGTGGTGGTCTGGGCGGAGGCGACGGAAGCGGCCATCGCCGATAAGCAGAGGGCGACCATCAAGGCCGTCAGAACGCGCCGGGCCGAGCGAGAGATGTTACTCATTGTAGGTCCTCAAGCTTTCGGAAATATGCTAATTGAGGTTGTGGGGCGGCCCTCAGACGGGCCAGAGTTGGATGGAGAATTTATGCCCGGCTACAGAGATAGTCAAGCATTTTCTCCGGGACGCCACCTCGTTCCAGAGTATTATCAGGAGTGTTACGTGAAGCATCCGATAACATTAATTACAACTCATAGCCTAGTAACCGAAATCAAGTTCAGTGAATAAATTGTCTAAGCCATAGCATCAAACTTGGGATTATCAGACTCAAATGTAAGATGGGATTTCGGCAAAGCTGGCGACCGCTTGCGAATATTACGCCTCAGAGTTTCCTGAAGAGGTTCAGCGTCACGCCGAAGACGAGCGTGCGGCCCGGCGCGGGCGCCGTCTGGAACTGCTCGAAGTAGAAGCGGTCCGTCAGGTTCTCGACCCCGAAGGTGAAGAGCGTACGGAACTGCTCGCCGCCGGGGCGGTAGCCGACGCGCGCAGACTGTCGCGCCAGCGGGCTCAGGCTCGCGAGCGTGCCGTACTGCGTGGAGATGGTGGAAGTGAGTTCGAGCGGGTCGGCGCGGCGAACGCGCGACTGGTAGAGCAGCTCGTACTCGCCGAACCAGCGCCCGCGCCGGTCGGCGTAGCGCGCGCCGAAGACGCCGCGAAACGGCGTGATGCCTGAGAGCGGCGCGTCCGCCGCCGAGCCGGTTAAACGGACGGGCGTGTCGGCCCTGCTGTAGAACTGGCCGATGAGCTTCAGGACGTTCGGGTCGGGCGTCAGGTCCGAGCCCTTGAGCCAGCCCGCCGCGCCGAAAGGCGTGAGCGTCCCGCGCCCGCGCAGCGAGACCCGCGCCTCGTACGACGCCTCATAACCCTGTATGCGCGCACGCGCGGTGTTGGTGCGCTGCACGTAGAGCACGCCGTGGAAGGGGAAGAAGGGCGAGAGCGGCGAGAGCCCGCGCGCGGGGTCCGCGGGCACGAAGAGCGGCGAGGCGAAGGCCGGGCGGATGAAGTCAGAGAGGTCGTTGCGGAAGTACCCGAGCGAGGCGGCGACGCTGCCCCGCCGGAGTTTGACGCCCACGTCGAGGTTGCGCCCGCGCTCGGGCCTCAGCTCCGTGTTGGGCACGAGCAGCACGCTGAAGGTCGGGTCGCCGAAGTCGCGCAGGATGTAACGCTCGGTAATGCCGGGCTCGCGGTAGCTAGTCCCCCAGCGCGCGTAAGTGCT
Organism: Pyrinomonadaceae bacterium; assembly: GCA_035296285.1. Classification (GTDB taxonomy): domain Bacteria; phylum Acidobacteriota; class Blastocatellia; order Pyrinomonadales; family Pyrinomonadaceae; genus QHXN01. Next base: position 1,098 of record DATHBF010000291.1, on the reverse strand, counting down.
GACGCCGGCCGCGAGGCGGAACACGACGCCGACGTTGCCCGTGAAGACCGCGCGGGAGGTCTCGAAGCCGCGGGCGCCCCGGATGAGTTCGAGGACGCCGGCCGTGCCCGCGGCGTTTATCTGGCCGGGGCTCGCGAGAAGGCTCCCGAGCGAAGCCTCCAGCACGGCCGACTCCGTGCCGGGCGGGAAGCCCGCGGTCGGCCGCGCCTCGGTCTCCCAGCGGTCGAGCCGGAAGCCGCCGGACAGGCGCACGCGCCGCCCGGCCTCGTACTCGAAGAGGTTGAACCAGCCCCAGTTGCGGTAGGCAGAGTCGGGGTTACTCGCCTTGCCGGCGACGGCGTTGCGGCGCGCGAGCGTCACAGGCTGGATGTCGAAGCGGGAGAACTCGTCGCGTGAGGAGTCCCGCAGGAAGCCGACGCCCGAGGTGTAGAGCGCGCCTCTGAACGGCGCGAAGGTCGCCTGAAGGTCGAGCCCGTAGGAGGTGAGCGAGTTCTTGCTCTCGCTGAAGCTGCCAGGCGAGAAGGTCGAAGCACGGCCCGTCAGCACGGGCGTGGGGCTCTGCGGCGCTGAAGGGTCGGGCGAGAGCGCCCAACTGCTGCCGAGGTCAATGGAGGAGACGAAGTTGTCGTCGGGGAAAGAGTACTTCTGCCGGTAGAGGCCGGCGGACGCGCGGGGCAACCAGCGCCGCAGCTCTCGCGCCTCGTAGCGCGCCCCGTACTTGTCGAGCCGGCGGAAGCCGTTGAACTGCTGGCGCGCGTCGAAGGGCGGGGCGATGAATGGGAAGCCGAGCTGCTTGTGCTGGCTCGTCAACTGCCGCAGGTGCAGGCCGTGCCGCGTGGAGGGGTAGAGCCGTGCGTCTAGCTGCTGGTTGAACCCGTGCCCCTGGCCGTTGGGGACGCGCGCGCCCGAGGGCAGAGACCAGACGGCGTAGGTGCGCGCGACGTTGTTGCCGACCGCGTTCCCCATCTCGGTGGCGAAGCGGCCGAGGCGCACGACATCTTCGAGCGCGACGCCTTCGCCGCCCGCGCGGTAACTGTCCGCGCGGAAGAGCGAGCCGCTCAGACGCGCCGCCGCGCGCGGCGTGCTCCAGTCGAGGGC
>DATHBF010000290.1:0-5511 GCA_035296285.1 Pyrinomonadaceae bacterium | reverse complement strand
TGTGCGGGCGGCACAGCGAACGGAAGCTCTCGGCCGCACGGTCCAGGCGGCGCACGGCCTGCTCCATGCCGCCTTCGACGAGGGCGGCTATCCCGGCGCCCCAAGCCCTGACGGCCGCGACCTCTTCGGAGTCGTTGACCTCGGAGAGTGCTTCGAGGGCGGCGGCGGCGGCGACGGCGCGCGGCGGGTCGCCGCCGTTCCAGGCTTCGAGGCACAAGTCCTTGAGCGCGTAAGCCAACGCCACGTCGGCGAGCGCCGGGTGCGCGGCCAGCAGCGCGCGCCGCCCGCCGTCGCCCCCGGCCGACGCGAGAAGCGAGGCCAGTTCCGCTCGGTTCATTGCTCGAAGATTTTCGGCCGGCGAAGGCGCGAAGGCAAGGGGCGAGGTCGCGGGCGTTAACGGACGGATGTTATGCCTGCAAGCTCAACTCCGGGACTTCTACCTCGACATCGCCGACGCGCAGCCGCAACGCGTATGAGCCCGCGGGCACGGGCGAGAGCGTGAATTCGCAGAGGTCGTTGAGCCCGTCCTCGACGCGCCCGCCCGCGCCGCTCATCTCGACGCGCCCGCCGCCCTCGCAGGGGCCGAGAATCTGGCCGGAGACGGTCCAGCCGTCCTCGCCCTCGGCGAGCCGCAGGTCCACGTCGAAGTCGCCGGCCCCGAAGAGGAGCTGGCGCGCGGGCGCGGCCTGGCCCGAGCGGACGCCGAAGGCCGGCGTCAGGCTGCTACTGTCGAAGGTGAGCGAGGCGACGATGCGACGGAGCAGGCCGGGCTCGGGCTCCCCCGCGGCCCGGCTCGCGGGGAGCATCCCGAGGACGCGCGCGACCACGTCGCGCGGCGCGTCCGAGGACGTGTCGGCGCGCATCAGCCCGGTGACGCGGCGGAGCTCGTCCGCCTGGCCCGCGCAGCGCGCGCAGGTCGTGAGGTGCGCCTCGGCCTGCGCGCGCTTTTCGGCCCCGAGGCGCCCTTCGACCAGGTCGGCGAGCCGCTCGAACGGGATGTGTTGTGGCGTCAATCTCATCTTCCTCGCTCCGGCGTCGTCGTCCCTAAGACCCCCGCCCGGTCGGACAGTGCCCCGGGCCCGGCGGGAAATACATCGGAGAAGCCATTTTATGAGTAACCCTTTTTGCGCAGCACGTCGAGGAGCTTTTTGAGGCATCGGGCGCGGGTCGGGCCGATGCTGCCTTCGCTGGCGCCGAGGGCGGCGGCGATTTCGGAGTAGGGCGGCGGCTCGGGGCTGTAGAAGAGCAGGCTGAGGAGCGTGCGGCAACGCTCTTCCAGGTCGCCGAGCGCGGCGCGGACGAGGTGCTGCTGTTCGAGCTGTTCGAGCGCCTCGTCGGGCAAGAGCGCCTCGTCGGCCAGCCGGTACATCTCGCCCTCGCCCTGCTCCCCCGACTCCTCGAAGGGGCGGGACGAGCGCGCGCGGCTGACGGCCCGCCACGTCTTGCGCTTGGCCGTCGTCACCAGCCACGCCTGAAGGCGCGAGGGCTGCTCGATGGAGTCGGCGCTCTCAAGCAGCGTGGTGAAGACCTCCTGAAAGACCTCGGCGGCGGCGTCCTCGTCGAGCCCGGCGCGGCGCGGGATGGCGTAGATGAGCCGCTGGTAGCGGTTCACCAGCTCCTCCCACGCGGACTCTTCGCCGCGCCGGCAGGCCAGCAACAACTGCTCGTCGCTCCGTGGGCTCGGCTTCTGTGCGGGCACGCGAAAAGCATAGCACGCGCCGCGTTTCGCGGCTCAATCCTCGGCGGCGGCCGGCTCGGCCTCGGCGGCCGGCGCGAGCCGCCGCCCGGCGCGGCGCACGACGACGAGCGCGATGCCCGACAGGATGAGCAGGCCGCCGGCCACGGTCCGCCACGTCACCTCCTCGCCGAGCGTCACCACGCCGAGCGTGACGGCGAAGAGCGGCGTCACCAGCGAGATCAGCATCGTCTTCGTCACGTCCATGTTCCGCACCAGCCAGTAGTAGAGCAGGAAGGCCACGACCGACCCGACCAGCGTCAGGTAGAGCAGGCAGACCACCGCCAGCCCCGTCCACCGAAAGTTAAGTGGGTTCCCCTCGAACGCCAGCCCGTAAGCCGACAGCGGCACCAGCCCGCACAACATCTGCCCCGCCGCCAGCGCCGACGGCGCCAGGTGCCCGCCCCGCGCCTTCACCAGCACGTTCGACCACGCCACGCACACCGCCCCCAACAGCACCGCCGCGCTCCCCCACAGCGCCGACCGGCCGCCCGCTTCGAGTTGATTCGAGAAGATGACGCCGACGCCCGCGACGCCCAGCAGCACGCCCGCCATCCTCGCCACCGTCATCCGCTCGCCCGGCAGGTGCGCGTGCGCGAACAGCATCCCGAAGACGGGGATGGTCGCCTGCAACAGCGCCGCCAGCCCCGAAGAGATGTACTGTTCGCCCCAGAAGAGCAGGCCGTAGTTTAAGGCGAAGGAGAGGACGCCCGTCCCGGCGACGAGCAGGATGTCGCGGCGGCCGCGCGGCATCGAGGCGCCGCTCGCGCGCACGACCGCCAGGAGGATGGCGGAGGCGAGGGCGAAGCGGACGGCCGCGAAGCTGACCGGCGGCAGGTCCCTCAGGCCGAGCTTGATGAACAGCCAGGTCGAGCCCCACACCACGCAGAGCACCAGCCAGACGACGCGTGCCTTCATTGCAGGCTTCTATACGACAACCCGCGCCGAAAGGCAAAAGACGACGGCGCGCGCGCCCCGGCTCACTCCCCGAGCGCCAGAAGCTCGCCGGCGCAGTGGCGCTCGACGGCCCGCGTGTTGCGCGCGCTGAGCGCGGCGTCGTGCCCGTCGTTCGGCAGCAGCCACGTCCGGCCGTGCCGTATGAGGTGGCCCAGCTCGTGCAGCAGGACGAGCACCCTCCCCTGCCGCGAGCGGGCCGGGAACCGCCCGATGGACCGCTCGCTGTGCCGCCCGTACATCTCGGTGTGGCGCGAGAACGGCCCCGAGGTGTTGAGCAACGCCTCGTCGAAGAGCCGGTACGAGCCGCCCGTCAGCAGGTCGCGGTAGTTCGTGTAGTCGCCCGACTGGCGTATCGCCAGCTCGTCGCCGAGGTTCTGGCGGCGGAGTTTGAGCGCGAAGCCGTTGAGGACGTGGACGGCGAGCGCGGGGCCGCCGAAGAATCGGCTGCAACCGTTCTCCCTGCTCAGCACGCGGTAGGCGTCCTCGTATGCGTCCTCGTCGGCAAGCCTGACGGCGCGCGTGTCGTGGGGCGTCGGGACGGGGACGGGCAGCGCGGGCAGGACCGCGTCGGGCGCGGCGGCGGCCGGCGCGGCGAACGGAGTCAGGGGCGCGAGCGGGACGGCCGCGGGCGCCGCGGAGGCTTCGGGCGGGGCCGGCTCGCCCGAAGCCTCCGCGGGGGGAGAGGCGACGGCGGCCTCGGTCTTATCTTCGGTCACGCTACGGCAGTCGGCCGGCGGGCTGTCGCAGGGGCGCGTCTGCGCGGGCGCGGTCGGCGCGAAAAACAGTTGGGCGAGCGCCGCCGCGGCGCAGGCGGAGGGGAGCAGGCGGAGTCTCATCGGGGTACCTCCGTTCTTCGTCTCGCACGAAAGGACTCCCTCCTGAACTCTCTTGCCGAATCGTTGACGGACGGCGGCGCGCTTCACACGCGTCCGGCGTGCGGGAAGGGGGCGGGGCGGATTTTATGGAAGCTGCGGGGCGGGCGGAAGAGGTTTGTGACGGAAGGGACGGGCGTCGGGGCGAAGCGGTGCGGCCCGACCTAGAGGGTGTTGCCGAGCGCGGCCTGCAAGCGGTCGCGGTAGCTGCGCGAGAGCGTGAGCTGCGTGCCGTCGTAGAGGATGACGCGGTACTCGCCGTGCGACCAGGGCTGTAGCTCGCGGACGCAGTCGAGGCGGACGATGGTCGAGCGGTGGATGCGGACGAAGGTGCGCGGGTCGAGCCGCGCCTCCATCGAGCCTATCGCCTCGCGCAAAAGGTAGGACTTCTTGCCCGAGTGGAGGCGGACGTAGTTGCCCTCGGCCCCGACCCAGTCCACCTCGGCCGTCGCCAGCAAGAGCACCCGGCCGCCCGTCTTAACGGCCAGCCGCTCGGCGTAGCGCGGCACGGCGCGCGCCTCTTCGAGCAGCGCCAGCAGCCTGACGCCGAGCAGCAAAAGGTCCGGCCGCCAGGCCGCGTGTGCCGACAACTCGTCCTCCGCGGCCGGGCGCTTCAAAACTTGTACTTCTCCCATACTCGAAATAGTTAGTGACAAAAGGGCGTGTGCCGTTTCAGAAGTTTTGTCGGCCGGCACGACGACTGTCCACACGTATACGCGGCCGGGCGCCTTAACGTTCGCTTATGTTGATAAGAAGTGACGGAGGCCGGGCGGACGGATACGGACTGACGCCCGGCGCTCATTCATTATTCGCTCGGGGCGCGGCGGTTGTTCCACTTAATTGCGCGGCGAGACCTCACGACCCTTTTTCGGTTAAGCTCTCGCGCGTGAGTCCTGACACGCGGCGGCACAGGGGCGCGCACCCTTCGGACGCGGGGCTGTTCGCGCCCGACCAGCTCGCGCGCCTGCGCGGGGCGACCGGCGACCTGTCCTGGCTGCTCGCGCGCGGCTACCAGACGAAGTCGGCGCTCAAGCTCGTCGGCGACCGCTACGCGCTGCGCGAGCGGCAACGCCTGGCGGTCGCGCGCGCCGCCTGCGCCGAAGAAGTGTGCGCGGGGAGGCGGGCGCGACGCCTCGAAGCGGAGGCCGCGGCCGGCGCGGACCTCGCGGTGGACGGCTTCAACCTCGTCATCACAATCGAGGCGGCGCTCTCGGGCGGCGCCCTCGTGCTCTGCCGCGACGGGTGCCTGCGCGACCTGTCGAGTGTCCACGGCTCCTACCGCGCGGTGAGCGAGACGGAGAGGGCCGTGCTGCTCGTAGGCCGCTCGCTCGCGGCGCTCGGCCCGGCCTCCGTGCTGTGGCTGCTCGATAGCCCGGTCTCGAACAGCGGGCGGCTGGCCGAGAGGCTCAGGCAGTTGGCGGCGGCCCACGGCTGGCCCTGGGGGGTCGAGGCCGTCTTCAACCCGGACCGCCGCATCGTCGAGTCGGGCCGCGTCGCCGTCACCTCCGACTCGAACGTCATAGACGGCGCCGCCCGCTGGATTAACTTCAGCCGCCACCTCGTCGAGCGCCACGTCCCCGGCGCGTGGGTCGTGGACCTCGGCGCCGACGTGGACTTTTGAAGGCGGCCTGTTGTAAGTAAACGGGCCTGTCAGACGGGGTGCGCCAAGTGACGCAAACACTCGAATCGGTCCAGTCAGACTTCGACCGCATCGCGCTGCTCTCCGGCGAGGGCTGGGACCACAACGCGCACTATCACGATTACCTGTTGGCCCGGCTCCCGGCGCGGTGCCGGCGGGTCCTTGAGATCGGCTGCGGCGCGGGCGAGTTCTCGCGGCTGCTCGCGCGGCGCGGCGAGCACGTCCTCGCCGTGGACCTGTCGCCGCAGATGATTAGCCTCGCGCGAGAGCGGTCGAAACTTTACCCGAACATAGACTACGTCGAGGCC
>DATHBF010000289.1:0-5335 GCA_035296285.1 Pyrinomonadaceae bacterium | reverse complement strand
GCGGGGGCGCCGGCCGTCGTCGTCTCGCTCGTCATGCTGTGGGCGGGGCCGTACACGCCGAAGGTCGTCTGGACCCTGACGGTCCTCATCGGCTGCTTCTGGCTCGGCTTCTCCTTCGCCGTGCAGGCGCGCGTCGTGCGGCCGCTGCAAACGGTCTCGAACCTCCTGGCCGCGCTGCGCGAGGGCGACTACTCTTTCCGCGCGCGCGGCGGGACGGGCGCCGACGCCATGAGCGAGGTCATCCGCGAGATTAACGCCCTGAGCGAGGCGATGCGCACGCACCGCCTCGGCGCGCTCGAAGCGACGGCGCTGCTGCGGACGGTGATGTCGGAGATCGAGGTGGCCGTCTTCGCCTTCGACCCGGAGGAGAGGCTGCGCCTCGTCAACCGCGCGGGCGAGCGCCTGCTCGCGCGTTCAAGCGAGCGCGCGCTCGGCCGCACGGCCGAGGAGCTGGGGCTCTCCGACTGCCTGCACGTGCGCCCGGCCGACGTGCCGCACACGCTCTCGAAAGCCTTCCCCGGCGACGGCGGGGCATACAGGCGATGGGGCGTGCGCCGCACCGCCTTCCGCGAGAGCGGCGAGTCGCACCAGTTGCTCGTCATCAGCGACCTGAGCCGCCCGCTGCGCGAGGAAGAGCTGAAGGCGTGGCAGCGCATCGTCCGCGTGCTCGGCCACGAGCTGAACAACTCGCTCGCCCCCATCAAGTCAATCGCCGGCAGCCTCGCCACGCTCGTCGCGCGCGAGCCGCTGCCCGCCGACTGGCGCGAGGACGTGCGGCAGGGCCTGACGGTCGTCTCCTCGCGCGCCGAATCCCTGAGCCGCTTCATGGAGTCCTACGCGCGCCTCGCCCGCCTGCCGCCGCCGCGGCTGCGGCCCGTCGAGGTCGGCCAGCTCGTCCGCCGCGTCGCCGGGCTTGAGACGCGGTTGCAGGTCGAGGTGGACGAGGGCGGCGAGTCCTTCGTCAGCGCCGACGCCGACCAGCTCGAACAGCTCCTCATCAACCTCGTGCGCAACGCGGCCGACGCCTCGCTCGTGACGGGCGGCGGCGTCCGCGTCGGCTGGCGCGCGAACGGCACGCGCGTCGAGATACGCGTCGAGGACGAGGGGCTCGGCATCGCCAACCCGGCCAACCTCTTCGTCCCCTTCTTCACCACGAAGCCCGGCGGCACCGGCATCGGCCTCGTCCTCTGCCGCCAGATAGCCGAGGCGCACGGCGGCGCGCTCACGCTCGTCAACCGCCCCGAGGCCCAAGGGTGCGTCGCGCGACTGCGCCTGCCGCTCTAAAGGGGGCAATCCCGATTCCGGGACGGCGTAATCCCGCAAGCGGACAGGGGGCCGAGGGTGCGGGCGGAAAGTTCACGGGAAAGAGGGCGGCCGGGCGCGGCACGCCGTTTCCTTATGGGGTGGCGAAAGGGTGGATTCCTTTTTGTTGCTGGCCTTCGCATTGGCCCCGTGGAGGGCACCGTTCCTGCCCTCCGCGGGGCGTTTTTTGTGAGGACGACTGATGATAGGACTGAGAAACGTCGAGAAGTTTTACGAGTCGGGCGCGGGCCGCACCTACGTGCTGCGCCGCATCAACCTGGACGTTGAGGAGGGAGAGTTCATCTCCATCATGGGGCCGTCGGGCTCGGGCAAGACGACGCTGCTCTCCATCCTCGGCTTCCTCGACAGCGCGTGGGCGGGTGAGTTCTACTTCATGGACCAGCCCGTGCACAAGCTCAACCACAAGGAGCGCGCTCAGCTTCACAAGCGTTACGTCGGCTTCGTCTTCCAGAGCTACCACCTCATCGACAGCCTGACGGTCAAGGAGAATCTGGAGGTGCCGCTCTCCTACCGCGACGTAAAGCGCTCGGAGATTCAGTCCATCGTCGCCGACGTGCTCGACCGCTTCCAGATCGTCGGCAAGAAGGACCTCTTCCCGAACCAGCTCTCGGGCGGCCAGCAGCAGCTCGTCGCCGTCGCCCGCGCCGTCGTCGCCAACCCCAGGCTCATCCTCGCCGACGAGCCGACGGGGAACCTCCATTCGAGCCAGGGCCGCGAGATCATGGAACTCTTCAAGCGCCTCAACGAAGAGGGCACCACCGTCATCCAGGTCACGCACTCCGAGCAGAACGCCTCCTACGGCCGCCGCGTCGTCCAACTGGCCGACGGCTGGATGGTGAACGAAGCGCAGGCGCAGGGCTGACGGGCGCGGACGCGCCGAGAATCGTGATGACGGGAGGGCCGCCCGCCTCCCGTCATTTCTTTTTGGGGCCCGCTAGACCGCCGGCCCGCAAAGAGTTTAAGATGCCTTCACTCCCAAGCGACTCTTTCAGGGCCGGTCTTCGATACCCGGATGAAGAAGCCAAAGGTGCTTATCGCAGAGGGCGACCCCGCCGTCCTGAGCGGCCTCTCGCGCTCGCTCGGCGCGGACGACTACGACCTGCTGCAAGCCGCCGACGCCGCCGAATGCCTCCGCCTCTGCCGCGGCGAGCGCCCGTACCTCGCGCTCATTGACGCCGCCCTGCCCGGCGGCGTCGCCGAGACTTGCGCGCGCCTCAAGTCGGAGCCCGAGACGGCCGACACCTTCATCGTCGTCCTCTCCGCCCACGACACCGACGCCGGCAGCGAGGCCGAGGTGCTCGAAGCCGGCGCCGACGGCTTCGTCGCCATCCCCGCCCCCGAGCGCGCCCTGCGCGCGCACGTCCGCGCCTTCCTCCGCCTGCGCCGGAAGGAGGAGGAGCTGCGCGAGGGCGAGCGCCGCTACCGCGAGCAGGCCGAGGAGCTGCGCGAGGCCAACCGCCGCCTCGAAGAGTACAACCGCCTCAAGGCCGAGTTCGTCGCCAACATGTCACACGAGCTGCGGACCCCCTTGACGGCCATCATCGGCTTCGCGCAGCTCGCCCAGCTCAACCACGGGCGCGAGCCGCTGCCGCCCCGCTACGCCGACGCCTTCGAGCGCATCCTCCGCAACGGCCAGCACCTGCTCGCCCTCATCAACGACGTGCTCGACGTGTCGAAGATCGAGGCGGGCCGGATGAAGGTCCACCGCGAGCACGTTGACGTGGTCGAGGTCGCGCAGGAGGCTTTCGGCGAGTTGCAGTCGCTCGCGCAGCGCAAGGGGCTCGACTACCGCCTGCGCGTGCCCGAGCGCCTGAGCTACGCCTACACGGACCCGCTCCGCATCCGCCAGGTCTTCATCAACCTCCTGTCGAACGCCATCAAGTTCACCGCCCGCGGCAGCGTCGAGGCCGAGCTGATGCCCCTGGGCAAAGACGAGTTCCGCCTCGTCGTGCGTGACACGGGGATAGGAATCGAGGAGAAGTCCATCGGCCTCATCTTCGAGCGCTTCCGGCAGGTGGACGGCTCGACGACGCGCTCGACCGGCGGGGCCGGGCTCGGCCTCTCCATCGTCCGGCAGATAGTCGAACTGCTCGGCGGGCGCGTCGAGGTCACTTCCAGAGTCGGCGAGGGGACGACCTTCACGGTCACGCTGCCCATCTCGGCGCCCGCCGGCGCGGGGCGCGCGCAAGCCGCGTCGAACGTCGAGCGCGTGCCGGAGGAGGCTTACGAGGCGGAGCGGCCCGCGCGGCCCGGCGAGGAGGGCTTGCCGCCGCTCGTCGTCGTCGTCGAGGACGACGCGGACTCGGCGGCGCTCCTGTCGGAGACGCTCGCGCGCGCCGGCTACCGCGTGCGCGTGGCCGAGGACGGCGAGACGGGGTTGAGGCTGGCGCGCGAGCTGGACCCCGTGGCCGTCACGCTCGACGTGATGATGCCGGGCATGGACGGCTGGCGCGTCTTGAGCGCGATGAAGGCCGACCGCGGGCTCTCGCGCATCCCCGTCATCGTCTGCTCCATCGTGGACAACCGGCCGCTCGGCTACAGCCTCGGCGCCACCGACTACCTGCTCAAGCCCGTCGGCCCCGAGGGGCTGACGCGCGCGCTCGACAACGTCAGCATCCGCGGCGGCGGCGCGGACGGCGGGGGCTACGTCCTCGTCATAGACGACGAGCACGGCGTCCGCGAGCTGCTGGTGACGGCGCTCAGGAACGCGGGCTTCACCGCGCGCAGCGCGTCCTCAGGCGAGACGGCCCTGAAGATGATCGCGCACGCCGAGCCGCCGCGCGCCGTCTTCTGCGACCTGATGATGCCGAACGGCATGAGCGGCTTCGAGTTCGTCGCGCGCTTCCGCTCGGACCCGCGCGCCGCGGACATCCCCGTCGTCATCGTGACGGGCAAGGACATCACGCCGGACGACCGCAGCCTCATCTACGGCCAGATCGCCGACGTGATACGCAAGGGCGAGTTGCTGATGACGGACGTGGCCTCGCGGCTGCGTGAGACGCTTGAAGGTCTGGGGGTGAAGCCGTCCGATGGCTAAAGTTCTATTCATTGAAGACGAGCCGGACATCCGCGACCTCGTCCGCATGGCCCTGGAGCTTGACGGCCACGAGGTCGTCCTCTCGGCCTCGGCCGAGGAGGGCATCCGCGAGGCTTTGGCCTCGACGCCCGAGATAGTCCTGATGGACGTGGCGCTGGGCGGCCCCGTGGACGGCCTTGAGGCCACGCGCCGCCTGCGCTCGGAGCCGCGCTTCGACCGCACGCCCATCATCGCGCTCACCGCCCACGCCTTCGCGGCCGACCGCGAGCGCGCCCTGGCCGCCGGCTGCGACGAGCACTGGACGAAGCCCATCACGGACCTCATGGCCTTCAAGGACATGGTCGCGCGCGTCATCGCCGAGGGGCGCGAGAAGGGCGGGGAGGGTTAAAGGCTTTGCGCCCGCTCGAAGAGCTTCTGGGGGAGTGCGCGCGGCTGCACGGCCACATGTGCGCCGGGCAGTTGCTCGGCGCGCGGATGGCGGTGTTGGGTTGCCGTTTGATAGGCGTCGAAGACCCGGCGGGGGCCGACCGCAAGAAGCTAATAGTGTGGGTGGAGATTGACCGCTGCATGGCCGACGCCGTCGGCGCCGTGACGGGCGCGCGGCTCGGCAAGCGGAGCCTGAAGTATCAGGACTACGGGAAGGTGGCCGCGACCTTCCTCAACACGGAGACGGGCGAGGCCGTGCGCGTCGTCGCGCTGGAAGAGTCGAGGGAGCTTGCCGACGCGCGCCACCCGGAAATCGAGGGCCGCAAGGAGCGGCAGTTCCTCACCTACCGCGAGGCCGAAGACTCCGAGCTGTTCAAGACCGAGCGCGTCAGCGTCAATTACGGCGAGCTGGACGCGCCGGGCCGCCCGCTCAGGCGCGTCCGCTGCGCCCGCTGCGGCGAAGGCGTCAACGACGGCCGCGAGGTGAGCGGTCCCCCCGACGGCCCGACGCTCTGCCGCCCGTGCGCCGGGGGCGGCTACTACGAGCGG
>DATHBF010000288.1:0-12752 GCA_035296285.1 Pyrinomonadaceae bacterium | reverse complement strand
GGCGGTGTCTATGCCGTCGGTGACGAGGACGAGGTGGCGGTTGCCGGCGGGCTGCGTCTGCAAAAGCTCGACGGCGCGGCGGACGGCCTGCGAGAGGTTCGAGCCCTCGCCCGAGACGAGCTTCGACCTGACGCTGCGTGCGGCCGCGGCCCTGTCCGTCGTCCAGTCCTGAAGAATCTGTGTGCGGCCGTTGAACTGGAGGGCGGCGACGTGGTCGCCGTCGCGCAGGGAGCGCAGGAAGCCGAGCGCGATGTCGCGCGTGTTGTTGGCGCGCAGGGCCGGGTTCAGGTCCCAGCCCGTGGCGAGCAAGAGGACGACGCTGGCCGGCATGCGCCGCACGCTCCTGACCCGCTGCGGCACGCCGTCCTCGACGACGAGCACGTCGTCAACTTCGAGCCGCGGGTCGAAGCGCCCCTTCTCGTCGTAGGCGAAGACGGCGAGGCGCACCTCCTCGGCGTAGACGGTTTCCACTTCGTCGTCCTGCACTTTCGGCGGGGGCGGAGGGCTCGGGCGCGGCCGCACGCCGCTCTGCCCGCGCACGTCGGCGGCGCTCACGGCGAGAGAGATAAGGCAGAAGAGAAGGAGGCCGCGCAAATTCATAAGAAACCTCAACCGAAAAGATGTGAACGCCTGACGGTTGAGATGCCGCCGCACCGCCCGCCCGTTCGCCCCTAGCCTCTTTTTCGGGCCTGCGACTGGACGGCCGTGATGGCGACGGCGTCCACGATGTCCTCGGCCTTGCAGCCGCGCGAGAGGTCGTTGGCCGGCTTGTCGAGCCCCTGGAGGATGGGGCCGACGGCGGTCGCGCCCGCCAGCCGCTCGGTCAGCTTGTAGGCGATGTTGCCGGCTTGCAGGTCGGGGAAGATGAGGACGTTGGCGCGGCCCGCCACCGACGAGCCGGGCGCCTTCGACTGCCCGACCGAGGGGACGAGCGCGGCGTCGGCCTGTAGCTCGCCGTCAATCTCAAGCTCGGGCTGGCGCGCTCTCACCGTGCGCGTCGCCTCGACCACCTTGTCGACGAGCTTGTGCTCGGCGCTGCCCTTCGTCGAGAACGAGAGCATGGCGACGCGCGGCTCGGCGCCCAAGAGCGCGCGGCACGAGTCGGCCGAGGCGATGGCTATTTCGGCCAGCTCCGGCGCCCCCGGCTCTATCACGACGCCGCAGTCGGCGTAGATCATCGCGCCGCCCTCGCCGAAGCGCGCGTCGGGGTGGACCATGACGAAGAAGCTGGAGACGACGCGGAAGCCGGCACGCATGCCGATGCAGTGGAGCGCGGCGCGGACGGTGTGCGCGGTCGTGTTGGTGGCGCCGGCGACCGAGCCGTCGGCGCGGCCCTCGCGCACGAGGAGGTTCCCGTAGTAGAGCGGGTCCTGCACGGCGAAGCGGGCCTCGTCGGGCATCATCCCCTTCGCGCGGCGCCGCTCGTGGTAGAGCGCGGCGACCTTGTCGAAGTCGGGCGCGCGGCGGTGGTCGAGGAGGTTGACGCCGCCGAGGTCGGCGCCGGCCTCGCGCGCCGCCGAGCGCACCTTCTCCTCGTCGCCGAGCACGGTCAGGCGAGCCAGCCTGTCTCTCGTGATGATGGCCGCGGCGACGAGCGTGCGCGGGTCTTCGCCTTCGGGCAGGACGACGTGCTGCGGGTCGGCGGCGGCCTTCTGCCGGATGCGTTCGAGTATGGACATAGAAGAAGTGGCCAGTATTCAGTAATCGGCAGCCAGTAGGTTGTTCGGGTGGTTTTAATGTAGCACGAAGGTGGGGGGAAGCGAGAGGACGCGCGCCGTCAGTGCTTGAGGGCGTCGTCTATGAGGGATTCGGCGGCGGAGGCGAGGCGGTGGACGAGCGCGTGGTCGTGCGTCTTGAGGGCGCTGAAGCGGCGCTCTTCGAGGACGGGCATGGAGAAGCCGTCCTGGTCGCGCCCGACGAGCGCGCAGCGCAGGGCGGGCGAGTCGGCGACGACGAACCACTCGCGCGCGAGCCCGGCGCCCTCGGGCAGACGGACGACGCGCATGTTCGGGTGGCGCGGCGGCTCCCAGTCCGGCTCGCCGAAGACGTGGACGCGCTCGGACACGTCGGCGATGCGCATGTAGCGGTCCACGACCGGCTCCATGCGCGACAGTTTCTCGAAGCCGGCGTAGACGCGGCCGCCGCGGTGCGTGCGCAGCAGCAGCGCGTTCTCTATCAGCAGGCTCAGGTATTCGAGCGCGGGGACCTGCGACAGGAAGCGGAAGGTCACGCGCTCGTCGAAGTCGCGCCGCGAGATTTGCGCGACGGTGCCCACGTCTTCGGCCTTATCCCCCGCCTCGGCCAGGGCAAGGTCGTACATCGAGAACTCTTTCATGACGTGCTTGTCCCAGGGTCCCGCGGGGCTTCGGGGCGCAACAGGACATTTCTAACGACCCAAACTCGCGCCGTCGTCGCGGTTTTGTCGTGAAAGTGTCAAGGGCGGCCTGCCCGGCCATTGACTTGCCCGAGGGCGGAGACATATCTTGCCGGCTCAGGGCTTTAAATACGTGCAACCGACCTCTCGCGCCTCGGCCGACCGGAACCCACGGAGCGCCATGACGAACTCTCACGTCTTCATCTCCCACACAACCAAAGACGACGCCTTCGTCAAAGAACTGCGCGAAGCACTCGAAGCCCTCCACGTCCCCGTCTGGGTGGACTCGCGCAGCCTGCGCGGCGGGTCGAAGCTGAGCCCGGAGATCGAGGAGGCCATCGGGTCGGCGCGTCAGTTCATCGCGGTGCTGAGCCCGCACACGATCAACTCGCCCTGGGTGGGCAAAGAGGTCAGGAAGGCCCTGGAGGTGGAGCGGGCGCGCGGGGGCGAGGGCTACCGCGTCATACCGCTGCTGCTGCCGGGCATCGAGCCCTCGGGCCTTGAGCACTGGTTCGGCGAGGAGCCGGTCGGCATCCGCGTCGAGGTGAGCGAGGCGGGAGGTTTGGGCGAGGCGCTGCCGGCCCTGCTCAGCGCGCTCGGCGAGAGGCTCCCCGAGGACCGGGGCAGAACCCGCGAGCCCGCGCCGCGCCCCGTCGCCGAGCTGAAGCTGCGGCTGAAGCACCCTTCAATCCGGGTGCTCGCCGAGGGCCAGCGCCGCGCCGCCGCGACGGCGCAGCTCTCCTACGACCCGGCCGAAGAGTCGCGGCCCGCCGCCGACAGCCGGGAGTTCGATTTCGTCGCGCCTCTAGGCCCGCTCGAAGCCGACGACCTGCGCTGGTACCTGGAGAGCTATTCGCTGTGGCCGGTCGGCGTCTTCTCGGAGCGCGCACGCCACGTCGAGGGCCAACTCCCGCGCTGGGGGCGGGAGCTGTACGAGGCGGCCACCTCGGCGCAGTCCGCCCGCGACCTGCTCGCCGACTGGGAGCGCGCGGGCGAGACGGCCGAGCGCCGCTTCTCCGTCTTCGTGGACGACCGCACGCCCGAGGGAGCCGGGAGGGAGGCGCAGGCGGCGGCGTCCGAGGCGGCGAGCGCGCTGCTCGCGCTGCCCTGGGAGCTTCTGCACGACGGGGGCGGCTACCTCTTCCACGGCAAGAGGCCGGTGCGCGTGCGCCGCTCGCTGGCGAAGGAAAAACCCGTGGCGGCGAGCCCGACGCCGCGCCCCGTCCGCGTGCTGCTGGTGAGCCCGCGCCCGGAGGACGCGCGCACCCCTTACATCGACCACAGGGCCAGCGCGCTCCCGCTGGTCGAGGCGTTGGAAGCCTTGGGCGAGCTGGTGGAGCTGAGCGTGCTCGCGCCGCCCACCTACGCGGCGCTGCGCGAGTCGCTGAGCGCCGCGGACGAGGCAGGGAAGCCCTACCACGTCGTTCACTTCGACGGGCACGGCGTCTACGACCGCGAGCGGGGCCTCGGCGCGCTCTGCTTCGAGGACGCGAAGGACGCGGAGAAGGTCGAGGGCCGCGCCAGCGAGCTGGTCTACGCCTCGCCCCCGGAAGATAGAACGGCGGGCGAGGGGGGCGGCGGTAAGAAGTACCTGTCCGAGTTGTTGCACGAGCACCGCGTGCCGCTCGTCTTCCTTGAGGCTTGCGAGACGGCGACGGCCGAGGACGTGCCGACGGCGTCGGTGGCGGCGACGCTGCTGTGCGAGGGCGTCGCGTCGGTGGTGGCGATGAGCCATTCCGTGCTGGTCGAGACGGCGCGCCGCTTCGTCGGCGTGTTCTACCGGCAACTGGCCGAGGGCAAGCGCGTGGGGAGCGCGATGCTCGCCGGGCAGCAGGCGCTCTACGACGACACCTACCGCGGCCGGCTGCTCGGCGCGGGCGAGCTGCGGCTGCAAGACTGGTTCGTCCCCGTGCTCTACCAGGAGGAGCAGGACCCGCAACTCGTCTTGAAGCTACCGCCGGAGCAGGTGCTGGAGCTACAGGCGCAGCAACGCCGCTTCAACCTGGGCGACCTCCCGGAGCCGCCCGCGCACGCCTTCGTCGGCCGCAGCCGCGAGCTGCTGGCGCTTGAGCGGCTGCTGCGCGCGGAGCCCTGGGTCGTCGTGCGCGGCCAGGGCGGCGAGGGCAAGACGACGCTGGCCGCCGAACTCGCGCGCTGGCTCGTCCGCACCCGCCGCTTCCGCCGCGCCGCCTTCGTCAGCCTCGAACAGTACACGGACGCGCGCAGCGCCCTCGACGCCCTCGGCCGCCAACTCGTGCCCGGCTACTCGGTCGCCAACTACCCCGACTTCAAGCAGGCGCTCCAACCCGTCGAGCGCGCCCTGCGTGACGCGCCGACGCTCGTCGTCCTCGACAACATGGAGAGCGTGCTGCCCGACGCCGAAGGCAACCTCCCGCCCGGCGCCGCCCCCGTCGAAGAACTGCTCGCACTCTTCCGCACTCTCCTCGACGCGAGCCCCGCCACCCGCCTCGTCTTCACCACCCGCGTCCCGATGCCCGCGCCCTTCGACCGCGGGCGGCGCGAAATCGTCCTCGGCGCGCTCAGCCACGATGACGCCGTCCGCCTCGTCAGCGAGGTCATGAAGCAAGAAGGGCTGGAGCCCAAGCCCGACGACGCGGGCCGCGACCCCGAAGATGTGACCCGACTCGTCGAGTCTGTCAACCGCCACGCCCGCGCCCTCGTCCTCCTCTCCCGCGAAGTGGCCCGCCGCGGCGTCCGCACCACGACCGACGAGCTGCGGCGCCTGATGGAAGAACTACACGCCAAATTCCCCGGCGACCGCGAGAACTCCCTCTACGCCAGCCTCGAACTCTCCCTCCGCCGCCTCCCCCCCGAAATCCGCGAGCGCGCCAAAGCCCTCGCCGTCTTCCACGGCGGCGCCCACCTCTCCGTCCTTGCGCACATCCTTGACGCCGAGCCCGAAGTGGCTAGGGAACTCGCCTTGAAGTTAATTGAAGTCGGCCTCGGTCAAGACATGGGCGACGGCCACTTGCGTCTCGACCCAGCGCTACCTTCGTACCTGCTCAGAGAAATAGACAAGGATGAGGAGGCTGCCATGCGCTCGCGCTGGGCAGCGGCAATAGCGAGCCTCGCACTTTTTTTGTACCAGCAAAGGCAACAAGATGTTGGGCTATCCGTGCGGCTGACAGTGCTGGAACTGCCAAACCTCTTAGCACTGCTGCGGCTGACCGAAGCGGAGGCGTCTCCCGAGGTCGTAGTCAGCTTGGCTGACCTAATCCAAGGACTACTTTCCTATCTGGGCCGGTCGCAACCATTGGCAGAGGCCGTGGAGGTGCGCGAGCGGAATGCCCAGAAGTTGGTCGGGTGGGGGCACGCGGCTTACGTAGCGGCGTCCGCTGAAGTGGATGGACTGATTGAAGGCGGCCAGATGCGGGCCGCGCTCGCGGCGGCCGAGCAACTTCTGCGGCGCTGCACCGAGGCGGGCGAGGCGGCTTACCCGGAGGCACCCTACGACATCAGCTCGGCGTACTTACGTCTCGGCAGGGTGCTAAAAATGGGCGGGGCGGTCAAGGAAGCGCTGCCGTTGCTCGCAGAGGCACGAAGCCGCTTCGAGGCACTCGTTAGAGGGGGCAATAATGCAGCGGGCGGAATGGCCTCGGCGGCATTGTGTGACACTGGCGACTGTCTGACGGAGTTGGGGCGCCTAAAAGAAGCCGCCGCAACTTACGAGGAGTGTGTCAAGCGTAACGAAGAATTGGGGCGTCAGCGCGGGGTGGCTGTAAACAAGGTGCAGCTCGGAACAGTCCGCATGTACCAAGGGCGCTACGATGAGGCCCTAGCTGCACACGAGGACGCCCGGCAGACCTTCGAATCTCTGGGCGAGCCTCGTATGGTCGCTACCGCGTGGCACCAGATCGGGATGGTGTATCGTAATGCGGAGCAATATGAGCAGGCTGAGAGAGCTTACAGGCGGTCTCTGGCAATTAGCGTTCAGCAGCAAAATCTCTCAAGTGAAGCCACCAGTTTGAACGAGCTGGGTAATCTATACAGCGCGATGGGGCGGCCGGAGGATGCCGTCAAGTGTCACAGGCAGGCCGCCGACATCTACGTCAGGCTCCAGAACCAGATGGGGGAGGGCAGGTCCCGCGGCAACCTGACAAGTATCCTTCTTAATCTGGGGCGGCACGAAGACGCGCGCAAGGAGTTGTTACGCGCACTCCAATGCTTCGAGCCATACGGCGCCGCCGCGGAGATTTGGAGGGCTTGGGACCTCCTCCACCAACTGGAACAGGCGGCTGGCGATGACGAGGTGGCCGCGCGGGCGAGGCAGAACGCCTTCGAGAGCTACCTTTCGTACCGCCGCGAGGGTGGCTATGGTAGGGCGGCCGCCGCGGACCTATGCACCGCGGTGGCCGAGGCCATCGCGGCGGGGGATACCTCCGAACTGGAACAATCACTCTCTCAACCTTTGGGCGGGAATGCCCCGCCTTGGGTCAGGGCCGTGTTCCCGAAGGTGTTGGCTGTGCTGCGCGGGGAGCGGGACCCGGCCCTGGCGGAAGACTCAGAGTTGGATTATGACGACGCGGTGGAGCTGATGTTGCTTCTCGAAGGTTTGAAGGCGCGGGGCGGCTAGCGGTTTTTGAGTGAGTCGAGGAGTTTTTCGTGGATGTTGCCGAAGCCGCCGTTGGACATGACGGCGATTACGTCGCCGGGGCGTAGTTCGGGGGCGAGGTGGGCGACGATGGTGTCGGCGCCGTCGAGGCAGAAGGCGGGGCGGCCGCGGGCGGCGATGTCGCGGACGAGCTCTTCGGTGTCGAGCAGCGCGCCGTAGACGCTGCCTTTCTCGCGTGCGAAGACTGAGGAGAGGACGACGTAGTCGGCGTGGTCGAAGGCGTCGGCGTAGTCGTTCTGGAAGACGGCGAGGCGGGAGGTGGCGGAGCGCGGCTCGAAGACGGCGACGACGCGCCGCCCCGAGTAGCGCGCGCGCAGCGCCCGCAGCGTCTCGCGGACGGCCGTCGGGTGGTGTGCGAAGTCGTCTATGACGGTGACGCCGCGCTCCTCGCCGCGCACCTGCATCCGCCGCTTGACGCTCTGGAAGGTGGAGAGGGCTTCGCGGATTTGTTCGCGCGTGACGCCCCAGGCGTCGGCCGCGACGATGACGGCCAGGCAGTTGCGCACGTTGAAGTCGCCGATGAGCGGCATCTCGAACTCGCCCCACTCTTCGCCGTCTCGGATGACGCGGAAGCGCGTCAGCGGCCCCGAAGTGTAATCAACGTCAACGGCCCGCCAGCGCGCGTCCTCGCAGGTGCCGTAGGTCTCGACTTGCGTGCGGAGGCGCGAGCCCATCTCGGCGACGCACTCGCGCACGACTTCGCTGTCCCAGCCGGCGACGAGACGGCCGCGGCCGGGGACGAGGTTCATCAGGCGCTTGAAGGCCGTCTTGACGGCGTCGAGGTCTTTATAAATGTCCGCGTGGTCGAACTCGATGTTGCCGACGATGGCCGTCTCGGGCAGGTAGTGCATGAACTTCGGCCCCTTGTCGAAGTAGGCCGTGTCGTACTCGTCGCCCTCGACGATGAAGTAGTCGCTGTCGGTGACTCTGAAACTCGCGCCGAAGTTCTGCACGACGCCGCCGACGAGGAACGAGGGGTCGAGACGCCCGCGCTCCATCACCCAGGTGGCGATGCTTGTCGTCGTCGTCTTGCCGTGCGTGCCGGCGACGACGAGCGAGCGCCGGCCCCGTATGAACTCCTCCTTCACGACCTCGGCCTGCGAGCGGTAGACGAGGCGGCGGTTCAGCGTCTCTTCGACTTCCGGGTTGCCGCGCGACAGGGCGTTGCCGACGACGACGCAGTCCGGCGCCGGCTCCAGGTGCTCGGGCCTGTACCCTTGCGCGACGGGGATGCCCAGGGACTCCAGCATCGTGGACATCGGCGGGTAGACGTTCTCGTCCGACCCCGTCACCCTGTGGCCCCGCGCCTGCAACATCCCCGCGAGCGACCCCATCGCCGTCCCGCAGATTCCGATCAGGTGATAGTGCATAAAGGTCGTGAATCGTGAATCATGAATCGTTAAAGGCGGCCCTTCTATTTACGATTCACGATTCGACGGCTGTCGGGATCGTGAAAGAGAAAGTGGAGCCCTTGCCGACCTCGGACTGGACTTCGATGCGGCCGCCGTGGAGTTCGACGAGCTGGCGCGTGATGTAGAGGCCGAGCCCCGTCCCCTTCTCGCTGCGGGTGGCGCGCGAGCGGGCCTGGGCGTACTTGTCGAAGATGTCGGAGAGGTCGTCGGGCGGGATGCCGACGCCGGTGTCGGCGACGCTGACGCGGACCCAGCCCGGCCCCTCGGGGCGCGCGTTCAGCTCGACGCGGCCGCCGCGCGGCGTGAACTTCAGCGCGTTCGAGACGAGGTTGACGAGGACGCGGCGCAGCTTGGCGCGGTCGGCCTTCAGGAACGGCAGGTCTTCGGGTATCCGCTCTTCGAGCGCGATCTCCTTCTCGCGGGCGAGCGGGAGCATTTGATTGCTTAATTCTTCGACGAGGCCGCGCAGCTCGATGGAGGCGGCGTCGAGGCGCATGGTGCCGGATTCGAGCTTGGAGGCGTCGAGCAGGTCGTTGACAAGCTCGATGAGGTTCTGCGTGTTGCGCTCCATCATCTGGACCATGTTCTTCTGCTCGGACGTGAGGTCGCCGAGGCGGCCGGAGGAGAAGAAGTTGATGACGCCGCTGATGACCGTCAGCGGCGAGCGCAGGTCGTGGGTCGTGAGGGCTAAGAACTCCTCCTTCATCGCCGACATCTCGCGCAGCTTGGCGTTGGCCTCGTTCAGCTCGCGGTTCGACGCTTCGAGCCGGTTGTTGAGGGCTTCCATCTGCTCGCGCTTCTCTTCGAGCTCGGCGAGCACCTGCACGAGGTCGCGGTTCTGCCGCGCCAGCTCTTCGAGCGCGGAGTCGTCCTCCTCGGTGGCGACGAAGTCGCGCAGCTCCGGGGCGCGGCCCCGGACGGCGCGCGCCTCCTCGGGCGGGAGCCACTTGACGACGGCGACGCGCGTGCCCTCGCCGGGCCGCGACTGGATGTCGAACTCGTCCATCAGCCGGCGCGTGCCGATGAGGCCGACGCCGAGGCCCGAGACCGAGCGGTAGCTGCCGCGCACGATCTGCTTGAGCTTGGCCTCGTCGATGCCGGGGCCGTCGTCGCGCGCCGTGATCTGGATGCCGGCCGCGGCCGCGCCGCGCTCGGCCAGCGAGAGCGTGATGGCACCCGAGCGCGCGTACTCGTAGATGTTGCGCGTCAGCTCCGAGACGGCCGTCGTGATCTTGATCTGCGTCGTGGCGTCGAAGCCCATCTCGCGGGCGAGGCGGCGCACGCGCTCGCGCACCCTCACGATGTCGGCCTCGCGCCGGACGTAGATGTCGCCGAGCCTGTGTGCCGTGATGCCCTGCATACTCACCCGTGAATCGTAAATCGTAAACCGGCCGGTCGTCTAATCCGGCTAGCGGTAGACGAGGACCGTGGCGTCGTCGGAGTTGCGGCCGAAGTCGCGCATCAGGACGCCGGCCAGAAGCTGCGGGCTCCGGGCGAGGATGCCCGGGTAGGACGACGGGTCCCAGCTCGCGCTGATGCCGTCGGAGGCGAGGACGAGGGTCGAGCCCTCCGTCCAGCGGTGCGGCCAGACGCGCACCTGTGAGAGGCGCGCGCCGAGCGTGCCGTTGGCGGGGACGGGCCGCGCCGGGTCCGCCGAGCCGAGGACGCGGACCTCGACGTTGCCGACGCCCGCGTAGTGGAACGTGCCGCGCCCGCGGTCGATGACGACGGCCCCCATCACGGCGCCGCGCGTGGTGCGCAGCGCGTCGTGCACGGCGGGGACGACATCCTCCAGCGGCTCGCCCGCCCAGCCTTCGAGCGTCGCCAGCGCGGCCGACGAGGCGTCGCGCGCGCCGCGCCCGTGCCCGAGCCCGTCAACGACGGCCAGCAGCGTCTCGCCCCCGTGCTCGGCCATGAAGTAGGCGTCGCCGTTGGCCTCCTCGCCGGGGCGGGGGCGGCTCCAGACTCCTATCTGCGCGCGGCCGCCGGCCGGGCCACCCTCCGGGGCGGAGCCGGCGCGCGGGGTCGGCCACTTGCGGCCCACGAGCGCCGTGCCGTAGGTCGTCCGCCGCTGCGGCGCGACGAGGCGG
The DNA here is from genome assembly GCA_035296285.1 of Pyrinomonadaceae bacterium. Classification (GTDB taxonomy): domain Bacteria; phylum Acidobacteriota; class Blastocatellia; order Pyrinomonadales; family Pyrinomonadaceae; genus QHXN01. The sequence continues at coordinate 2,243 of DATHBF010000288.1, read as the reverse complement.
CGCGTCGTGCCCTTCACGGTCGTATAGGCGTCGAACTCGTCGAGCAGCCGCCGCATGGCGCCGAAGCCCGTGCCGAGGCTGCCGCCGGTCGAGACGCCGTCGCGGAAGGCCGCGTCGAGGTCGTAGATGCCCGGCCCCTTGTCGCAGTAGAAAAGCTCCAGCCCCGGCGGCGTCCCCCCGAGCGTCGTCGTCCAGTGCAGGCAGCCGCCGGTGGTGGCGTAGCGCGCGGCGTTCGTGCCGATCTCCTGCACGACGATGGCGATCTCGGCCAGCGCGTCCTCGCCGAAGCCGAGGCGCGAGGCGTAGCGGTGCACCGCGCGCCGGGCCGCGCCGACGTTCGCCTCTTCCTTGATCTCCTGGCGGTGAAAGACTCTCACGGCGGGTAGATGCTAGACGTTAGATGTCCGGTGGCGTTCATTATTTTGTCACCGACATCTGACATCTCGGCACCCGTCCTCAGAGCCAACGCGTGACGGTGATGCGCGTGCCGGCGCCGACGGACGACTCGATGTCGAACTCGTCTACCAGCCGCTTCGAGCCGGGCAGGCCCTTGCCCAGGCCCCGCCCGGTCGAGAATCCGTCGCGCATGGCGGCGTTGATGTCGGGGATGCCGGGGCCGCGGTCCTCGAAGATGAGGCGGAGGCCCGCGCGCCCGAGCGGCGCCTCGGTCGGCTGCAAAATCATGCGGCCGCGGCCGGCGTACTTGACGATGTTGCGCGCCAGCTCCGAGGCGACCGTGGCGAGCCGCGTCTGGTCCACCAGCCGGAAGCCGAGGGCGGCCGAGACGTTGCGGACCTCGCCGCGCGCGACGGCGATGTCGTGCTCGTTCTCAAGGGCGATTGATCTGCTCTGTAAAGGCACCCAGCCCCCCGTCGCCGCCGAGGCCGTCCCCGTCCTCGTCGATCCCGAACTCGCTGCGCAGAAGCCTGATGCCTTCGTCCACGTTGAGCACGGTGTCCACGCCGCGCAGCTCCAGCCCCAGCTCGACCAGCGTGATGGCGACGGCCGGCTGCATCCCCACGACGACCGTCCGCGCGTCCATGATGCGCGCCATCGCCGCGATGTCCGACAGCACGCGCCCGATGAAGGAATCGACCATCTCCAAGAGCGAGATGTCTATCAGGACGCCGCGCGCGCCCGTCCGCTCCAGCTCCGTCAGGATGCGCTCCTGGAGGTGGATGACCGTCTGGTCGTCCATGTCCACCTGAATCGGCACGATGAGGACGCGCCCGACCTTCAGGATGGGGATGCGTGTCTGTCCGTCCATTGCTCACCTCAAGACTGGTTTGCGCCCTTGTCCTTGTCGCCGCCGCTCGTGATGATCTGCTCGGTCTGCTTGATGGTCTTGTGGAGGCCGTCGGACGAGCCGTTCTGGATTTTGGCGAGCGCCTTGGTGGAGACGACCGTGCGGCCGAGCATTTCGAGCGCGAGCTTGATGCCGTCGGACATCTGCGCGCGGGTGGTGATCTGCGTGAGGTCTATGCCGAGCTGGACCATCGTCTGCGCGATGGCGGGCGAGACGCCGGTCAGGATGCAGCGCGCGCCCATCAGGCGGGCCGCCGTCACGGTCTTGATGAGATGGTTGGCGACGAGCGTGTCCATCGTCCGCACGCCCGTGATGTCGAGGATAGCGATTGTCGAGCCGGTCTCGACGACTTTTTGCAGGAGCGCCTCCATCATCATCTGCGCGCGGCGCGAGTCGAGCGTGCCGATGATGGGCAGTGTCAGGATTTTGTCCCAGACCTTGATGACGGGCGTCGAGAGCTCAAGCATGTCGGCGCGCTGCTGGCGGATGATCTCCTCGCGCGAGCGGATGAAGTTCTCGACCATGACGAGACCCATCTTGTCGAGGAGGCGCGTGAAGTAGTTCATCTCGCGGATGATGGCCTCGCCGTCGCCCTCAAGCTCCTCGGCCAGCAGCGGCAGCGTGACGTTCCGGAGGGCGAGGATGTAGGTGGCGTTCTCGCTCGGCGTGTAGCCCTTGACGGCGCGCATGTGGGAGATTTCGTTGAGGTAGGAGCGCAGCTCGTCGAAGGCCGGGTGGTCGAGGTCGCCGGCCGCGGAGTCCTGGATGCCGCGGGCGAGCATGTCCAGGACCTGGCGCGACTGGTCGCGCAGGGTCTTCTTCGGGATCAGCTCGTCGCGGAACTCGTCCGCCTCAAGGCGCTCCTTGATCCAGAGGTTGAGAATCTCGTCGTGGCGTGCGGTCAGCAGCGTGGTGATGCGTCTCTCGTCGCGCCGCG
>DATHBF010000287.1:0-10819 GCA_035296285.1 Pyrinomonadaceae bacterium | reverse complement strand
GGCGACGTGCGCGAGCGCGGGCTCGACGCGGACGTGCGGCCCATCGTCTACGCTTACGCGCCGCAGCGGCCGCTGCTCACGAACTTCTCATACATCATCCGGGCCGGCGGCGAGGCCCCGGCGTTGGCCTCGGCCGCGCGCGCCGAGCTGCGCGCGCTCGACCCGAACGTCCCCGCGCGCGTCCGCACGCTCGAAGAGGTCGTCTCCTCGTCTCTCGACGGACGCCGGTTCAGCCTGGTCATCTTCGCGGTCTTCGCGGGGGCCGCGCTGGCGCTGGCGGTCACGGGCGTCTACGGCGTGATGAGCTACGCGGTGGCGAGGCGGACGCACGAGATAGGCGTCCGCGTGGCGCTCGGCGCGCGGCGGCGCGACATCCTCGGCCTCGTCCTCGGCCGGGGGATGCGGCTGACGCTGTTCGGGGTGGCGGCGGGCGCGCTCGGGGCCGTGACCTCGACGCGCCTCATGTCGGGGCTGCTCTACGGCGTGAGCCCGAGCGACCCTTGGAGCCTTCTCGCCGTCTCGGCGCTGCTCGTCGCCGTGGCGTTCCTCGCCTGCCTCATCCCGGCTTACCGGGCCACGAAGGTTGACCCGGTGGTGGCCCTGAAGACGGAGTAACGGGCGGCCCTCCCTTCTTAATCAAAACATCCGACGTGCGGCGCCGCCGGCCGGAGACGGGGGTTGACACGCGCGTGTGCGGGGGCTATATATGGCGGAGCAACATATGGACATCACACGTATACTCGACCGCGAGCTGAAGAAGGGCAGCGCCGAGATGCTCATCATGGCGCTGGTGGAGGACAGGCCGCGCCACGGCTACGAGATCGCCAAGCTCATCGGCGAGCGCTCGGACGGCCGTCTGAGCTTCCACGTCGCCTCGCTCTACCCGCTCCTGTACCGGCTGGAGAAGCGCGGCCTGCTGAAAGGTCAGTGGGTCGAGAAGGCCGGCCAGCGGCGGCGGCGCTACTACAAGTTAACTGCCCAGGGCCGCGCCGTGCTGGCCGCGCAGCGCAACACCTGGCAGGAGTTCTTCGCGGCGCTCGACCGCGTCGCGCGTATCACACCCGAGCCGGAAGATGCTTGACGAAAAGAAGGCCGCCTGGGTGAGGCTCGTACGCTCGCGCCTCCCGCCCCTCGGCCTCGACGGCCCGCGCGAGGCGGAGATCGTCGAGGAGCTGGCCGAACACCTGGAGGCGGCTTACGACGAGGCGCTGGCGCTGGGCCGCCCGGAGGACGAGGCGCGGGCCGACGCGCTCTCGCAGTTCCCCGACTGGAGGCTGCTGGAGTGCGAGCTGAGCCGCGCGGAGCGCACGACCGTCGGCCGGCTGGCGTTAGAGATCGGGGCGACGCGGCCGGCGTCGCGGGCCGAGGAAAGGGGCGGGAGGGCCACCATGTTAGAACAGCTCGTCAAAGACCTCCGGTACGGCTTCCGCATGCTGCGACGCAAGCCGGGCTTCACGGCCATCGCCGTGCTGACGCTGGCGCTCGGCATCGGCGCGAACACTGCCATCTTCTCGGTCGTCAACGCCGTGCTCCTGCGCCCGCTGCCTTACCCCGAGCCGGAAAGGCTCGTCTCCATCTACGAGGCGCTGCCGCAGGGCGGCACCGGCTCGGTCTCCGTGCCGAACCTTCTGGACTGGCGGGCGCAGTCGGACGTTTTCACCGGCATCGCCGCCTACCAGTTCGGCGACTTCAACCTCCAGGAAGAGCAGCAGCCGGTGCGCGCCGTCGGCGCGATGGTCTCGCCGAACTTCTTCGAGGTGCTCGGCCATGCGCCGCAGGCTGGCCGGGCGTTCGTCGAAGGGGAAGACAGGGCGGGAAGCGACCGCGTCGTCGTCCTGAGCGACAGGCTCTGGCGGCGCAGCTACGGCGCGGACCCCGGCATCGTGGGGCGTGACATCACGCTCGGCGGCGAGAAGTACCGGGTGGTCGGCGTGCTGGGGTCGAGCGCGCAGTCCCTCTTCCAGTCGGTCGAGCTCTGGGTCCCGTTCGTCTTCAGCGAGGGGCAGAAGGCGAGCCGCGGGAGCCACTTCCTGAACACGCTGGCGCGGCTCAAGCCGGGCGTCAGCTTCGAGCAGGCGCAGGCGCAGATGAGCACCATCGGCCGCATCCTCGAACAGCAGTACCCGGCGCAGCAGGAGGGGCGCGGCGTCGTGCTTGCGCGGCTGGAGGAGGAGGCCGTGCAGGGCGTCCGCCCCGCGCTGCTCATCCTGCTCGGCGCGGTCGGCTTCGTGCTGCTCATCGCCTGCACGAACGTGGCGAACCTGCTGCTGGCGCGCGCCGCCTCGCGCCGCAAGGAGGTCGCCATCCGGTCGGCGCTCGGCGCGGGGCGCTGGCGCCTGATGCGGCAGTTTTTGACGGAGAGCGTGCTGCTCGCGCTCGCGGGCGGCGCGGCCGGTCTGCTCGTGGCGCGGTGGACGTTGCAGGGGCTTTCGACGCTGGCGGCCGGCTACCTCGCGCGGCCCGGCGAGGTGGGGCTCGACTGGCAAGTCCTCTCCTTCACCGCGGCGCTCTCCCTCCTCACGGGCCTGTTCGCGGGGCTCGCGCCCGCGCTCCACGTCTCGGGCGCCGACGTGCAGGAGACTTTGAAGGAGAGCGGGAACGCGGGTTCGAGCGCGCGCGGCAGTTGGCTGCGCAGCGGGCTGGCCGTGGCCGAGGTCGCTTCGGCGCTCGTCCTGCTCGTCGGCGCGGGGCTGCTCGTCAAGAGCTTCCTACGGCTCCAGCAGGTCGAGACGGGCCTGCGCCCCGAGGGCGTCGTCACGATGCGGGTCTCGCTCCCGGCGTCGAGGTACGACACGCCGCAGAAGACCTCCGCCTTTTACCGCGAGGTGCTCGAACGCGTCTCGGCGCTGCCGGGCGTCGAGGCGGCCGGCATCATCAACATGCTGCCGCTACAGCGTTACGGCAACAACGGCGAGATACGGGTGGAGGGCAGGGAACCGCTGCCGCCCGGGCAGGTGCCGCTGACTGAGTACCGGAGGGCCAGCGCGGGCTACTTCAAGGCGCTCGGGATTCCTCTGCTCGCGGGGCGCGTCTTCGAGCCGGCCGACGAGGCGGAGGGCGCGCGCTCGGTCGTCGTCAGCCAGACGCTCGTCCGCACCTTCTTCCCCGAAGGCGAGGCGCTCGGCAAACGGATAAACACCGGCGGCGACTCATGGTGGACAATCGTCGGCGTCGTCGGCGACGTGAAGCAGTCGGGCCTGACGCAGCCCTCGCGGCCGGAGCTGTTCTTCCCTTACACGGCGAGCCGCGCCGACGGCATGACGTTGGTGGCCCGCTCCGCCTCCGACCCCTCGGACCTGGCGGCCGCCGTCCGCCGCGAGGTGCAGGCGGTTGACCCCAACCAGCCGGTCTACAACGTGCGGACGATGGAGGAGGTCATCAACCTCTCCATCTCGAACCGAAAGCTGAACATGACGCTGCTGACGATCTTCGCCGGGCTCGCCACGCTGCTCGCCGTCGTCGGCATCTACAGCGTGATGTCGTACCTGGTGACGCAGCACACGCGCGAGATAGGCATCCGCGTCGCCCTCGGCGCCCGCCCCGCCAACATCCTGAGGCTGGTCATCGGTCAGGGCCTCACGCTGACGCTCGTCGGCGTCGCGGTGGGGACGCTGGCCGCCTTCGGCCTGTCGCGCCTGATGTCGAGTCTGCTTTACGGCGTCGAAGGGACCGACCCCTCGACCTACGCGCTGGTGTCGCTGCTCCTGATCGCGGTGGCGCTCCTGGCGTGCTACGTGCCGGCGCGGCGGGCGACGAAGGTGGACCCGCTGGTCGCGCTCCGCTACGAGTGAAGCGTGCGGGCGAGTACGGTCGCCCGCCGCCCTTCCGAGAATGAGGGCCTTCCCCCGCATCAACTATAGGGGCCTGGGGGCGCGCGGCAGACGCAGCCTGCGCCTGCCGCGCGGCCTCCGGGCCGGCCTCGCGCGGCTCCCGCCTGAAACCCTTCTGCTCGCCGTTCCGCCCGTGCTGCTTGGCGCGGGCTGGCTCACGTACGCGTTCCAGGCGGGCACGGCCGCGGTCTTCGCCGTGGCGGTCGCGGCCGCCCTGTTCGCCGCCGCACAGGGCGTCGCGCTCGCTTACATGTCGCGCCGCGAACCGCTGCGCCTCTCGGCGCGCGGCGACGACGACCGCCGTTTCCTGCTCGACCTCAGCGGCGGCGTGCGCGCGGCGGCGAACGTCGAGCAACTCTACGAGCAGGTCGCGTTCAAGATCGCGCGCGAGTTCCGCGTCGAATGCGTCTCGCTCTTCATCAGAGACGACGCGTCGGGCGAGTTCATCTGCCGCGCGCGGTGCGGCGTCGCCGGGCAGGCCGGCGGGGGGCAGGACGGCTTCGCACACCTGCCGCGCCTCGGCGGCGGCGCTTTCGTCGTCAGGCGACTCAGAAACCTCGCGTCTCCCCTGGCGGTTGACCCGCGAAGTTTCGACCTCTGGGCGCGCGCCGCGCCCCCCGCCGCTAGGGAGTCTCGGGACAGGGAGGCGGATGTCCTTCGCCGGCTCGGGGCGCGGCTGCTGGTTCAGATCAAATCGCGCGAGCGCCTGACGGGGGTCCTGGCGCTGGGGCCGCGCGTCACGGCGCGCCCCTACTCAACCGAGGAAAAGTTGCTGCTCCTGACAGTGGCCGGGCAGTTGGCCCTGGTGGTCGAGAACTCGAAGCTGCTTGAAAGGATGGTGGAGGAGGAGCGGCTGAGGCGCGAGTTGGCGATGGCGGCCGAGGTGCAACGGCGCCTCTTCCCGGAGCGGCCGCCGCCGTCCGAGGCAATCGAACTCGCGGGCTACTGCCGTCCCGCTCGCCAAATCGGCGGGGACTACTACGACTTCCTCGCCTTCGACGGCGGCCAGACCGGGCTCGTGGTGGCGGACGTGGCCGGCAAGGGGATTTCGGCCGCGCTGCTCATGTCAACCCTTCAGGCGTGCCTGCGCTCGCAGGTCGCGGGAGGCCACCCCGACGCCTCAGAGGCGGGGGCGCTGGCCGGGTTAGTCTCGACCTTAAACCGCCTGCTCTGCCAATCAACGGGGCCGGCCGGCTACGTCACCTTCTTCTACGCTCAGTTCGACGAACGCACGTCTGTGCTCACCTACGTCAACGCCGGGCACAACCCGCCCCTCCTCGTGCGAGCGTGCGGCGCGGTCGAAAGGCTCGAACTGGGAGGGCCGGTGCTCGGCATCTTCGAGAGCTGCGGCTACGAACAAGGTTCCGTGCCCTTGCGGCCGGGCGACTTATTCGTCGGCTACACGGACGGCGTCGTCGAGGCCCTGAGCGCCCGCGGCGAAGAGTTCGGCGAGGGGCGGCTACTGGAATGCGTGGCTTCATCCTCGCACACAAGCGCCGAACTGATCTGCGACCGCGTCATCACCCGCCTCGACGACTGGTGCGCAGACACCCCGCAGCATGACGACCTCACGCTCGTTGTCCTGAAGCTGAGATGATGCCCACCCTTCATCATCCGCCCGCCGGCACGTGCCACGAGCGCCTTCCCCGCAGGAGCTATTCCAGCTAACAACATCAAACGAAAATTCATACCGAGTAGTGACTCAAAGCAAAGCGGGCAGCCACTCGGCTGCCCACAACTTATTGATATGAAAGAGGCGGCGGTCGGAATCGAACCGACGAATAAAGGTTTTGCAGACCTCTGCCTTACCACTTGGCTACGCCGCCGAAAAGAGCGATGAGGGCGGAGGGATTGGGGATGAAGAAAAGGAGGCTTTCTCTCATCCCGAACCCTTCGGCCCTCATCCCTTCAAGAGCGGGAGACGGGATTTGAACCCGCGACTTCGACCTTGGCAAGGTCGCACTCTACCACTGAGTTACTCCCGCGTGAGTGTTTTGAAATTCTACAGATTCGCGCGCTCTTGTCAAGCAGGCCCCCGGAAAGCTATGCCCGCCGCCTATTTGACACGGCCGGGCCGCTTGGAGGACACTTCAGCTTCGACACTTCCTCCAAACAACTGAATAATCCGGCCGGAGAACCAGGAGAGTGCCCAGATGAATGCCGTCCACCAAAGCCTCCCGCGGGCGTCGGCCCGCTTCGCGCGCGCCTTCGTCCTCTTCGTCTTCGCGCTCTGGGTGGCAGCGCCGTGCGCCGCGCAGACGACTTACCAGAAGCCGCCGCAGGCCGTCCTCGACGTGCTGAACGCGCCCGTCCCGCCGACGGCCTCCATCAGCCCCGCGCGCGACTACATGCTGCTCTTGCAGGGCGTCCGCTACCCGCCCATCACGGACCTCGCGCAGCCGATGCTTAGGCTCGCCGGCCTGCGCATCAACCCGAGCGTCACGGGGCCGCACCGCGGCCTTTACTACGTCGGCGCCTCCGTCAAGAAGCTCGCCGACGGCTCCGAGCAGAAGGTGGAGTTGCCGGCCGGCGCGCAGATGGGCGTCCCGGCGTGGAGCGCCGACGGCCGCCGCTTCGCCTTCACCAACACGACGCCCGCCGGCATCGAGCTGTGGGTCGGCGACGCGGCCCGCGCCCGCGCGCACAGGGTGAAGGACGTGTGGGTGAACGCCGTCATCGGCGCGCCCACGCAGCTCGCGCCGGACGGGCGCGGCGTCGGCTCCGTCGTGCAGTGGATGCCTGACAACCGCACGCTGCTCGTCCGCCTCGTCCCCTCGAAGCGCGGGGCGGCGCCGGCCGAGACGAACGTGCCGCGCGGCCCGAACGTCCAGGAGAGCTCGGGGCGGCCCGGCCCCGTCCGCACCTATCAGGACCTTTTGAGGAACCCTTACGACGAGAGCCTCTTCGAGTACTACGCGACCGCGCAGCTCGCGCTCGTTGATTCGGACGGGGGCCGCGTGACGCCGGTCGGCCAGCCCGCCGTCTTCGACTCGATAGACATCTCGCCCGACGGCAAGTTCGTCCTCGTCGAGCGCGTACAGCGCCCCTACTCCTACCTGCACACCTACAACGCCTTCCCGCGCGAGGTGGAAATCTGGGACGCCTCGGGCCGGCTCGCGCACAAGGTGGCAAGCGTCCCGCTCGCGGACCAGGTGCCCATCGAGGGCGTCGTCAAGGGGCCGCGCGCCTTCGAGTGGCGGCCGAACGAGGCGGCGACGCTTCTGTGGGCGGAGGCGCTGGACGAGGGCGACCCGCGCCGGAAGGTCTCGCACCGCGACCGCCTGATGACGTTGAAGGCGCCTTTCAAGGACGCGCCGGCCGAGCTGTTCAAGACCGAGCACCGCTACACGGGCGCGTCGTGGGGCGAGCGCGGCGAGCTGTTCGTCCGCGACTACGACCGCGACCGCCGCTGGACGCGCACGCAGCTCATCGACGCCGACAACCCCTCGGCCGCGCCGCGCACCATCTGGAGCCACAGCTCCCAGGAGCGTTACAACCACCCCGGCACGCCGCTCATGCGCACGCTGCCCACGGGGCAACGCGTCATCCACCGGCAGGGCGACTGGCTCTTCCTCTCCGGCGCGGGCTCGACCCCCGAGGGCGACCGACCCTTCCTCGACCGCTTCGACCTCCGCACGCTCAAGGCCGACCGCCTCTTCCGCAGCGACGACAAGAGCTACGAGGGCGTCGTCGCGCTCCTTAAAGACGACGGCTCGCAGTTCCTCACGCGGCGCGAGTCGCCGACCGACCCGCCGAACTACTTCGTCTGGTCCGGAGTCGGCGAGCAGGGAAGGAGCCCGGCGCCGCGCGCGCTGACCGATTTCCCCGACCCGACGCCGCAACTCAAGGGCGTCACCAAGCGGCTCGTCAAGTACAAGAGGGCCGACGGCGTTGACCTCTCGTTTACGCTCTACCTGCCGCCCGGCTACAAGGAGGGGACGCGCCTGCCGACGGTCGTCTGGGCCTACCCGCTCGAATTCACCGACCCGGGCACGGCCGGGCAGGTGTCGGGCTCCACGCAGAGGTACACGACCATCACCGGCCCCTCGCACCTCTTCTACCTGCTCGCGGGCTACGCCGTCATGGACAACGCGACGATGCCCATCGTCGGCGACCCCGAGACGATGAACAACACCTACATCGAGCAGATCGTCTCGTCGGCGAAGGCGGCGATTGACAAGGGGGTGGAGCTGGGCGTGACGGACCCGAACCGCGTCGGCGTCGGCGGCCACTCCTACGGCGCCTTCATGACGGCGAACCTGCTCGCGCACAGCGACCTCTTCCGCGCGGGCGTCGCGCGCAGCGGCGCGTACAACCGGACGCTCACGCCCTTCGGCTTCCAGAGCGAGCGGCGGACGCTGTGGGAGGCGCCCGAGCTATATATAAAGGTCTCGCCCTTCATGGTCGCCAACAAGATCAACGAGCCCATCCTGCTCATCCACGGCGAGGCCGACAACAACTCCGGCACCTTCCCCATCCAGTCGGAGCGGCTCTACCAGGCGCTCCGCGGCACCGGCGGGACGGTCCGTTACGTCACGCTCCCGCTCGAATCGCACGGCTACGCCGCCCGCGAGTCCACCGAGCACGCCCTCTACGAAATGCTCACCTGGTTCGACAAGTACGTGAAGAACGCGACGCCGCGCGAGGCGACGGAACGCTAAGAAGGGTGCCAGGTGCCGGGTGCCGGGGAAGAATTTCTTTTACCGACACCCGGCACCCGGCGCCCCTTCTCAGTCCGTCCAGCGGCGCTTGCGGAACTTCGCTTCCGTCCAGAAGTTGCGGAGGATGTTGAGGCGGGGCGGGGGTGCGCGGCCGTCTTCCCCCGCGGGCGGGATGATGACGCTGACCACGTCGAAGCGGTGGGGCGCTCCCGCCAGGCCGAAGCTGCGGCGGTAGGCGCGGGCGGCGCGCGTGATCTGCCGCTGCTTGCGCAGGTCAACGTTGGCCTCGGGCGCGGCGAACCAGTCGGAGGCGCGCGTCTTGACCTCGACGAAGCAGAGCGTCGCGCCCTCGTAAGCGACGAGGTCAATCTCGGCCTGCACCAGAGCCCCGCGCAGGTTCCGCCCGACGTTCAGTTTGAAGTTCGCCCCGACCAGCCTGTAGCCGAGCCCGCGAAGGAAGTCGGCCGCCAACTCCTCACCCTTTCGCCCGAGCGCGAGGTGCGGCGCCGTCGTCGGCGAAACCTCCGGCGCCCGCGCCCGCCGCGCGAGCGCAATAAGCCTCCGGGGCAGTTCTCTCAAGTTCATCGGATTGTTCGCGGGTGGGTGAAGTTGACGCGCAGGTTAACCCCGCCGCGGCTTCCCGCGCAAGCCGGAGCAAGTTAAACTCCACCCGAGTATGTCAACCGAAGTCGAAAACAGTGAGGGCCGGGCGCTGCCGCTCGTGGCTATCGTCGGCCGGCCGAACGTCGGGAAGTCCACGCTCTTCAACCGCCTCGTCGGCGAGCGCCGCTCCATCGTCGGCGACGAGCCCGGCATCACCCGCGACCGCATCTACGGCGAGAGCGAGTGGGGCGGCCGCCGCTTCTCGCTCGTGGACACGGGCGGCATCGTCCCCGACGAGACGGCCGTCATCCCCGCCAACATTCTCAAGCAGGCCGAGTTCGCCATCAGCGAGGCCCGCGTCCTCGTCTGGGTCGTGGACGCGCGCGCCGGCTCGACGCCGCTCGACGAGGAACTGGCCCGTCTGCTGCGCGCGACGGGCAAGACCGTCCTCGTTGCCGCCAACAAGGTTGACGTGTCGAAGCTCGAAGCCCACGCCGCCGAGTTCCACCGCTTCGGCTTCGACGAAGTGGTGCCCCTCGCGGCCGAGACGGGCGACGGCGTGGCGGAGTTGTTAGACGCGCTGGTCGAACACCTGCCGGCGGACGTTTCGGCGGATGACGAGGGGGAAGGGGAGAAGCGGCGCGAAGTTAAGCTGGCAATCGTCGGCCGGCCGAACGTCGGGAAGTCTTCGCTGCTGAACCGGCTGCTCGGGTCCGAGCGCGTCATCGTCTCGCCCGTCGCCGGCACGACGCGCGACGCCGTTGACACCGTGCTCGAACGCGACGGCGAATCCTTCCGCCTCATCGACACCGCCGGCATCCGCCGCAAGGGCAAGACCGACGAGATGGCCGAGAAGCTTTCCGTCATCATGGCGCGGCGCAGCCTGGAGCGGGCCGACGTGGCCGTCGTGGTCATAGACGCCGTCGAGGGCGTGACCGCGCTCGACGCCAACATCGCCGGCTACGCGCTCGACGCCGGCTGCTCCATCATCCTCGCCGTCAACAAGTGGGACGCGCTCGGGGAGAAGGACACGCACACCGCGGCCGAGTTCGAGCGCGACCTCCGCTTCAAGATGAAGTTCCTCGAATGGGCGCCAGTGCTGACCATCTCGGCGCTGAAGGGGCAGCGCGTTGACAAGGTTCTTCCGCTCGCCGTCCGCGCCAACGAGGCGCGCAACCGGCGCGTCCCAACCTCGCAGCTCAACGCCTTCTACGAGCGCGTCATGGCCTCGGGCCGCGCGCCGACGACGCCCGCGCCGGTCAAGGGCGGACAGACGCGCCTCCACGTCCAATACATCACGCAGGTCGGCACGCGCCCGCCCGCCTTCGTCCTCTTCACCTCGGGCGGGCGGCCCGGCCTCCACTTCTCCTTCGAGCGTTTCCTCCAGAACCGCCTCCGCGAAGAGTTCGACTTCTTCGCCACGCCCCTGCGCATCATCGAGCGGCACAAGAAGAAGCCGCGCTAGGACGCCCGCTAGGTCGAAGCATGGGAAAAGGATTCTGGCTCAAGGCCCTCGCCCTCCCGCTCGCGCTCGCGGCCGGGTGCGCGCCCGCTTCGCGTAGCGCGGGGCCGCCCGACCGCAACGCGGACGCCGGCCGGCCCGCCGCCGACGGCAACAACGCCGCGACGCCGCCGCGCGGCTTCTCAGAGGCCGACTACGCCCGCCACATCGAGCAGCTCAGGAAGAAGCTTCCCTCCGCCGACTTCCATGTCGTCGTCGAGAAG
>DATHBF010000286.1:0-9457 GCA_035296285.1 Pyrinomonadaceae bacterium | reverse complement strand
CCGTAAGCACCGGGGACTCAAGGGCGAGACGCCCGCGATGAGGCAAGGGCTCACCGATCACGTCTGGTCGGTGGCCGAGGTGTTGGGCTATCGGAGCGCCGCCCCGTAACGAATCCCCAACGTAACGGGGCCACTACCCGGTGCGGTAGAATGTCCCGGCAGTACGAAACCGGCACACCGCGGAGGAGCGGCATGAAGAGAACGCTGACCGACGAGACGACGCGCGAGATAACTGAGAGGCTGGGCGGCGCCAACCGCGACTTCGCCGCACGCTACCCCGGCGAGTCCATGCGGCGCCAGCCCGTCCACACCGTCTACGGCGGCGCGCACCTGTTCCGCGCCGACTCGGCCCCGCGCCTCGGCTCGCTCGCCCTCCGCGCGCTCAAGCAGTACGCGCCCGACTTCGCCACCTTCGCCCGCGCCGTCGGCCTCGAAGGCTCGGAGCAACTGCCCTCGGCGGTCGAGGACGACTCGGCCGTGCGCGCCCTCATGGAGAGGGACGCCGAGACCTTCCGCCGCGAGCAGCGGCCCGTCTGGCTCGCCCACACCATCTACACGCGCGTCGTCGAGAAGCTCAGGCGCGAGCCGGTCGAGGACTTCCGCATAGACTTCGAGGACGGCTACGGCAACCGCCCCGACGCGGAGGAGGACGGGCACGCCGAGGCGGCCGCCGCCGAGGCCGCGCGCGGGCTCGAAGCGGGGACGCTGCCGCCCTTCATCGGCATCCGCATCAAGCCCTTCACCGAAGAGCTTCACGCGCGCAGCATCCGCACGCTCGACATCTTCGTCTCCACGCTCCTCGAACGAGCGGGCGGCAGGCTGCCCGAGAACTTCTTCGTCACGCTCCCCAAGGTCACTCTCCCGGAGCAGGTCGCGGCGCTCGCCGACCTCTTCGACGAGATGGAGGCCGTTAACAATCTCGACGCCGGCACGCTCAAGATGGAGATGATGGTCGAGACGACGCAGTCCATCATCAGCCACCGCGGCGAGTCGAACCTGCCGCTGCTGCTGGCGGCCGCGCGCGGGCGCTGCGTCGCCGCGCACTTCGGGACGTACGACTACACCGCGAGCTGCCAGATAACGGCCGCCCACCAGCACATGCTCCACCCCGCCTGCGACTTCGCTCGCCACATGATGCAGGTCGCCTTCGGCGGCACGGGCGTCTGGCTCTCCGACGGCGCGACCAACATCATGCCCGTCGGCCCCCACCGCGCGCCCGAGGGCGGCTCGCTCTCGCCCGAACAGGAGGAAGAGAACCGCGCCGTCGTCCATCGAGCCTGGCGCCTTCACTTCGAGCACACGCGCCACTCGCTCACCAACGCTTTCTATCAGGGCTGGGACCTGCACCCGGCGCAGTTCCCGACGCGCTACGCCGCCGTCTACTCCTTCTTCCTCGAAAGCCTCGAAGCCGCCTCCGAGCGCCTCAGCAACTTCGTCGAGAAGGCGGCGCGCGCCACGCTCGTCGGCGACGTGTTCGACGACGCGGCGACCGGTCAGGGCTTGCTCAACTACTTCCTGCGCGCCATCAACTGCGGAGCCGTCTCAGAACAGGAAGCCGTACGGCTGACGAGCCTTTCGCTGGCAGAACTGCGCACCGGCTCCTTCGTCAAAATCCTCAAAAACCGCCAGCGCCTTTGAAGTTAAACGGGGCCGCCGCCTTCTGGCACCGGAGTTGCCAAACACTTGTTAAGTGGAAGGCAAACTGTTTGGTTTCATTGCACTATGGGAGGTGGCAACCGAATGCGTAAACATTTAATCGCGGCCCTGTGCGTTCTGGCGCTCGGCGTGGGCGCCGAAGTCCAGACCAACGCGCAGGAGAGCACGGCCGATAAGGCCGTTGACAAGACGAAAGAGGCGGGCAGGGCGGTCGGCGACAAGGCCGAAGACGTAGGCGACGCGACGAAGAAGGGCGCCAAGAAGGCTGCCAAGGGCGCCAAGAAGGCCGGCCACGAGGCCGCCGACAAGACCGAAGACGCCGTCGGCAAGGCCAAGGACGTGGGCGCCGAGGCGGCTGACAAGGCCGAGGACGCCGGCGACGCGACCGTGAAGGGCGCGAAGGCCGCGGGCCGCGCCGCCGAGAAGGGCGTCAATGAGGTCGGCGACAAGGCCGAGGATGTCGGCGACGCGACCGTCAAGGGTGCCAAGGTGGCGGGGCGCAAGACCAAGGCCGTCGGCGAAGAGGCCGCGGACAAGGCCGAAGACGTTGAGGACGCGACGGTGAAGGGCGCGAAGGCCGCGGGCCGCGCGACGAAGGCCGGCGTCAACGAAGTCGGCGACAAGGCCGAGGACGTGGGCGACGCGACCGCCAAGGGCGCCAAGAAGACCGGCAACTGGTTCAAGCGCACCTGGCGCAAGATTTTCTAACGGCCGGAAGGCTACAGTCTCAACTTTAACGTTGCGGCTTCGCGTGAGTTCGCCTCACGCGAAGCCGCAATTCGTTTGCGGCCCGCACGCCGCGCGACGCCGGTGGTATACTCTCGCCGGAGACTGTTGAAGGGAGGCGAACTGACGTGGCCGACGCGAAGAGTTGGACGGTGATATGCCCCTGCTGCGAGGCGACGCTGATCGTTGACGCCAAGACCGGCGTGCTCATCTCGCACGAGGCGAAGGCCAAGCCGCTGGCCTCGTTCGAGGAGATGGCGAAGGAGGTCGAGCGGCAGAAGCAGGTCCGCGACCAGGTCTTCTCGCAGGAGCTGGGCTCCCTGAAGGACCGCGAGCGCCTGCTCGAAGAGAAGTTCCGCGAGGCGATGAAGCGCGCCGAGAAGGACAAGGACAAGCCCTACCGCAACCCCCTCGACTTCGACTAACCCTCGGCCGCCGTCGGTTCCGCCGCCGGCCCCGCCGCCCTGCGCCGCCTCGCCACCCACGCGAACAGACGGCGCAGGGCCAGCGACAATCCCGTGTAGACCAGAAACGCCCCACCCAGTGAGACGAGCCCGGCCACGGTCTGCCCGAAGAGGCCCAGCACCTCGCCCGTGTGCGCGAAGCGCAGGATGGAGCGCAGGCGCCGGCCCGTCGTCAGGCTCGTGAAAGGCTCCCAGCGCGCGACCTCGCCCGTCGAGCGGTCGAGCACGAGCGTCGAGCGGAGCTGCGGCTGCCCGCCGTCGCCGCGGTCGAGCGCGAAGGTCACGGGCGCGTCCGGCTTCGTCGGCAACTGGAGGGTGATGGTGCGCCACCCCGGCTCCTGTCGCTCGGCGCGCTCAAGCAGGCGGCCGAGCCCTTCAAAGAGGGCCGGGCCTTGCGGGGCTTCGCCCGCGTTGGCCGGCGGCGTTTGCGGCTGCTGCTGGGGCCTTTGCGCGGGCGGCGGTTCCTCACCCGCGGCGCGGTAGACGAGGTTCGACGCCCACGTGTAGGAGATGACGACGCCCGAGAGCACGACGATGAAGAGCGGCAGGACGGACCAGAAGCCGATGACGTTGTGCCAGTTGAAGTGTCTCGCCCGCGTGCTCTGGCCGCGCCTGAACCACGCCACGGCCCGGACGGCCTTCCGCGTCCAGTTGCGCGGCCACCAGAGGTAAAACCCGCTTGAGACGAGGAAGAGGAAGCCGAGGTTGCAGGCGCCCGTGATGGCCCTCGCCGTCGCGCGGTTCTCGCCTTGCGCGCCGAGCCAGCGGTGCCAGTCGGTCACGACCCGGAAGAACGAGCGGACGCCCAGCGCGCCGGGGCCGAGGACTTCGCCCGTGTAGGGGTTGACGAAAACGGTGCGGCCGCCGCCGAAGTTGAAGGCGGCGGCCGCGCTCGGGTCGGAGCGGACGGTGAGGGATGTGGGTGTTGCCTTCTCGACTTCGCGCAGCTTCGTGAGCAGGGCTTCGGGCGGGAGGCGCGTCGCGGCGCCCGAGTGGGCCGATACTTGGTAGCTGCGCGCGTCGCCCCAGTTCTGAATCTGCCGCTGGTAGGCGAGCAGGACGCCCGTGACGGACATCAGCAGGATAATCGCGCCCGCGACGACGCCCGTCGCCAGGTGGCACCAAAAAATAACTTTCCTGAGCAGAATCATGCTCGACGAAAACCCCCGGTGGTCGGTGTGGTTCGGGATTAAAGAAAGAAGAGATTCGCCCCGCGGGCGCCGAGTTCGCCGCGGGGCGTTTCGATAAAGTTAATTCTTCCCGCTCAGCCGACGTGAATGAGGGTGCGGACCGTGCCGTCGAAGCTCACGTCAATCTTCCCGGCGCGGACCGCCTTGACGCTGCCGACGCCGTAAAGTTTGTGCTCGATCCACTCGCCCTCCTTGAAAGACCCCGAGGGCGAGTAGGGCCGCCCCGAGGCGGGCGCGGGCTCGGCCGCCGGCCTGCGCGTGCGCGGCTTCGATTCGGAGGCGCCGCCCTCGCGCGGGGAGCGGGCCTTGGGCGCGTCGCCCGGGGCGCGGCGGAAACGGTGTTTGGAGTTGCACGTGCGGCAGATGACCTCGGCGGGCTCGGTGTCCGTTTTCATTGCTGCCGTGATGTGAGTGCGTTCGGCTTTGCACTTCCCGCAATAAGTCATTATGTCGTCGCCGACGCGCATTTTCTTAACCCTTATGGCCTGTGTCATCAGTCCTCGTGTCCCTTCTTGTTCTACGGCAGGCTAGCGCCGTGCCGTCTTATGAATATGCCGGCCCGTTTGTCGCGGAATCTTAAAAAAGCCGTCAACGTTTGGTTCGCACACCTCTTTTCGCGTTCGCCGCGCTGGCGCGTCCGGGGGCGGTTGGGTAATCATCAGGCCAGAGGGGAGGGAGGGTCAAACGTGCCGAGAGAGGTTACGGGCGGGGACGGGATTAATTGGACGTGCGCGCAGGCCTACGCGGGGCTCGCGGAGGGCGACGCGGCCGAGCGCGCCGAGGGCGACGCGGGCCGAGTCGAGGTGGTCTGCACGCCGAGCGGGGGGGCGAAGACCGTGAGGCTTGAGCTGGCGTCCGGCTGGGAGGAGTCGGTGGGCGACGAGGAACTCGTGCGCGAGATCGAGTCGCGCCGGGAGACTTGACGGGGGAACTGCTTTTGCGCGAGTTATACGCGATGGCGCTCTACGCCACGCGGCCCTTCGAGGGGCCGGAGGGCGCGGACGATTACGAGGTGGCGCTGCGCGTCGTGCTGGCCGTGGCGGGCGGGCCGGAGGAGGCGCGTGCGCGCGGGCTGGCGCTGCTGCTCGAAGCGTGCCCGCGCGGGGAGGGCTGGTCGAACCACCACGTCTCGGCCAGCCCCGTTGACCGAGAGCAGTTGCGCGCCGCCTTCGACGCCCTCGCGGGCGACGCTCCCGAAGAGGGCGGCGCGGATTTCACGGAGTTGATAATGTGAGCACGGAAACTTTGACGAAGAAGCAGCGGTCGCACCTGCGCTCGCTCGCGCACCACCTGCGGCCCATCCTCCACGTTGGCAAGGAGGGGGTTACGGAGACGGCCGCCCGCGCCGTCGAGGACGCCTTCAACACGCGCGAGCTTTTGAAGATTAAAGTCCTTGAGGGCGCGCCCGAGAGCGCCAGGGAGAGCGGCGCGGCGCTCGCCGCGAATGTCGCCGGCTCGCACCTCGTCCAGGTCATCGGCCGCACCGTCGTCCTCTACCGTCCGCACCCCGTCAAGCCCGAAATAAAACTGCCGGCCTGAAGCGCCCGCGGCCGGGTTACTTCCCGCGGCTCTTGCCCTTCTTTCTGCCGCGGTCGGTGGGGTCGGTGGCGAGGTCCAGCGAGCTGAGATGCAACTCGGCCCGCGCGCCCGGCTTTCGCCTCTCGATGGTGACAATCACGGTGCCGCTGTAATGCCCCACGCCCCTCACGCGGGGCCGGAAAGGGAACTCGCGCACGAACTGCTCGTCCATGCTCTTGCCGTAGGGGAACTCTTCGGCATACATCTGGCCGGCCAGCGGCTTCTCGCCCCCGACATCGAGCACGAACCTGATGCGCGTGTCGGCATCCTTCGCGACGACCCCGCGCAGGAAGTGCCTCGCGCGCGGGCCGCCGAGCCGCGTCGGGAGCGTGATGGGGATGCGGAACGCACCGACCCACGTCGCACTCATCGGGGCGTCCGCGGTCTCGGCAGTCGCGCCGAGCTGTGCCGTGCCCGGGTTAAAGTGGACGGACAGCGCGCCCGTCTCCCTGGCTAACAGCCACGGGACCTCCCCTTTTGCGAAGAAACCCTCCGTGCTCACCTCCGCCACACCCTTTCTGAAATCACCCTCGGACGCGCCCCCGCCGGTCGGACCCTGGCTCGCGCCGGCCGGGTTAGCGAGACACACCGCGAACAGCGCGGCGAGTGTGAAGACAATCCTGTGGGTCGAACTCCTTCTCATACCTGCCTCCTTCATGTTTGTGGAAAGCTCAGAGCGTAAGTTACACGCCGCCGACGAAACGCTCCGCGCGGTCCCGCGTGAAGGGGCGCGCGGCGCGTGAAGGGATGCGCGGCTGTCGGGCCTAGGCCGTGGCCGTCTTCTCGGCGGGCCGCCAGCGGAGGATGGGCTTGCGGGCGGCGGCGGCTTCGTCGAGGCGGCCGATGCGTGTGGTGTGCGGGGCGGCGAGGACGGTCTCGGGGTCTTCGACGGCCTCGCGGGCGATCTCCTTCATGGCCTCGACGAACTGCTGCAACTCGGCGCGGCCGACCGACTCGGTCGGCTCGATGAGCATCGCCCCCTGGACGATGAGCGGGAAGTAGATCGTCATCGGGTGGAAGCCGTAGTCGATCAGCCGCTTGGCCATGTCGAGCGTGTGGGCGCCCTTGCGCGACTGCCGCTTGTCGGTGAAGAGGACTTCGTGCATCGGCGGCGGCGTGAAGGGCTTCTCGAAGGTGTCGGCCAGCCCGTGCGCGATGTAGCGCGCGTTGAGGACGGCCGCCTCCGTGGCCTCGCGCAAGCCGTCGTTGCCGTGCGTCAGGATGTAGGCGAGCGCGCGCAGGTGCATCCCGAAGTTGCCGTAGAAGGCTTTGACGCGGCCTATCGTCTGCGGGCGGTCGTAGTCGAGCGCGAAGCTCTCGCCGTCGCGGACGACGCGCGGGACGGGGAGGAAGGGCTCCAGCTCTTCCGTGCAGCAGCAGGGGCCGGAGCCGGGGCCGCCGCCGCCGTGCGGGGTCGAGAAGGTCTTGTGCAGGTTGAGGTGGATGACGTCGACGCCCATGTCGCCCGGGCGCGCGACGCCCACGAGCGCGTTCATGTTCGCGCCGTCCATGTAGACGAGCCCGCCCGCGTCGTGGACCACCCGGCAAATCTCGCGGATGTCGCGCTCGAAGATGCCGCAGGTGTTCGGGTTCGTCAGCATCAGGCCGGCCACGTCGCCCGCCGCGCACAACTCGCGCAGGTGTTCGAGGTCGGTTAAGCCCTCGGCCGTCGTGCGCACGGCGCGGACTGTGAAGCCGGAGAGGTGCGCGGAGGCGGGGTTGGTGCCGTGGGCGGAGTCGGGGATGAGCATGAGGTGGCGGCGGCCCTCTTCGCCCGCGCCGTCGCGCGCGTCGAGGAAGGCGCGCATCATCATGACGCCGGTCAGCTCGCCGTGCGCGCCCGCCGCGGGCTGGAGCGAGACGCCGGGCAGGCCCGTGATCTCCGCGAGGTGCTGCTGCAGCTCGTACATCACTTCGAGCGCGCCCTGCGAGTCCTCCTCAGGCGCGAGCGGGTGGAGCGCGGCGAAGCCGGGGATGCGCGCGACCTTTTCGTTGAGCCGCGAGTTGTACTTCATCGTGCAGGAGCCGAGCGGGTACATGCCGAGGTCGATGTTGTAGTTCCACGTCGAGATGCGCGTGAAGTGGCGCACCACGTCAACCTCGGACAGCTCGGGCACGCCTTCGAGGTCGTCTTCGCGCCGAAGCTCGGCGGGCAGAAGCTCGTCGAGCGGCGTCTCGTCCACGTCCAAAGCGGGCAGCCTGTAGCCGCGCCTTCCGGTCTGCGAACGCTCGAAGACGAGCGCCTCGTTCTGCGTGATGTGTGTTGAAGCTTTGTGGGTCATGGCAAAGAGACTGTCCGGCGGGATCAGGCGGTCGCCTCCCGCAAGCCCGCAACGAGCGCCTCGATCTCGCTGCGCTTGTTGACCTCGGTGACGCAGACGAGGAAGTCGTTCGGGCGGTCGGGGGTGAAGCGCGAGAGCGCGAGGCCGCCCGTCAGGTTGTGCTCCTCCGCGAGACGGCGCAGAAGCCCGGCGGCCTCGACGGGGGCGCGGACGACGAACTCGTTGAAGACGGGCGCGGAGTAGGGGACCGAGAAGCCTTCGACGGCGGCTATCTGGCGGCGCGCGTAGGCGGCCTTGCGCGCGCACTGCTCGGCCACCTCCTGCAAGCCGCGCCGGCCCATCGTCGTCATGTAGATGGTCGCGGCCAGCGCGATTAAGCCTTCGTTCGTGCAGATGTTCGAGGTCGCCTTCTCGCGCTTGATGTGCTGCTCGCGCGTGGCGAGCGTCAGGACGAAGCCGCGGCGCCCCTGCTTGTCGTACGCGACGCCGACCAGCCTGCCCGGCATCTGCCGCGCGTACTTATCGCGCGTGGCGAAGAGCCCGACGTAAGGGCCGCCGTAAGAGAGCGGCACGCCGAGCGACTGGCCCTCGGCCACCACGATGTCGGCGCCGCACGCGCCCGGCGAGCGCAGCAGCCCGAACGACGCGCTCTCGGTGACGACGACGACGAGCATCGCGCCCGCCGCGTGGACCGCGTCGGCGAAAGCCCTCACGTCCTCGACGCAGCCGTAGAAGTTCGGCGACTGGACGACGACGGCGGCCACCGTCTGGTCGAGCCCCGCGCCGTCGAGAGTCGTCCGCCCCGTGGCCTCGTCGAACCGGACGCTCTCAAGCTCGATGCCGGCGTGCGCGACGTAGGTCTGGGCGACGTGCAGGTATTCGGGGTGGACGGCCGACGAGACGAGCACGCGGCGGCGGCGCGTGACGCGCTCGGCCATCAGGACCGCCTCGGCCATCGCCGTCGAGCCGTCATACATCGAGGCGTTCGCCACGTCCATCCCCGTCAACTGGCAGACGAGCGTCTGGAACTCGAAGATGGCTTGCAGCGTGCCCTGCGAGATTTCCGGCTGGTAGGGCGTGTAGGCCGTGAAGAACTCCGAACGCTGGATGAGGCTGTCGATGACGGTCGGCGCGTAATGCAGGTAGGCGCCCGCGCCGAGGAAGCTCGGGCGGCGCGCGGCCGAGTTGCGCGAGGCGAGGGCCTCGAAGCGTTCGAGCAGCTCTATCTCGGAGAGCGCGGCCGGCGTCTTCAGGGGCTCGCGCAGGAGCAGGTCCGAAGGGATGGAGGCGAAGAGCTCTTCGGCCGAGGAGAGGCCGACTTCCTCCAGCATCTCCTGCCGCTCCTCGGGCGAGTTGGGGATGTAGCGCACTGTGGTCTGTTACTCCTCTAACGTCCCGAGGAAGTCCTCGTACTCGGCCGCCGTCAGCATGCCGTCCACCTGGCTCTTGTCGCTCAGGCGGAGGCGGATGAGCCACGCCTCGCCGTAGGCGTCGGTCTTGAACTTCTCGGTGTCGTCGGGCAGCGCGTCGTTGACCTCGACGACCTCGCCCGAGACCGGCG